>DATAFJ010000149.1:0-59824 GCA_036257535.1 Vicinamibacterales bacterium | reverse complement strand
GATATGGTCGCGGATGTCGTCCTCGAGGCCGTCCAACGCTCGATTGCGGGGTTCCATGGTTACTCCTGTGCGGCAGGACGGAGGACGCGGGCGATGGCTCGAGCCAGCCTGTCCCATTTTCCGGTTTCGATCTGGAGCTGCTTGCGGCCCTTCGCGGTCAGGTAATAGAACTTGGCGCGCCGGTTGTTCTCCGACGTGCCCTCGTCGAAGGCGATCCAGCCTCGCTTGATCAGCCGGTGCAGCGCCGGGTAGAGCGATCCCTGTTCCACCTGCAGCACATCCTCCGAGCTTCGTTCGATGGCTTTGGCGATGGCGTGCCCGTGCGCGGGACCGAGGCGCAGCGTGCGGAGAATCAGCAGGTCCAGCGTCCCCTGAAGAAGCTCGATGCGGTCCGCTCTGGTAGGCATTCTAGGTGAGTGTTATGCCTATTCACCTAGAATGTCAAGGTGAGCGGGGCGCTCCGTCCACGACCCACCAGCTAACCCAACCTAGTGCCCGCCGTCTAACGCACCGGGCCTGGGGCCTGGGGCCTGGGGCTTGGGGCCTGGGGCCTGGGGCGAAGCACGAGGGACGAAGCACGAAGGACGGCGGGATGACGGACATCCGGTATGCGTTTCGGTTGATGCGGGCCACTCCGCTCCTCACGAGCGTTCTGGTGCTCACGATGACGCTCGGCATCGGCGCCAGCACGGCGCTCTTCAGCGTCGTCTACGGCGTGCTCTTCCGCCTGCTGCCGTTCAATGAACCCGGCCGGCTGATGCAGGTGCGCGCGGCGCACGTCAGGCGCGGCGTCATCCCATACGTGTCGTACGGGGACGTCAAGGACTTCGAGCGCGAGGAGCGGAGCTTTCGGCATCTCGCGATGTCCGTGTACTGGACGTTCAACCTGACGGGACGCTCGGTGCCGCAGCGCCTGACCGGTGTGCGACTCACGGGTGAGTCGTTTCCGATGCTCGGCGTGCCGGCACTCCTCGGCCGCACGATTCTGCCGTCGGACGATCGCCCTGGCGGCGGCAACGTCATCGTGCTCGGTCACGCGCTCTGGCGAACGGAGTTCGGCGGCGATCCCGGCGTTGTCGGCCGCGTGCTCACGCTGAACGGGGTACCGACGACAGTCGTGGGCGTGATGCCGGCCGCGTTCACGTATCCGGCGGCTGACGTTCAGTTGTGGGCGCCGATGGCGGACGAAATGCGCGGAGTGCCGCGGAACAGCCGCTTCATGTTCGCGTTCGGACGGCTGAAGGAGGGCATCAGCGCGGCCCAGGCGGAGGCCGATCTGAACGCCTCCGCCGTACGACTTGCCGCGCGATTTCCCGATGCGAACGCGGGCTGGAGCGTACGCGTCACGCCGGCACTCGAAGCACAGACGCAGAAGGTCCGCGGCGCCTTACTGACGCTCTTCGGCGCCGTGGCTGGTGTTCTGCTGATCGCGTGCGCGAACACCGCGAACCTTCTCAGCGCCCGCGCGGCGGCACGGCAGCGCGAGTCGGCGGTTCGAATCGCGCTCGGGGCGGGCGCCAGGCGTCTTGCCGCACAACATCTCACCGAGGCGCTCGTCATCGCGGTCTGCGCCGGAGTCCTCGGGATTGCCGTTGCGTACGGCGCCGTCGAAGCCGTGCGCCGTCTCGCGCCTTCCGACATCCCCCGAATCTCCGAGATCGCGATCGACCCGCCCGTTCTTCTCTTCACAGTCGGCGCAATCGTGGTGAGCGCGCTCCTCTTCGGGCTGGCTCCCGCGCGTCAGGCGCTGCGCGGTGACGTGGCGCCGGCGCTGCGCGATTCCGGGCGAACCGTCACCGCCGACCGCGGCGGCCGCAGGCTCCGCGCGACGCTGGTCGTCGCCGAGATCGCCATGGCGATCCCGCTCGTCGCCGCCGGCGGGCTGCTCGTCCGCAGCTTCGGCAGAGTTCTCGATGTCGATCCCGGTTTCAGGCCCGACGGCCTGGTGGCCATGAACGTATTCCTCGTCGGCCCGAAGTACATGAAGATCCCGGACCAGAAGGCGTACGTCTCCGCCGCACTCGAACGCATCGCACGCCTGCCGGCGGTTCAACACGCCGCCGCGATGTCTCAGCTGCCGTTTTCAGAGACGGCGACCAACATGCGGTTTCGGATGGAGGGAGAGCCGCCGACGCCCGGTGAGGCGCCGGTCGCCGACTATCGTGCCGCGAGCGCTTCGTACTTCGCGACTGTCGGAATGAGGGTGCTCGCGGGCCGAGGCATCACGGAGTCGGACACGGCCGAAAGTCAGCCGGTCGCCGTCATCAACGAGGCGATGGCGCGCAGATACTTCCCCGACCGCGATCCGGCCGGCGTGCTCGGCCGGCGAATCATGTGGTACCAGTCGCCCAGCCCGCAGTGGGTGACGCTCGTCGGCATCGTCAACGACGTTCGATCGTACGGCCTCGAGCGCGACGAGCAGCCGGCCACATATGTGCCGTTTACGCAGCGCACGCTGCCGTTCATGCGATGGATGACGTTCGTCGCGCGCGTCTCAGGCAACCCGGCATCGGTCTTCTCACCCATGAGAAGCGCGCTGCTCGACGTCGATCCCGAACAGCCGGTCACCGCGATGACGACGGTCGATGCCGAGATGAGGACGCTCCTCGCGGAGCGGCGGTTCAACATGCTGCTGATGACGATCTTCGCGGGCGTCGGCGTGCTGCTCGCCACGGTCGGGCTCTTCGGCATGCTGTCGTTCGCGGTCGCGCAGCGGACGCGCGAGATCGGCGTGCGCATGGCGCTCGGAGCGCGCCGCGCCGACGTGATTCGAATGGTCCTCACGGACAGCGCGAAGCTGAGCGCCGCGGGGCTCGCGATCGGCGGCGTCGCCGCCATCGCCGCGGCCCGTTCGATCCGATCGATGCTCTTCGGCGTCACGCCGGTCGATCCTGCGACGTTTGCCGCCATCGCGATCGTCGTCTCTGCCGTTGCGGTGATCGCCTCCTACGTGCCCGCCCGCCGAGCTGCCTCGGTCGATCCAGTCATCGTCATGCGCGAATAGGGCGTTTTCGTGGATACTAGAGACATACAGGGAAGTACCGGTATGACGAGGCGGAAACACGTCCAGGCTCTTGCCGTCTTTGTGCTGGCCGGGTGGTCGCTCTCCGTTCTGCCCGCGCCGGCCCAGACCGCACAGGCCCCGGCGGTGCGGGCGAAGATGCCCGGGCTGCCGAACTTCGCGACGGTCAGCGCGCAGTTGTTCCGGGGCGCGCAGCCGGACGCCAAAGGCTTCGAAGAGCTGAAGAAGCTTGGCGTCGACATCGTCGTGAATCTGAGGCACGAGCCCGATGAGATCACGTGGGAGCGCGGGCTCGTGCAGACGCAGGGCCTGGAGTACGTGAGCATTCCTTGGCGCGGTAAGAACAACCCCGACACCGCTCAGATTGCGCAATTCCTGCAGCTACTCCGCGCGAACCCCGACAAGCAGGTCTTCGTCCACTGCCAGCGCGGCGCCGAGCGCACGGGCGTCATGGTGGCCTGCTATCGCATGAGCGCTGAAAGCTGGACCGCCGACCAGGCACTGAAAGAGATGGACGTTTTTGGTTTCCGCGGCTGGCGGTTCGGGCATCTGAAAAAGGCCGTGCGCGATTTTCCTTCCTTGCTCGCGAACGATCCTGTTCTGAAAACCCTGGGCATCGTCCCCTGAACGTTACTCGGCTCTGAGCGCGACGGCCGGGTCGACGCGCATCGCGCGCCGCGCGGGAAGATAAGACGCCGCAAGCGCGACAATCAGCACACCAACGATCGTCCCGAGGAGAACAACTGGATCCGTCGGGCTGACCTCGTAGAGCAGGGTGCCGAGCGTGCGCGTCAGACCAAGCGCGCCGAGCGTGCCGAGCGCGACGCCCGCGCCAGCGAGGACGAGCCCCTCGCCGAGCACCAGTCGCATCACGCGGCGTCGGTCGGCGCCGAGCGCGACGCGGATTCCGATCTCGCGGTCGCGCTGGGCGACCGAGTAGGAAATGACGCTGTATATTCCGACGGTCGCGAGAAGCGCGGCCAGCAGCGCGAAGATCGCGGTCAGCGTGGAGGAGAGGCGCGAGTCGCCGGCGGCGAGCTCGACGACCGTCGAGAGCGTCTGAACACGGACGAGCGGCAGCGCCGCATCGAACGCCGCGATCCGTCGCCTGATCGCGGGCAGAACCGTTTCAACGGGCGCGTCTCCAGTACGCACCGCCAGCGCGAGTCCTCTCGCCGGCGCCTGGGCGTGTGGGGCGTAGCACTCGGGCACGGGCGGCGTGCGCAGCGTCCACGACCGCACGTCGCCAACGACGCCGACGACCTCGTACCAATCGTCGCCGCGGTCCAGGAACGGCGGCTTGATTCGCGCACCCAGCGGGCTCGAGCCGGGCCAGAGCTGCTTCGCCATGGCGTCGTTCACGACCACGACCTTTCGGGCGGCAGCGGTATCGCGGGGGTCGAGCTGGCGCCCCGCGTGAATCGGGATACCCATCGCTTCGAAATAGCCCGGAGTCACGACTCTGAACTCGACGACCGGCGCACGATCCGCCGGCTCGGCCGGCCGGCCTTCGATTGCTACGCCGCCGTTGAAGCCGAACCGGACGAGCGGCAGATGATTGATGGCGCCGACGGCGCGCACGCCGGGCACCGAGCTCGCCTCCTCGACGATTCGCTCGTATGCGCTCACCACGTTCGGTTCCGACTGATATCGAGCATCCGGCAGATTCAAATCGAACGTGACGACGTTCTCGGCGCGAAAGCCGGTGTCCTGCCGCTGCAGGCGCATCAGGCTCTTGACCATCAGCGCCGCGCCCGCGATGAGCACGACGGCCAGCGCCACTTCGGCGACGACCAGCGTGCGGCTCGCGCCGCGTCCCCCCGCGCTCGAGCTGCCGCGCGTGGCCGACTCGCGCAGCGCGTCGTTCGGATCGCTTCGCGCTCCGCGCGCCGCGGGGGCGATGCCGAACACAAGCCCGGTCGCGACGGCTACGGCCGCGGTGAATATCAACACGCTCGTATCAATCTCGAGAGCATTCGCGCGCGGGAACGACGCCGGCGCGAGCGCCTTGAAGAGACGCAGCAGCCAACCGGAGAGCACCAGGCCTGCAGCCGCGCCTGCGACCGCGAGCACCACACTCTCCGTCAGGAGCTGCCGGACGATCCTGACGCGGCCGGCACCGAGCGCCGTCCGGATCGCGATCTCTCGGCGCCGCGCGACACTTCGCGCGAGCAGAAGGTTGGCCACGTTGGCGCACGCGATGAGCAGAACGAACGCGACCGCTCCCTGCAGGATCAACAGCGTGCGGCGATTGTCGAAGACGATGAGGTCGTGAAGCGGCCACACGATCGTGGCTCGCTTCAAGCCGTGCTCGTGGTTGAACGCCGCGGTGACGGCGTCCAGGTCCGCACGCGCCTGATCGACCGAAACGCCCGGGCGCGTCCGCCCCACCAGGCGCAGAAAGTTGCCCTGCGGCTTAGGCGCGGCGGACAGCGCGAGCGGTACCCACGCATCTGTTCGTCCGGGATATGTAAAGCCGGGCGGCATCACGCCTGTGACGACCCGCGGCCGGCCGTCCACGGCGATGTTCGTTCCGACGATGCGCGGATCGGCGCCGTAGCGCCGGGTCCAGAGCGAATGGCTCAGGACGATCACGCCGGCCGCATTCGGTTGATCCTCATCTCTGGTGAACCATCGTCCGTGCATCGGCTCGACCCGCAGCGCACGGAAGAAGTCGGCAGACACCCGCGACGCACCCACCTGCTCGGGTTCGGTCCGGCCCGTGAGCGTCAGGCCGACTGGCGCCGCCGCCCCCAGCGCGTCGAGCGTACGATTCCGGTCGCGGAGCGCGACGTACTTCTCGAACGACACCGAAGCGAACCGCACCGTGTGCTCGTCGTGGACGTAGATCAGCTTTTCGGGCTCAGGGTAGGGAAGTGGCTTGAGCAGGACGCCATAGACGACGCTGAAGACGGCCGTGTTCGCGCCGATGCCGAGCGCGAGCGCCGCGATGGCAGTCAGCGTGACAACCGGCTGGCGGACGAAGGAGCGGAGGGCGTATCGGATGTCGTGAACGAAACGATCCAACAAGGCCTGCGCTACTCCGTTCTCAAGACAACATTGGGATCGACTGACGTCGCACGCCGCGCCGGGATCGACGCCGCGAGCCAGGCCACCGACAGCAACGCGGCCGCCGCTGCAATGAAGCTGCGAGGGTCCGCCGGTCGAACGCCGTACAGCATCGACGCGATCAACTGACCAGCGGCAAGCGCGCCGATCGCGCCGATGAGGATGCCGACAGCAACCGGCTTCAGCGCGCTCGAGCGGACCATGCGGACGACGGCGCGAGGCTCGGCGCCGAGGGCCAGTCGGATGCCGATCTCGTGCATGCGGCGGGCGACCGCGTGCGAGAGGACACCGTAGATCCCGACGGCGGCGAGCAGCAGCGCGGCGGCGCCGAACGCGCCGAACACGGCGGCGGTAAACCTCCGGTCCGCGACAGATGCGGCGATGCGCTGGTCCATCGAGACGATCTCGACCGGCACGTCGGGCCCGAGCGATCGCACTGTATCCGTCAAGACCGGAGCGGTGCGCTCCGCGAGATCGGCCTGAGCGAGCCGCACCGCCACCATGACGGTGTACTGAGTGCGCTTGGGAAGTTGCTTGTAACTTACGAACGCCTCCGGTCTGGCCTCCGCGACGAGCGAGCTGTGGCGCACATTGCCCACGACGCCGACGATCGTCAGCCACGGATCGCTCCGGCTGTCCATGCCGTAGTACTGAAACCGTCGGCCGATGGGATCGCCGCTTCCCAGGTGCTGGCGAACGAAGGCCTCGTTGACGACTGCGACCGGTTCACGCGAACGGTCGTCCTCGTCTGCAATGAAGCGCCCCTTCACGAGCGGTACCGACAGCGCGCGCAAGTAGTCGGCGCTGACGACGCGGTAGCCCGCGACGTTCCGACGGTCGTCGACATTGTCCAGGCGGAAGCTGCCGCCGGGATCGAAGCCGTAAAGCGGGATGCTGCTGGTCAGCCCGGCATGGCGGACTCCCGGGACGGCCGCGAGCCGCGGGAGAAGCTCGCTGTAAAACCCGACGGCCCTTTCCTCGCTGTCGTAGCGCGTGCCCGGGAGGGTCATCTCTAGCGTGACGAGCGCTCCGGAGTCGTAGCCTGGATCGATCGACGTGACGGTCCACAGGCTGCGAATCAACAGAGATGCGCCGACGAGGAGCAGCGTGGCGAGCGCCGCTTCGACGCCGATGAGGATCGTCCGTGAGCTCCCGCCGGCGCTCACACCGCGGCCGCCGTGTACGAGCGAGTCGCGGAGTTCGACACGGGATGCGCGTACTGCCGGAATCAGTCCGAAGACCATCACTGTCCCGAGCGCCGTCACGATCGTGAACGCAAAGATGCGCGCGTCGATTCCGACTGTCGCCCCGCGCGTGAGCGTGCCCGGATCGACTGACAACAGCGCCCTCAGCATCCAGCCGCCCGCGAGAAATCCGGCCGTGCCGCCTACGACTGCGAGCAGCGCGCTCTCCACGAGGAGCTGGCGGACCAGGCGCCTACGGCTGGCGCCGAGCGCGGCTCGAATGGCGAGCTCGCGCCGCCGCTCCTCCGCGCGCGCGAGGAGTGTGCTTGCGACGTTCGCGCAGGCGATGAGCAGGACGAGCGCGACGGCGGCGAGCAGCATCAGGAGCGCCGGACGCGAGCCGCCCGACAGGCTCTCGTGCAGCGTAAGCATCGTGATGCCGATCGCGTCGTTGTTGTCGCCGTGCTGTGCTTCGATCCGCGCCGCGATGGTCTGCAGCTCGGCACGAGCCGAGTCGAAGGACACCCCGCGCGCGATCCGTCCGATCGCGGCGACGTTGTGTCCAGTGCGGCCGGTCTCATCCTTAAAGAGCGCGTCGGGAACCCAGACATCCGCCTCTCGAGGGTGGGCCACGCCGGGCGGCAGGACGCCGACGACCCGGCAGGGGAGGCCGAGCACTTCGATCCGCGCCTCGGCGAGCGGCGCTTCGCCCAGCGTCTGACGCCAGAAGTCGTAACTCACGACGGCGGCAGGCGGACCGCCGAACGTCGTCTCCTCTTGTGTGAACGTTCGGCCAGCCGCCGGCTCGACGCCCAGAACTTTGAAGAAGCCTTCCGACACGAGGTAAGCGTCCGCGAACGACGCGGTATTGCCGGCAATCACAGTTTCGCGCCCGCCTGCGTAGGATCCGATCGACTCGAGGCTTCGGGTCATCGCGGCTACATCGCGGAAATTCGGTTTGGAGAACGCCACTTGAGACCCGCGCTCCGTCCGTTCCCACAGGCGCACGACGCGGTCGGGTTCGGGGTACGGCAGCGAGCGGAGCAGCACGCTGTGAACGAGCGTGAAAATCGCCGTGTTGGCGCCGATCCCGAGCGCCAGCGTCAGGACGGCCACCACCGTGAAGCGCGGATGTCTCAGGAGGATCTGAAGCGCATGACGCAAATCCTGTTTCATGTCCGTCCTTAGTCCTTCGTGCTTCGTCCTTCGTGCTTCGCTACATAACTTCGACAGCGATCAGCGTCGCGTCGTCCTGGAATCCTTCGGCGGCGAACGTCGTCACGTGATCGAGGATCGTCGAGTGCAGCGCGGCGGCGTCAAGAGCGCGATGTTCGACAAGGAGTTCGGCCAGCCGGTCGTCGCCGAGCTCTTCACCGGCGCGATCGCGTGCTTCGGTGATTCCGTCGGTATAGAAGAGCAGCCGATCGCCGGGCATGAGCGGCAGCTCCGCCTCGTCATAGGCGGTGTCTGGAAAGACGCCGAGCACGGTGCCGCCGCTCGAAAGCTTCTCGAGCCTTCCGTCGGCACGCACGAGGAGCGGAGGGTTGTGTCCGGCGTTCGCGTACGCAAGCGTGCGTCGAGCGCCGTCGAGCCGCGCGTAACAGAACGTCACGAAGCGGCCGCTCGTAATGTTCAGGCAGAGCAGGCGATTGACGCTCGCGCAGATCGTGTGAGGCCGCGCCTCGCCGTTGGCGAACGCGCGGACGGCCGCCTGCAGGTTCGACATCAGAAGTGCCGCGGGAAGGCCTTTGCCGGCAACGTCAGCGATCGTGAGCCCGACGACGTCGGCACCGAACGTCAGCGCGTCGTAGCAGTCGCCGCCAAAGCCGGACGCCGGCTGCCACGCGCCGACGATGCGGAAGCTCGCCGTGGACGGGAACTCGGCCGGCAGGAGCCCCCGCTGGATCAGCCGCGCCTCCTGCTGTTCGCGCTGCTGCTTCTCGTCCCGACGTCGGGCCGCCCGCGCGTCGGCGATTTCCCGCTCGAGTATCTCGAGCAGCGTCGCGTCGTCCCACGGCTTCTGCACGAAGCTGCGGGCGCCGCGCCGCATCGCGTCGACGGCGGTATCGATGCTGCCCCAGCCGGTCATGACGACCACGGGAAGCGCCGCGTCGAGCTCGCGCACGCGTGACAGGAGCTCGAGCCCTTCGCGGCCCGATGTCGTGTCTCGTGAATAGTTGAGATCGATGAGTACCAGCTCGTACGACTGCTCGCGAAGCTTTTCGACGACGGCGTCGGCCGAGGCGACCAGGTCGGGCTCGAAACCAGAGTCGGTGAGGAGCAGGCGGAGCGCCTGCAGGACGTCCGGCTGATCGTCGGCGACGAGCACGCGGGTCAGGGGCTGGTTCATGGAGATGAATGTCCAAAAGGCAATCCCCATGCCCTGCCGGATTCCCGTTTTGACGGGGCTTTCCGGCGAACCGTTGCCACGGGAGTCCCAGGGGCGGGACTTGCGGTCGCGCGAGCGGGACCGCCAAAATCAACATAAACGTCTTCGTCCCATTTCCGTCTAAGGGACTGTGACCACCGCGACTGGCACGCATCTTCCTAAACGCGCCGAGAGGATGGTGGTGAAGAGCCGCATTCTGATCGCCGACGATCAAGCCGACGTCGTGGAGGCGCTCCGGCTGCTGCTGGAAGACGACGGGCATGTGGTGACCCCGGCAGCGTCGCCGGCAGAAGCGCTCGCGCGTCTCGAAAACCAGGACTTCGACCTCGCGCTCCTCGATCTGAACTACACGCGCGACACGACGTCGGGCCAGGAAGGCCTGGATCTGCTCGAGCGCATCCGCGCCATCGATGGCGGCCTCCCGATCGTCATCATGACGGCCTGGAGCAGCGTGCCGATCGCGGTCGAAGCCATGCGCCGCGGCGCCCGCGACTACATCGAGAAGCCGTGGGACGATGACCGGCTGCTGGCCTGCGTGAGAACGCAGATCGAGCTGCGCCGGGCGGTGCGCCGCAGCGAGCGCGCCGAAGAAGCCGCCGGCCGTCTGCAGCGCACGCCCGTCTTCATTGCCGAATCTGCTTCGATGCGGGAGATCGCCCGCACGATCGATCGCGTCGCCGCGTCCGACGCGGCCATTCTGATCACCGGCGAGCATGGAACCGGGAAGGAAGTCGTCGCCGGCTGGCTGCATGCGCGGTCCGATCGCCGTACTCGACCGCTCGTCACGATGAACGCCGGCGGGCTCGCGGACGGCGTCGCCGAGAGCGAGCTCTTCGGCCACGTCAAAGGCGCGTTCACCGATGCGCGCGCGGATCGGCCAGGCTGCTTCGAGCTGGCAGACGAGGGGACGCTCTTCCTCGACGAGATCGCGAACATGCCGGTCAGGCTGCAGGCCAAACTGCTTCGCGTTCTTCAGACCGGCGAGGTGCAGCGCGTCGGGTCGTCGCGGATGCGATACGTGAACGTCCGGACCATCTCTGCGACGAACGCAAACCTTGACGACGAGATTGCGGCAGGCCGTTTCCGCGAAGACGTCCTATACCGCTTGAACACCGTCGTCCTGCACCTGCCGCCGCTGCGGGAACGGCCCGAGGACGTCGCGCCGCTCGCGGCGCACTTCCTTGCGCGCTACAGGGCACGGTACGGAAAGCGTCTCACGGGATTCGAGCCGGGCGCGCTCGCGGCGATGCGCGCACACGCGTGGCCCGGTAACGTCCGCGAGCTCGCCCACAGCGTGGAGCGCGCGGTTCTGATGGCAGAGCCTGGCGCGGACGCGCTGGCGGAGGCAGATCTGGCGCTCGGTTTGCGCACTCGCGCCCTCGACTCCGGCGCCTTGACCGCCGGAGTTCCGGCGAAGCTCGACGATCTGTCGCTCGACGAAATCGAGCAGATCTTCATCAAGAAGGCCCTTGCCCGGCATGGCGGCGACGTGCGGCGCGCGGCGGCCCATCTCGGGTTGAGCCGAAGCGCGCTCTATCGGCGACTCCAGCCAGACGCAAGCCAGGACGCACATGACGACGAGTGAGCGTACGGCGCGGCTGCAGCCGAGCATCGAGCAGTCGGTCCTGGCGCTCGGCGTTCTCGCCGGGCTTCCCGCTTCCATCCTCGTCCTGTACGGGATCTGGACCGAGCCGTACTCCTTCGAGGTCCGGTGGACCGTCACCGCCGTCATCGTCTTCGTGTGGTTCGGCGCGGCGGCGGCGGCACGCCAGGTCGTCACGCGTGTGCTGTTCGTGGCGGCGAACCTGCTTAGCGCGCTGCGCGAAGGGGATTATTCGATCCGCGGTGTGAGCGCCAGGCCCGGCAGCGCCGCTGATCTCGTCATGACCGAGATCAACGCGCTTGGCGAGACGCTGCAGCGGCAGCGCACCGAGGCGGTGGAATCGACCGCGCTCCTCTCGAGCGTGATGCAGGCGATCGACGTCGCGATGTTTGCCTTCGACACCGAGGAACGCCTCGTTCTGGTGAACCCCGCTGCGGAGCGGCTGCTCGGCCGCACGTCGCCGAAGCTCCTGGGACGCCGCGCGCCGGAGTTGCGGCTCGACCCGTATCTGTCAGGACCCGTGCCGCGGCTCGTCGATCGGGGCTTCCCCGGGAAGGGCTCGCTCGAAGTGCGGCGGTCGACCTTCTACCGCGAAGGCAAGCCGCACCAGCTGATCGCATTCTCCGACGTCAGCCGCGCGCTCCGCGAGCAGGAACAACTCGCCTGGCAGCGCATCGTCCGCGTCCTGTCGCACGAGATCAACAACTCGCTGACGCCGATCAAGTCGATCGCACACACGCTCAAGCGGATGGTCTCGCGCGTTCCCGATCTTCCGCGCGGCGCCGAGGTCATCGAAGGCCTCACGCTGATCGAGACGCGATCGGGCTCGCTCGGACGGTTCCTCCGGGCCTACGCGCAGCTGGCGAAGCTGCCCAAGCCGCAGCCGAAGCGCATGCCGGTGCTGCCGCTGGCGCGCCGCGTCGCGGAGCTCGAGGATCGCCTGCCGGTCCAGATCCGCGGCGACGAAATCGACATCGAAGCGGATCCGGATCAGCTCGAGCAGCTGCTCATCAATATCGTCCGCAATGCCGTCGATGCCGCGCTCGAAACAGGCGGCGGCGTGTGGATCGCCTGGCGCAACGCCGACGAGTTCGAGATGACGGTGGAGGACGAGGGCCCCGGGTTGCCGGATACCGCGAACCTGTTCGTGCCGTTCTTCACGACCAAGCCGGCCGGCTCCGGCATCGGGCTCGTCCTCTGCCGGCAGATTGCCGAGGCGCATGGCGGCACGCTGACGCTCGAGTCGCGCCGCGACGGGCCAGGCTGCCGGGCCACGCTCAAGCTCCCGGCCTGAGCCGACCGCTTCACGCCGAGGTCTTATCAAGGTGGTAGGCTGAATCGGACGTCGTCCTTCGTCCTTCGTCCTTCGTGCCTCGTGCTTCGAGCGCTTTCACACGAAGAACGAAGAGCGAAGCACGAAGCACGGAAATACGAAGCAGCTTTGATGCGAAGTCTGAGAAATCTCGGCCGGATCGCCCATGGCGCAGGGCTGATCGCGCGCGGGCTCGCCGATCGCGACCACCCGCTGCTCGCGCAGATCGTCCCGATCCGCCGCTGCAACATCGACTGCGCCTACTGCAACGAGTACGACAAGGTCTCGGCACCCGTGCCGACCGACACGATGCGCTCGCGCATCGATCGGCTCGCGGATCTCGCCACGGAAGCGGTGGCCTTCACGGGCGGCGAGCCGATGCTCCATCCGGATCTCGACGCGCTCATCTCGCACATCCGGACCCGGCGGATGACGCCCGGCCTCATCACGAACGGCTACCTTCTCTCGCGCAAGAGGATCGAGGCGCTCAACGACGCGGGCCTCGAGTATCTGCAAATCAGCATCGACAACGTGGAGCCGGACGAGGTCTCGAAGAAGAGCCTTCGCCTGCTCGATCAGAAGCTGCAGCTGCTGGCCGAACATGCGGCGTTCGACGTGCACATCAACACGGTGCTGGGATCAGGCGTGAAGCATCCGGAGGACGCGCGGACGATCGCGACGCGGGCGCGCGAGCTCGGCCTGTCGACGTCGATCGGCATCATCCACGACCCGGGCGGGCACGTGAAGCCGCTGTCGCCGGACGAGCGTCGAATCTGGGAGGACGTGAACGCGCTGGGAAATCACGGCCGGTGGTTGTTCAAGAACCTGTACTCCGGGCTCGTGACGTTCGAGCGCAATCTCGTCGACGGCCGTCCTAACCAGTGGCGCTGCCGCGCCGGCGCGCGGTACCTCTACATCTGCGAAGACGGCCTCGTGCACTACTGCTCCCAGCAGCGCGGCTCGCCTGCGATCCCGCTCGAGCGATACACGGTCGACGACATCCGTCGCGAGTACCTGACGCCGAAGTCGTGCGCGCCGTATTGCACGATCGGGTGCGTCCATCGGGTCTCAATCATGGATTTCTGGCGCGATCCGCAGCATCCCTGAACTAGTACCGTCGTCCTTCGTCCTTCGTCCTTCGAACGTCGTTCCTCGTCCTTCGTGCATCGTTCTTCGGATGTCACGATCGCAAAAACTGCCCGCCGGACCGAGCATGGAAACTCCAGAAATTGAAGAAAACGTCACGTTAGTGGGGTCATACGTCGAAGTAGGGGCAAAGTCGAGTGGCATGACGTGTGCCTTACCGAGGCCATGGGCGCCAGGCGATTTGAGGATCTCGACGTGTGGCAGTGCGCCCGGCTGTACTGCGCCGAGATCGGGCGGGTCAATCGGCGGACGGCATTCGCGCACCACCGACCCTTCAGTGAACGGATGAACAAAACATCGCTGTCGATTATGGAGAACATTGCCGAGGGGTTTGAAAGGGAGAGCCGACGCGAATTCGCCCAGTTCCTGAGGATCGCGCGGGGCTCGACCGGCGAAGCACGGTCGCAACTCTACGCCGCGCTCGACCGACAGCTGCTCGCGCCCGACGAATTCAAGAAGCTGTTCGATCTGGTATGCCGCATCGGTCAGATGCTCCGCCGGCTTCGCGATTCACTCGGCGAGCCGCCGCCAAAGTAGGAGCAAAGGACGAAGCACGAAGGACGCAGAACGGCGTTCAGAAAGCCTGTCGTCCTTCGTGCTTCGTTCTTCGTTTCTTGTAACGGAGTAATCAAGTTGCGAGCGGGTTCTCCGACTGAGGCGTCTACGCCGAACGCACCTGTGCTCCTTCGGCGATGCTTAGCGGAATATTGGCGCTGAAGATGATCCGGCTTGCTCCGACGGCCCCGTCACGCGCAACCCACCTCGCGCCATGAAGAGAGGGCAAGGTGGTCGGCGAACGCCGACTCGGGGTCGCGCCGCGGCAGTGCGCAGCCGGAACGCGCGCGGAGTGAGACTTCCGCGTTGACTTCGGTCACCACGATCCGTGACGAGCGATTTAGCAATGACGGTACTGGCCGTGTACGGGCCAAGCATGGAGAGCCCGATAGTCAACGCGCGAGCGAAAGAGTATCGAACGGCGCGCGCGTTCCCGGCGCGATGCCCCGTGGAGGCGGGAGCCGACTACTTCGCCCTCCGCCAGGGTCTCAGTTGTGAAGCGCTACTGCTTCTTACGTGCGAGCCACCGCCCGTTGTGAATCTTGAACTCGATCAGCTCGCGCGGCGTGAGGTCCTTGTAGCCGTCCGCCTGGACGTCCTTGATGAACTGCGCGTCGACGCGGTGGATGCGCATCTGGATCAACGTGTCGACCGGGATGCCCTTGTAGCCGACGGTCTTCAGCTCGCGGACGAATTCGGGTGTCGCCCTGTGAATGCGCATCTGAACGAGCTGGTCCATCGGGATATCGTTGTAGCCTTCGGCCTCGAGCTCGCGCACGAACTCGGGCGTCACCCGGTGGATGCGCGTCTGGACGAGCTCGTCGGCGTCGAGGTCCTTGTAGCCGAGCGCCCGGAGCTCCGCGACGTGCTCGGGCGAGACGTTGTGAATGCGGAACTGCAGCAGCTCGTCGACCGACATGCCGGAGAAGCCGGCCTTCTTCATCTCGGCGATGAACTCCGGCGTGGCGCGGTGGATCCGCATCTGGACGAGTTGATCCGTCGAGAGCTTGTCGTATCCCAGCTTCCCCAGCTCGGTGATGAACTCGGGCGTCACACGGTGAATCCGCATCTGGACGAGCTGCTCGGTCGGCAGATTGTCATAGCCCAGGCGCCGCAGGTCGGCGATGAACTCGGGAGAGACTCTGTGGATCCGCATCTCCTCGAGCGTGTCGAGCGACAGGTCCTTGTAGCCGAGCTTCTCGAGCTCCTGGATGAAGCTCCGGCTCACGTCGTGGATCGCGAGCTTGAACATCTCGCGCTCGGACGGCGCGCCGTCGCCGCGCTGTTTCAGGAACGCCGCGAAGTCGGCGCTTGGGCTGAAGCGGAAGTCGCCGATCCCTCGCCCCTTTCTGAACGTGCCGTCGAAGTCGACGATGCCGGCGTCGCGCTTGAGCTGGAAGCGGGCGTCGTCCATGTCGGTGAGCTCGGCGGGAAGGCCGCTCAATGCCTCGACGGGAACGGAGAAGCCCCAGTTGCTCCAGTCCTGATCACGAATCCGCAGCTGCAGCTGCAGCCGGAGCGTGCTCCAATCGTCGTCTTTCCGGTCTTTCGTGTTCCAACGGGACGGCTGGACCTCCGCGGTCCACGTGCCGCTGACGGCGGAAACGGCCTGCGCCGATTCGGAGGAGCAGGGAGCGGAAGTGTCCAGCACGGTGACGGGAGATTCGATGACGGCGGCAAACAGGCTGACGGCCAGAAAGGGTACGCGAAGCATGACTTTCGCCTCCAGGACCTTTGATGCGAATGGATAAGGGAGGGTTTACAGTGAAATCGACGCTCGCGGTGGCGCTGACCGCACTTGTCACGGTGTCCGGGATTGCACAGGCGCCCGTATCGGACGAACTGCGCACGCTGGCCGACGCGGAGCGCGCGTTTGCGCAGGCGGCCCGCGAAAAGGGCTGGCGCGACGCGTTCCTGGAGTTCTTCTCCGACGATTCGGTGGCGCTCACCCCGAAACCGGCGCCGGCGAAAGACGGCATCCGCAAGTCGCCGTCGCAGCCGTTCTCGGTGCGTGAGCTCGTGTGGGAGCCGCGGACAGGCGACATCGCGGCAAGTGGCGAGCTCGGCTGGCTCACCGGGCCCAGCACGTCTATCGATCACTCCGGAGACAAGAAGCCGCGATACGGCGCCTACCTGTCTGTCTGGCGGCGCGAGGCGAGCGGATGGCGCGTGCTCATCGACATCGGCGTCGATGCGCCGGAGCCGGTCACGTTCGCGTCAGGATTCACGCGGACGACAGTGTCCGACCGATACGCCGGAAAAGAAGACAAGGCAGCCGCGACAAAGGCGCTCGCCGACGCCGATCGCCGTCTGAACGAACGTTTGAACTCTGAAGGCGCCGCGAAAGTGTTTCCCGAGGTGCTCGCTCCCGCCGCACGACTGCACCGGCAGGGCATCACGCCGATCGTCGGGAGGGAAGCGGTCGTCACATGGTTGTCGTCGAACTGGGCCGGTGTCTCCAACACACACGGCGCCGCCGAAGCGGCGGCTTCGGCAGACTTCGGCTACACGTATGGCGTGTGGGAGCGCAAGGCGGACAAGCCGAAATCCGGGCCCTACCTGCGCTTATGGAACCGCGACGGCCAGCGCCGCTGGCTCGTCATCGTCGATCTCGCGCACCCGACACGATAGATCCGGACAAAAACATTCCGGGCGGGACAAGACTCCCGCTGCGCCGCGCCGTAGTGTTCCGCCGCGAAGGAGGAACACCTGGCGATGTCCAGTCACACGTGGAGGATCCGGTCCGCTCGAATGCTCGCAGCCGTCGCGGCTCTCTCGCTCGCGGCGGCGTCACACTCCGGCAGCAGCGCATCGGCCCGCGGGCTGCGAGGGTTCGTTTCCGGCGGCGGCAACTACTCGATTCCGGCTGCGGGGCTCGACGCGCAGTTCGGCGTAGTGGCGGTTGCGGTGGGCGATCACGCGACGGGCCTGTCCCGCCACCGCGGCATTCTCGGGGGCCTCGACATCGACTTCACCGGCAAAGTGACCTGCCTCAGCGTCGATCCGATCAACAACCGCGCCTGGATCGGCGGCGTCATCACGAAGAACCGTTCCACGCATCCGTCGTTCATGACGACGCGGCATCAGGTCGGCCACGACATCTGGTTTCGCGTCGTGGACTACGGCTCGATCCATTCCACGGTTTCGGACAGGACGACGTTCGTGGGATTCGAGGGAGACGCAGGCTTCCCGACATCGCAGAGCTACTGCGACGGAATGCCGTGGCCCGACAACGACGAGCGGACGTGGGAGGTCGACGGATTTGTGAAGGTGGAAACGAACGATTAGGGGATGGCTTGGGGCTTGGGGCCTGGGGCTTGGGGCCTGGGGCCTGGGGACTAATGGGTGCTGCAGCGGAAGCGGCCGGGAGGCGCTCCGGTGTGGCGCCGGAACGCGCGGGTGAAATGACTCTGGTCGGCGAAACCGGCCGCCAGGGCGATCTCGGCAATCGACTGGTCGGACGTAGCCAGTCGACTCGCGGCCCAGTCGAGCCGCAACCGGCGTAGATACGCCGGCACCGACATGCCGTGATGGCGCCGGAACGTGCGCGCCAGGTGAGCAGGATGCACGCCGGAGATCGCCGTCAGGGCAGCCACATCCGGAGGGTCGAGGACGTGCGCCTGGAGGTAGTCGACGACCCTTCGGAGCCATGGCGGCGGGCGTTCGTGACCGGACGTCCGCCGTGTTTCCTCCACCGCCGTGGCCAGAAGCTCGAGGGCCAGGGCTTCAATCGCGAGCGGCGACCCCGAGTCCGGATAGCGGATCTCCGAGGCGAGCCGGCGCGCGATCGTCTGCGCGTTCGGCGCCTCGAAGTGATTGATCTGGTTCAGGACCGTTCCGCACACGCGCAGCGTCTCGGCACGCGCGACCGCGTCCGGCTGGATGATGAGCACGCGGGCGCCGCTCGCGGCGAAGTGGTTGGCGTGCCGCTCGCCGGCCGGCTCGGTCAGCAGCAGGCCAGGCGTGCTGGCGCGCGGTCGACCCATCATCACGGAATCCCACCCGCCGCTCAGCGTGACGGCCACGACCGCGCGATCGTGAAAGTGGGGAGGCAGGACCAGCCCCGGAGGAAACAGGGCGTCGGTCACGAGAAAGCCGCCGTAGTCCGCGGTGCGGAATCGAGGGCTGCCGAGCGACACGGGATCGGAGAGTCGTGGCACGCCTACCTGCGCGGCAAGCTGATATTCAGAGTGAGCGTCTCGCCCGTTCTCACGCGCAGCTCCGTCGCGTAGGGCTCGTGCCCCTCTTTGCGGACCTCGAGGCGATGGAGCCCCTCGCCGAGCTGCAGCTCGAAGCGCTCGCTTCCTTGCGGAAACGTCCACGGCTCGCCGTCGACGAGCACCTCCGCGTCGGCGGGCTGAACGCGCAGCGAGAGCGTGCCAAACCGATCCGGGGCGGGGGGCCCGCCGCGGCCGTAGCCATCACGCGGATAACCCGGCGCCGTCTCGCCGGCTTCCGGTGTCTGCGCCGAAGGCACCGGTCTCGGCGCCACCGATTCGCCGGGTCCAAGCGGTTCCATCGCCCGCTCGATCTTGTAACCGGCGCGCGGACTCAAGTAGAGCCGCTCGGTGATCGGGCGGTACTTCTCGTGATAGATGACGATCTCGCGACCGCCCGGCTGCACGCGCAGCCGCTGGAACATGCCGTCGAAACTGTCCACGTGGCCTGCGAGCCGTCCATCCACGTAGACCTCGGCGTCGCGGGGCGTCACTTGGATTCGCACGTCGCTCGAATCGTCGAACCAGTAAGGGCCGTATGGATACCCTCCGTAGTAGCCCCACGGGTACCAGAACGGATAGCCCCATCCGAAACCGAAGCCGACCGGGTAGTAGAAACTCGGGTAGTAGAAGCCCGCGCTCACGAAGACGCGCCGAGGGTAACCGCGGTAGTACTGCGCCTCCGCTTCCGCAGGCCACAGGCCTGCCAGCAACAGGATCAGACAGCCCAACGCGAGATGAAGCTTGAGACGCACGGGAAGACCTCCCTTGGGCAGGCGCGGCATCAGCCGAGGAGGGCGGCTGCTGGAGAGCATTGTAAACCCATTCTCGGCGCACTGACTACCCGGCTGTCGTGACGGGCAACCCCGCGCGGGTCCAGGCGGTCATGCCGCCGGTCATATTAATGATGTCCGTGAAGCCGGCGCGCTCGAGCACGCTGGCCGCGACCGTCGATCGGTAGCCGCTGCCGCAGACGATGGCGATCGGTTCGCGGCCTCGCAGCTCCCCCGCGCGATCCGCCAGCCAGCCACCCATCACGTGCACCGCGCCTGCGATGTGGCCGCCCGCGAACTCGGCGTCGCCGCGAACGTCGAGGACCGCCAGGTCCGCGTCTCGCCCGAGCCGGTCGCGCAGGCCTTCCGGTGAGATCTGAACCGTCTTCGAGATCGGCAGACCGGCGCCCGTCCAGGCCGACATCCCGCCGTCCAGATATCCGGCAACGCGGTCGAGCCCGACTCGAACGAGCGAACGGATCGCGTCGTCGACGACGTTCGGATCGTCGGCGACGAGCAGAAGCGGAACGTCGTAAGGCACGACCCACGATGCCCACGTCGAGAGGCCAGGACCGGCGCCGATTCCGAAGGCGCAGGGAATATGTCCGGCACCGAACGCGAGCTGATCCCGCAGATCGATGACGACATGGCCTTCCCGGACCATCTCGCGGAAGTGCGCGACGGGTACTGGTTTGAGTCCCGGAAGACCGCCAAGGACGGGCGGTCCTTCCGAGTTGAACGCCTTCATCCGGCGGTAATACGGAGGAAAGGGCGGCGCGCTCCCCAGGATCCGCGCGACGAACTCCTCGCGCGTCAACCGGTCGTCCAGGTATGAATTGGCGATGCGCTCGAAGCCGAGGGTCGACATCGGCCGCTCGCTCATGCCCGCGCCGCACATCGATCCCGCGCCGTGACCCGGGTGGATTTCGAGGCCGTCCGGCAGATTAGTCAGCCGCGTCCTGACGCTGTCGAACAGCTCATTTGCGAGCGCGGTCTTGGCCTCTTCGCCGAGCAGGTCCGGCCGGCCGAGCGATCCGACGAACAGGAAGTCGCCGGTGAGAAAGAGCTGCGGCACGTCGGGCGAGCGGACGGTGTCGTAGACGAGAAAACTCAGATGCTCCGGCGTATGCCCCGGCGTGTGGACCGCCATGATTCTCGCCGCACCGAGGTCGAGGACGCCGCCGTCGCAGAGGTCCTGGTGGGGCACGCGGACCTCGTACTGCTGGCCGGCGTCGTGGCCCGACGGACGGTATGCCGCGCAGGCACGATCGGCCAGCTCGCGCGCGCCGGACGCGAAGTCGGCGTGGATGTGGGTCTCGAGCACGTCGGTGATGCGCACTTTTCTCGCCGCCGCGAAGTCGAGGTAGACGTCCACGTCGCGCCGCGGGTCAATGACGGCAGCCACGCCGGCACGCGCGCAGCCGACGACATAGGAGTACTGCGAGAGGCCTTTGTCCTCAATGCGTTCGAAGATCATGGGTGTGGAGGGCGCGGAGAGAAAGAGCGAGGGCGCGGAGGCGAATGAAACGCACCGCCCGGCCGCGCGTTGCGCGGCCTCGGCGTGTGGGCACGCGGATCCAACAGTTCCGCGCAATCGGCGTAATCCGTGGCTATATTCATCCGCGGCCTCGTGCGATCTCTGCGCGGTCCCTGATCAGATACTCCCTCAGCGCCCGGAACGCCTTCCCGCGGGCGCTCACGGTGAGCTTCTCGTCGGTCGAGACCTCAGCGAGCGTCCTGCCGTACGGAGGATAGATGAAGATCGGATCGTAACCGAAACCATTTGTGCCGCGCGGCTCGCGCGTGATGTGCCCCTCCACGGTGCCTTGCGTCTCAAATACTACCTGCCCATCACGGACGAGCGTGAGTGCACAGACAAAGCGCGCGGAGCTGTTGGCGGCGCCGCGGCGATCGAGCTCCGCGAACAGGTGCGCGAACTTTTCGGCGTATGTGCCGCCATTGTACCGCGCCGAGTGGATCCCGGGCGCGCCGTCGAGCGCGTCGATCGCGAGGCCCGAGTCTTCGGCGACGGTCGTCAGCCCGGTCGCACGCGCGTAGTGGATCGCCTTCATCCGCGCGTTCTCGGCAAAGGTCGAGCCTGTCTCGTCCGCCTCCGCGATACCGGGATGATCCGCGAGCGTCCCGAGCTCGATGTCGAGTTGTTCGAGTATCTCCCTGATCTCTCCCATCTTGCCCAGATTAGTCGTGGCGACCAGCAGACGCGTCACTTGAGGATGTGTCCGACGACGCCCCGTTGGATTTCGACCAGTTTCGAGATGCCGGTGTCGGCGAACGCGAGCAGCGCGTCGAGCGTCGAGCGCTCGAACGGAGGTCCCTCCGCGGTGCCCTGGACCTCGATGAATCGGCCCCCGCCGGTCTTGATCACGTTCATGTCCACTTCGGCGCGCGAGTCCTCGTCGTACGCCAGATCGAGCAGCGGCTCGCCATCGACGCGACCGACGCTGGTTGCCGCAACGTAGTCGTTCAGTGGCACCGCGCCGATCAGGCCCTGCTCGCGCAGCTTCTGCAGGGCGAGCGCGAGCGCGACGAAGCCGCCGGTGATGGCGGCCGTCCGCGTGCCGCCGTCCGCCTGGATGACGTCGCAGTCCACCCAGATCGTCCGCTCGCCGACCTCGGTGAGCCGCGTGACCGACCGAAGCGATCGGCCGATCAGCCGCTGGATCTCCTGCGTCCGGCCGCCCACTTTCCCCGCGCTCGCCTCGCGCATCGTCCTCGTCGTCGTCGCGCGCGGCAGCATGCCGTATTCGGCGGTGACCCACCCCTTGCCGGAATTGCGCAGGAACATCGGGACGCGATCTTCGACGCTCGCCGTGCAGATGACGCGCGTGCGGCCCACCTCGATGAGGACCGATCCTTCGGCGTGCTCCACGAAGTTCGGTGTGATGACAGTGGGACGAAGCTCGTCGGGGCGGCGGCGATCGAGGCGCATGGCCAATAGCTTATCGCGCTCTACGGCGTGGCCCACTTCAGATTCTTCTGAAGGGGCCGCCGCAGGTCCACGTGGCCTGCCAGCGTGTCGACCTCCCGGCCCGCGACGAGGATCTGGACTCGTTGCACCGCCGGCAGGTTCGTCGTCAGGGCATTGACGAGCGCGTAGACCGTGAGGATTTCCTCGAGCGATCCTCCCTCGTGCCCGGATGAAATCTCCGGACTGAGGTCCACGTATGCGTCGGCGCCGCTGAGAAACAGCGCGCGCAGCGAAGTGCCCTTCGGAACCGCGCTCGCGAGCGGCGCCGGTGCGTCCTTGAGCTGTTCCTCGACGATGCGCCGGGCCTGTTCGGCCGGTGAAGCGCCGTAAGGAACGTCGCGCTCGACCCCCACGAGGCGTTCGCCGTTCTCGCCGATGTAGTACAGCGTCGCCTTGATGCGGCGCGATTCCGTCTGTGCCGGCGCGGGAGCAGGCGCTGCGGCAGGGTTCGTGGCCGCTTCGGATCCGCTTCGGCGCCGGAGTTGAGCGATCCCGAACGCGGCGAGAATGATGACCACGGCGGCGATGCCTGCCGCCACTGCCGCACGCCGGCGTGTCATTGCCGTGCCTCGCGGAACCGGACGACGGCGTCAACGAGCGCCTGCACGATCGCGTTCTGCCGTTCGTCGGCCGCGAGCGCCCGCTCCTCTGCGGCATTCGTGAGAAAGCCCATCTCGATGAGGACCGCCGGCATGTTGGCGCCCACCAGCACCCGGAAAGGCGCCTGCTGAATCGCGTGCGGGCTCATGGGGACCCGCTGCCGAAGCGAGGCCTCGACGAGGGTGGCAAACTCGGCCGAGCGCTCGATGTGGCGCGCCTGGGCCATCTCCCAGAGGATGACCTCGATCTCGCGTGTGCCGCCGCCGAAGACCGGCAGCGACTCCGACTCGCCGCGTGCGATCCGTTCCGCTTCCTCGCCGTACTCGGTGAGGCTCAGGTAGAAGACTTCCGCGCCGGCAGAGGTCGGTCGCACCGAGGCGTTGGCGTGAAGGCTGATGAAGAGATCGGCCTTGTTGTTGTTCGCCACCGCCGCGCGCTCGTCCAGGCCGATCGTCCGGTCGGCGTCGCGCGTCAGCAGCGTGCGGATGCCGAATTTGCCCTCGATCGCGGCCTTGAGTCGCCTGGCGACGGAGAGCGCGACGTCTTTTTCCAGCGTTCCGCCGGGACCCTCCGTCCCGAGCTCGTCGCCGCCATGCCCCGGGTCGATAACTATGGTGTGAACCGGACCTGTAGGCGCGAACTGCGGCAGGGGCAGCGGCTCGACCGGCTGCGGCGCGGTTTCGACGGTCGTTCCAGCGGCGCCGAAGAGATCGATCACGAGCCGCACGCCGGCACGTTCGGACGGCAGGTCGCTGGACTTGAACGAGCCGAATTTCGGCCCAAGATCGATGACTATCACCGCCATGCCATCGCCCTGGCGAATCGCCGACACGAGATCGCGCCCGACTGTCACGGGCAGCTGCGTGTCGAGCGCATCCGCCTCGAAGCGCACGACGAGACGGCCCGTTTCCTGCGAGACCGAATGGGGTATTGCCGGCTGAATGTCGAAGGTGACGCGCGCCGCCGCGCCGACGGCTTCGTGCCCCGCGGTGACCTGCGGAACACGCAGGTCGCCCAGGATCACTAGCCGTGACGGTTTGCGGAGCTCGAGCCTCGTGACATACGCAGGCGCGATCGCGCGGCCGATCACGTCGATGGGCACCAGCCACGTTCGTCCTTCGCGCACCGGCGCGGCCGGCAGGGACACGACGCGGCCGCCGATCGACGCGAGCGCCTGCTTGGCCGACAAGACGACGGTCTGACCGGACGGCATCGTGAGCGCGATGCCGCCGGCGGCGGCGTCCTCGCGCACGGTGATGGCGAGGAGTGTCGCAATCTCGTCGAGCGTCACCATCTCGACGCTGCCGACCGTGCGGACGGCAATCGGGCGACGGCCGTCGCGCGAGAGCAGCGTGTAACCGGCGGCGTCGGGCCGCTGGGTAGCAGCTGGCTGGAGGATGGAGATCAGCGCGAGCGCGCCAAGAGAGCGGAGAAGCACCTCAGGTGATCATAACCGGCAACGCCGTCGCGACCGTGCCGAGCGTTCTCGCCGCACTGCCGATGGCCGGGGCCACGCACACGATCGGCGTTTCGCCGGCGCCGGCGGACGGCAGGTCCTTCCGATCGAGGAGCACTGTTTCGATCGGCGGGATGTCTTTGAAGCGCGGTACGCGGTACTGCTCGAGGCTGCCGTTCACGATCTCGCCGTTGCGGAAGTCGACGGACTCGAAGAGCGCGCCGCCGAGCCCCTGGACGACGGCTCCCTCAACCTGGTTGAGGAGCCCGTCCGGATTGACGATCGCGCCGCACTCAAAGACGACGATCAGCCGCTCGATTGTGAATCCGCCTGGCGCCTTCGACAGCTCCGCGGCGGCAGCCACGTAGCTGCCTTTCTCGGTGCCGCAGCTGATCCCGAGCGCGCGTCCCGGCGCCGCTGGCTTCGGCCAGCCGGCCTTCTTCGCGGCGGCGTTCAGCACCGCCTTCATCCTGTCATTCGTCAGGTGCTTCAGCCGGAACTCCACGGCATCCACTCCGAGCGCACGCGCGATCGCGTCCATGTGCATCTCGCGCGCGTAGTGGTTTGCCGTTGCCGCGAGGCCGCGATACGAGCCCTGTCGCAGCGGCGATTGGGCCGGATGGAACGCGATGCGCTGGTTCGGGATGTCGTAGGGCGTACGTATGGCAGAACCGCCGGAGTTCCAGTTGTCGAACTCCCACGACACCAGCCGGCCCTCCGCGTCCACAGCCGCTTTGATGTCGATCACGCCCGCGGGCCTGAAGTAGCCCCAGGAAAACTCCTCCGCGCGCGTGTAAACCAGCTTGACCGGCTTGCCGGCCCCCTTCGCGAGCCGCGCCGCTTCGACGGCATGCTCGCCGGTGTGCTTGCCGCCGTACGCCGATCCCATGTCGGGCACGATCACGCGGACGCGATCCTCGGGGATGCGGAAAGCGGAAGCGAGCTCGCTGCGGACACCGAACGGGCGCTGCGTCCCGCACCAGACCGTCAGCTTGTCGTCCTGCCACTCGGCGACGGCGGCGCGGGGCTCGAGGGGAACGTGCGCGATGTAGGGGATGCGGTAAGAGGCCTCGAACGTCTTCGCTGCCTTCGTGCGAGCCTGTGCGACATCCCCGGATGTGAATCCGGTGTTGCGGCCCGGTTCGGGCGGACGCTCGGTTTTCTTGAGGTGATCGTAGATGGTCTCAGCCGTCGGCTCGTTCGCCGGTGGTCGCCACTCGGCCCGGACGGCGGCGGCCGCGCGCTTCGCGTCGCGCTCGGTCGGACCGGTGACGCCCAGGAACTCTCCGTCGCGGACGACCGAGACGCCAGTCATCGCGCGCGCGGCGCTGTCGTCGACAGACACGAGCGTGCCGGCGTAGCCGTTCGGTCGGATGACGCGCCCATGCACCATTCCCGGCTTCACCAGGTCGGGCGTGTACTGGTGGCCGCCCGTCACGAATGCGCGGCCGTCGACCTTCTTCGGAGCGGTGCCGCGCAGCGCCCAGCGATCGACGGGCGCGGGTGTCGCATCGGCGGCGACGACGCCCGCAAGCTTCCGGCCCGCCGTGAGCTCGCCGTATCCGATCGACCGCCCGTCGGCCGCAAGAATCTTTCCGTCCCGGGCGCTGAGCGTGGAGCGATCCGCTTGCCATCGCTTCGCGGCTTCATCGATCAGCATCTCGCGGGCCGTCGCCGCCGCCCTTGCGAGCTGTGGCGCCATCCTCGGCGTTGTCAGCGATCCAAACGTGCCGGCGTCGAATGGCGTCAGGTCGGTGTCGGCCATGACGAACGTGATTGCGCCAATCAGCACGCGCAGCTCGTCGCCGACCGTCTGCGCGAGCGACGTGCGGATGTTCTGTCCGATCTCGGTCTTGCCGGTGTACGCCGTGACGCGCCCGTCTTCGCCGATATGAATCCAGGCGGCGAGCTCCGGCGCCGGACCCCTGTTCTGTCCACCGCGGCCGGATTCCTGCGCCAACGCGGGCTGAGCGACGGCAATGACGACGAGACCCGCGCCCATGGCGGTGAACACGCGGAGAAAGTCTCGCCGCGGCAGCTCGAACCGATACCGGCCGCGCTCTTCGAGCTCGTAGCGTTCGATCTCGATCGTCATCGCCGCGCTCCAGCGCTGCTCGGCACGCGGACGCGCTGCGCCGCCTGTTTGATCGCACGGACGATGCGCGGGTATGTGCCGCAGCGGCAGACGTTGCGATCCATTACGCGCTCGATGTCCTGGTCGGAAGGGTTGGGATGGTTCCGCAGCAGGCCGATCGTCGCCATCACCATGCCCGGCGTGCAGTAGCCGCACTGGAACGCCTCGGCCTCGAGAAACGCCTCCTGCACCGGATGAAGTCGCTCGCCCTCGGCAATCGCCTCAATCGTCGTGATCCGCTTGCCCGCAACCGCGCCCAGGCGTGTCACGCAGGACCGCGCCGCCTGATCATCGATGAGGACGGTGCAGGCGCCACAATGGCCCTCACCGCATCCGTATTTCGATCCTGTCAGGCCGAGCTCGTACCGAAGCACGGACAGCAGGCTGTCGCCCGGCTCACCCGCCACCTCATGCGCCCGCCCGTTGACCCGAAGCGTGTAGGTGGGCATACGGGCATTCTAGAGCGTTCGATACAATTCCGCGACAATCCAAGAAGAATGGTGACAGCGCGAACGCCGGATCCTCCCGTAGAATCCGCTCCAACGTGCGTAGCGTTCCCAGCCGTGCGTGGGGTGGCGTGCCCGTGCCCCACGCGCCGTCGCCGAACGATCCCGCTTCGCACCCGCGGCCTCCTGTCACATCTCGGGTGACGGCAGGACGATCGTGACGGGTGGCCGGGGGCGCTACGTGCGCGCTCTGCTCGCACTGCTGATCCTTTCGACTGTAACCGCCGCCGCGCAGTCGCCGGACTGGCCGCAGTGGGGCGGACCGCACCGCAATTTCAAATCTGACGTCCGCGGGCTCGCCGCGTCATGGCCCGAAGGCGGCCCGCGCAAGATCTGGTCTCGCCATCTGGGCGAAGGCTACTCGTCGATAGCCGCCGCCGACGGCATCCTTTACACGATGTATCGCAAAGGCGACCGCGACGTCGTCGTTGCGCTCGCGGCCGACAGCGGGAAGACGGTGTGGGAGTACGAATACGACGCGCCGTTCGTCATCGCAGGCCGCGAGGCGGACATCGTCCAGGAGTACCACCTCGAGCGAGGTCCCGGTCCGATCTCCACGCCACTCATCGTCGGGGATCTCCTGTTCACGGTTGGCGGTTCAGGAAAGCTCCATTGCCTTGAGCGGAAAACCGGCCGCGTCCTCTGGAAATACGACCTGATCGTCGACCTGAACGGCTACATCCGTCAGCGCGGCTATGCCTGCAGCCCGCTCGCGTACAAGGACACGATCATCCTCCCCGTCGGCGCCGCGGGCGGCACGCACATGGCCTTCAATCAACGTACTGGTGCGATTGTCTGGAGGAAGGGCGACTATCACCACGCTTATGCGTCGCCGTTTCTCATCCAGGTCGACGGCCAGGAGCAAGTCGTCACGTTCCTGCTCGAGGGCGTGTTCGGCTTCAATCCTGACAACGGCGATCTGTTGTGGGGCCACCCGTACGGCCACAAGGAAGGCACGCACGTCAGCACGCCCATCTGGGGCGACGGCAATCTGCTCTTCTACAGCGCGGGATATGGTTTCGGCGCCCGTGGCCTCAGGCTGACGAGGAACGGCAACGGGACGACCGTCACCGAAGTGTGGGCGAACACGAAGATGCGGCTGCACTTTGCGAATGCGATCCGGCTGGGCGACATGATCTACGGCTCGAGCGGCGACTTCGGCCCGAGCTTCTTCACCGCCATCGACGCGCGCACTGGCGAGATCGTCTGGCAGGACCGGTCGCTCGCGCGCGCGAGCTTCATCCACGCGGATGGACGATTCATTCTCGTCGGCGAGGACGGGACGCTTGCCCTGGCCGTCCCATCGGCGACGGGGCTGACGATCAGCTCGCAGACCCAGCTCCTCACCAGCAACGCCTGGACGGTCCCAACCCTGGTGGGGAAGACGCTCTACATCCGCGATCGAAAAGTGATCATGGCGCTGGACGTGGGCTGAACGTCGGCTCCATGCCGAGTCACGGCGTGATGATGACCTTCCCCTTGGACTGCTTGTCGCCCACTCGCCGGAGCGCTTCGCCTGCCTCTCTGAGTGGAAAACACTTGTCGATGACGGGCACGACCTTGCCCGCCTCGAACAGCTCGGTGATGTAAGTCAGGTCATTTCGCCGCGACGCCGCTGCCAGCAGCCTCACCCGTCCGTTCCCTCTCATCGAAATGAGTGGCCCGAGAAACGCCGACTGCCAGAGTGCAGTCCAGGACCCTCCTCCGGCCATCAGGTACAGCCCGTTGGGGGTCAGCGAACGCCTGCTCTCGAAGACGGTCCGGCAGGCGGCCATGTCCAGGATGACGTCGTAGCGCCGCCCGTTCTTGGTGAAATCTTCGCGCGTGTAATCGATGACGTGGTCGGCGCCGATCGAGAGCAGCATCTCGAGCTTGGTTGGACCGTCGACGGCTGTCACTTCAGCCCCGAGCGTCTTAGCAATCTGCAGGGCGAGGGTTCCAGCGCCGCCACCCGCGCCGTTGATGAGCACTTTGTGTCCCGGTCCGACTCGAGCGCTGTCGCGGAGCGCCTGCACGGCAATGAACCCCGCCTGCGGGATCGCAGCAGCCTGCTCGAACGACATGCCGGTCGGCTTCGGTGCCAATGCCGCCCGTTCGGGAACGCAGACGTACTCCGCAAACGCCCCGAACCCGGTCAGCCCACAGTCTCCGAACACCTCGTCGCCCGGCCGGAACTGCGTCACGCTTTTGCCCACCGCTTCGACCCGCCCCGCGACGTCGGTGCCCAGGATCTTGAACTTGGGTTTGAAGAACCCCGACGGCGGCACGTGGTGGCGCGGCCTCCGCGTGAAGAGCGTGGCGATGACTGTGAGATGAAGCGGTCGCCCTGTCAGAAGCTCCCAGTCTCCCAGAGTCACCGATGCCGCGTGCACCCTGATCAGGAGTTCGTCGTCTTCTGGGACCGGCGTGGGAATCTCTTCGAGCTTCAGGACTTCAGGTGGGCCGAACTCGTAGCGGATGGCAGCCTTCATGTGCCGTAGATGGCTGCAACGACGCGAGTGACCTCCAGACCAATCTGTCCCGTGACCGCCGGCTCGCGATTCTCCCGAATCGCCGCAAGGAAGTCCTCGACCAGTGGTTGATGAAGGTTCGGATGCGGCGGATGCGACGCCTCGTCCACGCCGTGCGGCGAGACGATGCGGAGGAGGCCGCTGTTGAGCTCGTCCACGTGCGCGGAGCCTTCGGTGCCGAAGATCGACAGGCGGTCGCGGCGCTCGGATGCGGCGTGGGTCACCGTTACGACGGCTTGTGCGCCGCTCCGGAAGTCGAGATGTGCCGTGCACGTATCTTCGACGTCGCGATCCTTGAAGCGCACGTTCGCCGTGAACCCACGGGCGCGCTCGATCGGTCCGAGCAGATCGAGCAGCACCTCGATTCGATGACAGCCGAAGTCGGCCATCGGGCCTCCGCCTGCGAGCGCTTTCTTGAGCAGCCACGCGCGCGGGTGATCGGACGGCGGATCGAATCGCTCGAACGCCTCCGCCACCGCGTGCACCGGCTGACCGAGCTCGGCGGAGGTGATGAGGTCCCGGAGACGCGCGACGACGGGGTAATGGTGGCGATAGTACGCGACGCCGAGCCTGACGCCGTTCTGCTGCGCCGCCGCGATCATGCGCTCGCAGTCCGCAACGTCGAGCGCCATCGGCTTTTCACAGAGGACGTGTTTGCCTGCCTCGGCGGCAGCGACCGCCTGCCCGGCGTGCAGTCCAACCGGAGTCGCGACATACACCGCGTCGACGTCCGGGTCCTGTACGAGCTCGCGCCAGTCCGCGTGCCAGCGGCCAGCGCCGTGCCGCCGTGCGAAGTCGGCCGCCAGTGACGCGCGAGCGCGCGCTACCGCTTGAAGACTGCTTCCAGGGCTGTTGACGAGCGCCGGGGCGACGCGCTTTTCAGCGATGTCGCCGCATCCAATCAGTCCCCAGCGGACGGTCCCATCGGGGTTCGCCACGAGGGCTTGAGTGTAATGCGGGTCAGGACACGTCGACGATCTCGTTGAAAAAGCCGACCAGATACTTCCACGCGAGGTAGTAGACGATCACGACGACCGGGAAGCCGAACGGGAATCCGTCCACCATGACGGCGGGTATGGGGAAGTTGACGAACTGCGCAACGAGAAAACCGGCGGGCGCGAGGATGAATGGCAGGACCGCGCCGTGAAGGCCGAGCGCGAGCCGGCGTGCAGGAGAGACCAGGTACAGCGCGTTCCACAGCCCCCACATGTTCGGCACGACCGCCATGGGAAAGACGACGATGCGCTCGATCGGAAGCGGAACGTGGTAGGCGTAGCGGGCCAGCGTGAAGGCGGTCATGACGACGAGCAGGAACGCCGTCGGGACGATGCTGCCGGCCATGTAGGCGCGAATGAATCGATGTGTGCTCACGGTCGGCCTCCGTTAGAGGTGGTACAGCAGCGGAAGCAGGATCTCTGGAAACAGCAGCAGCCAGAGGATCGCGGCGGCCGCCAGTCCCCAGTCGAGCCAGGCGAAGCGAACCGGTTCGGAGGCCAGGCGCCTCTCCAACCGCGGCCACAGATCTCGCTCGAGATCGATCTCGTCCATTGGCGGCATCGCCCGCTTGAGCGCAGCCTGCAGTGCGTCGTCGTCCCGCTCGTTCATGTCTTCGTCCCCTCCCGCTCCGGCGGTTCGTTGCGCGCGATCGACCACGGCTCCAGCTCGTGCCTGAGCAGCCGAAGCGCCCGAAACACGCGCGACTTGACGGCTGTGACGGAGATGCCGAGCGCATCGGCGATCTCGCTGTATGGCTCTTCCTCGATCAGCGCCAGCGTCGCCGCAATCCGCAGCCGCGCCGGAAGCGTCGCGAACGCCATGCGGATTGCACGATTGACCTCGCGGCGCTCGGCCGGATTCGCCTCGGGTTTTGCTTCGAGTTGATCCGGGAGCTCCGTCTCGCGTCGCGCGACGCGGAGGTGGTCGAGCGCGACGTTCGTGGCGATCCGCCGCACCCAGCCGTCGAACCCGCGGCGGGCGTCGAACCGGCCGCGGGATCGGTATACGCGCCAGAACGTCTCGATCGTCAGATCCTCGGCCGTGGCGCGGTTACGGACGATGCGGACGATCCATCGAAAGACCGCCGCCTGTTCGCGGCGGAACAGGTCCTCGAAGGCCTCGCGATCGCCGGCTGCGAACCGCGCCAGCAGGTCCATGCGCTTTTTGTATTACGTTTCGTCCCGGCCAAAGGTCGCATGCCGCGGATTCCGCGGAAAACGCGGAAAGATCACATGGCATAATCCGGGCCATCAAGCGATGAAGCAACTGTTCACTGTGATTCTGGCTCTGGCGTGCCTGCAGCCGGCGGCGGCACGCGACCGGCGGCCCGTGACGATCGACGACCTGATGCGGATGCGCGCGATCTCCGACGTTCGCATCTCGCCGGACGGGTCGCAGGTTGCCTACGTTGTCTCCGAAGCCTCCCTCGAGCGCAACGCCTACGATCCGACGCTGTTCGTCGTCGCTACGAAGGGCGGAGAGCCGGTGCGGATGACGGCCGCGTCGACGCGCATCTTCAATCGACCGCTGCCGGCGCCCGGGCTCCGATGGTCGCCGGACGGGAAGAGTCTTTCGTTTCTCGCGTTCGTCGGCGAGCGGCCGCAGGTGATGGTCTTGGCCGCGACGGGCGGCGAGCCCTTCGACTCCGCTCAGGCCAAGCCTCGTGCGGTCACGTCCGCGCCGGAAGGCGTCACGACCTACGAGTGGGCGCCGGACGGCGGAGCCATCGCGTATCTGTCGCTCGAGCCGATGTCGGCAGACGAGGAGCGGCGGCGGAAAGAGCAGACGTTCGTCATCCAGGTCGATCGTCAGAACCGGCCCGCGCGTTTGTGGGTTCAGAAGATCGATGGAACGGCGCAGGTCGTCAGTCCGCCGGAGCACTTCGTGGACGGGCTGACTTGGGCGCCCGACGGCCGATCACTCGTGTACTCCGCGGCGCCCTGGTCAGGCTTCACCGCGCCGTACGACACGAGCCTGTATATCGTCCCGCGTGACGGCGGTGCGCCGCGAGTCCTCGTCGATCGTCCGGGCATCGACAACAACCCGCGGTTCTCTCCGGACGGCCGTCACGTCGCGTTCATCTCGACCGGTGGCCAGAAGCTCCTGAAGGCCGCTCGCGGACTGGCGCTCGTGTCCGTCGAAGAGCCGCGCGCCCAGCCGATCATGTTGACGGGCGACACCGGCACGTGGGTCGCGGAATATACCTGGGCGCCCGACAGCCGGTCGATCATTTACACGTTCACCGAAGGCACGCTCGCGATGGGCGAGAGCATGTTCGAGTCGCCTCTCGCGCGCGCCTGGCTCGGCAACACCGGACACGGCAGCGAGCCGAAGATCGAGCTCGTCACCATCGGGCGATCGACCAGCTTTTCGCCGAGCGTCGCCGCGGACGGCCGTCTGGTCGCATACCGCTCGGTCGAACACGGGACGACGGGCGAAGTCTACGTGCTCGATATCGTCGCAGGTACGCAGCCACGGCGCCTCACCAGCGTCAACCCCGAGGTGCGCGACCTCGCACTCGGCGACGTCGAGCCGATCCGCTGGCGCTCGTTCGACGGCATGGAAATCTGGGGGCTGCTCGCCACGCCGCCCAACTGGGATCCCGACAAGCGGTTGCCGCTTCTGGTCTACAGCCACGGCGGGCCGATAGGCGGGTTCTTCTACGGCATCTTCCCGCAGTTCCCCCACCTCGTCGGGCAGGTCGAGCCGTATCCGATCCAGGCGATGGCGAGCGCCGGGTTCGCGGTGCTGATGCCGATGCCGCGCGGCGGATCCGGGTACGGCGCGAAGGGCTTCGACATGATCGTCAACTCGTGGGGCGAGGGGGACTACCGCGACATCATGGCGGGCGTGGATCACCTGATCGCGCGCGGCATCGCCGACCCCGACCGGCTCGGCGCGATGGGCGTTTCGTACGGCGGCTTCATGACGAGCTGGATCGTGACGCAGACCGACCGCTTCAAGGCCGCCTCCACCGGCGCCAGCGTCGTCGATCTCCGGAGCATCTATTACTTCTCGGAGGGCGGCGACTTCATGCTCGAGTACTTCAAGACGCCCTGGGAGAATCCTGCAGGTTACGATGCGCACTCGCCGCTGACGCATGCCGCGAAGGTCACGACACCGCTGCTCATCCAGCACGGCGAAGTGGACAACCGCGTGCCCGTCTATCAGGCGCGGGCGCTCCATCGCGTCCTCAAGGCGCACGGAAAGCTCGTCGAGCTCGACATCTACCCGCGCGGCGGGCACGTGCTCTACGAGCCGAAGATGCAGCGCGAACAGATGCAGCGCAATCTCGACTGGTTCCGCCGCTGGCTGATGGATCGAAAGTAGTGCGCCCTCTCGCGCTGATCGCCCTCGCGCTCTGCCTCGCGCCGGCGCTCGCAAGCCCGGCCGACACGCTCGATGCCGCGATGGCCGAGTTCTGGCGCGAGGCGGGCGATTCTGACGCCGCGCGCCAGATCGATCGCGTGGTCCGTACCGGCGGGAGCTTCGACGAGGTCTACGCGCGGCTGGCCGCCGGGCGCTCGTACGCCGCAGACGTGCCGAAGGGAGAGCTGTCGTGGCAATCGCGCATCGCGGGCGGCGCGGTGCTGCCCACGACCGTGCTCGTTCCGCCCGGCTACGATCCGAAGACGAAGTACCCCGTGCGCTTCTTTCTCCACGGCGGTATCGCGCGCGTTTCGATCGAAGCGCCGCCTGCCGCGCCGAGGCGGCGCCGCCTGGAATTCAGCGACGGATACATCCAGGTGTATCCATCCGGTTTCATCGAGGCGCCATGGTGGAGCGGCACACAACTCGACAACTTCGACAGGCTCATCGCGCGCCTGAAGAGAACCTATAACGTCGACGAGAACCGCGTGCACGTCATGGGCTTCTCGGACGGAGGCACGGGTGCGTTCTACGCCGGCCTGCGCCATGCCACCGCGTGGTCGGTCCTGTTTCCTTTTCACGGCTCGCTGCGCGTGCTGGCGAATCCAACGGTCGGCGTGGAAGGAGAGCTGTTTCTCACAAACCTCACGAACGTGCCGGCCTACATCGTCAACGGCGGCCGCGATCCGTTGTACCCGGTCTCGGCAACGGAGCCGTTCATCGCGCTGCTCGAACGTGCCGGCGCGCCGGTTCGTTTCCGGCCGCAGCCGGACGCGGGCCACGACCCCTCATGGTGGCCGGGCGAGCGGGGCGCCGTCGACGAGTTCGAGCGCAGCCACGCCCGCGACCCGCTGCCAGACAGGCTGTCGTGGCAAACCGAACGGACCGATCGCGACAACCGCTTCCGATGGCTCGTGATCGAGAAGCTCGATCGGAGCCGGTCGTCCAGCTCGATGGAGCACTTCAACGCGATCGACTGGAACGGCGGGAAGCAGGAAGTCTTCCGTCACAGGCGGCCCGCCGGCCGTGTCGATCTCGTGCGCGATGGCAACGTCGCAGAGGTCCGGACGAGCGGCGTCGGCGCGTTCACGCTTCTCCTCGCGCCGTCCGATTTCGACTTCGATCGGCCGGTTCAGGTGCGCGTCAATGGGCGCCCGGCATTCGACGGCCCGATCAAGAAAGACGTGCGCACGCTACTGAACTGGGCGGCGCGCGACCACGACCGGACCATGCTGTTTGGTGCGGCACTCAGGGTCGAAGTGCCGTGAAAGAGACTTCGATGGGTGCCAGAGTCGTGTCGGTCGTAATACTCCTGTTCGCTCTGCTGCCGCTCGCTCCCGCCGGCGCGGCGCAGCCCACGCAGCAGCGACGGCACAACCGAATCATCGATCTTCTCTCGCAGGGAAAAGTCGTGTTCGGCTGGTTCGCACCGCAGCGGACCGCCGAGGCGGCAAAACGTGCCGCGGCGGACCCATCGATGGACTTCGTGTTCCTGAACATGGAGCAGGTCGCGAGCTACAACCCGTCCGAGGTCAGGACCTTTCTGCAGACAATGGCCGCAGCGGGGCTCAAGCAGAATCCGAACGATCACCCGCTGATGATGCGCATTCCGATCTTCCACGACGACCCCTCGGGGGCGAGGCAGCGCACCACCGAGATGCTGAATCTCGGTGCGCACGCGATCGTCTTTCCAGACATGGAGAGCGGCGAGGAGGCCTCCCAGGCAATCGCCGCCATGCGGTTCAGCGCCTCCAGGCCGCCCGACGTCGGCGACGCGCCGGCGTACTGGGGCATGACGCCGGACGAGTACAAACGCAGGGCGGACGTGTATCCACAGAATCCCGACGGCGAGCTCGCGTCCGTCTTCATCGTCGAAAGCGTCAAGGGGATCGAGAACAGCCGCGAGATCACGAAGGCCAGGCCGACGATCGCCATCCCCGGTCCCGGAACGCTCCGGCGCGTGTTCCAGGGAGACGTGACGAAGGTCGAGAACGCGATACAGACGCAGCTCGCCTCATGCAGGGAGTTCGACGTTCCGTGCGGGATCACCGCGAACGCCACGGATGTGGCGCGCCGGATCAAGGAGGGATTCCGCCTGATCATCATCTACGACAGGGATTACCCGGAGACGATCAAGGTGGGGCGCGAGGCGGCCGGCCGCTAGCCGCGGATTGCGCCGATCACGGGCCACGGATTACACGGATTCCACTGATCACGGGCCACGGATTACACGGATTTCACTGATCACGAGCCACGGATTACACAGATTCCACTGATTGCGAGCTACCGATTACACGGATTCCACTGGTGAAACCTGGCCGCGGATTACGCGGAATCCGCGGAACACGTCCGGCAACCGTGGTGACAAGTTGCGTTTCGCTCACGACAGAGGAAGATCGATCGACCAGTCGGCCGATCAGAGACTGACGGAGGGACGTCGTGCCAAAGCGAAAAATCATCGTCAATATTGCGACGAGCGCGGACGGCTACGTCGCTCGAGCCGATGGCGATCTCGATTGGCTGACGAGGCGGCGGGCCCCAATGGGCTTCTACGGTCTCCCGAAATTCTCGCGCTCAGTCGATGCCAAGATTCTCGGTCGCAAGACCTTCGACATGAGCGTGAAGATGGGCGCGCGCTTCAGCACACATGACGTGCATTACGTGTTTTCGCGCCGGCCGCCGCCTGCATCCGTGCCTGCCGGCGTCCGATTCGTCACGGAGTCGATCAGCGCCTTTGCCGAACGCCTCCGCAAGGAAGCTGGGAAGAACATCTGGATGATGGGCGGAGGCGAGATCATCGGGTCCTTCCTAGACGAGGACGCGATTGACGAGTTCATCATCACCGTCGTGCCGACGTTCATCGGGGAAGGCATTCCCCTCATGGCGCCGAGGCATCGTGAGGTGCCGCTCCGGCTGATCTCCTTGCAACGATTTCCGGACGGCGTTGTTCAACTTCACTACGACGTGCGGCGACGGAGAGTCTGAGGCGCTTCGGATCACGCGGACTACGCGGAGCAAAATCCTGAACGGCAAGACATGACGCCCACTCCTAAGCGGGCGAGGCATCGGCGAACGCCGAGTCAGGGTTGCGACCTGATCCGTGTAATCCGTGGCTGACGTGACCCGTGAAATCCGTGTAATCCGTGGCTGACGTGATGCGTGTAATCCGTGGCTGACGTGATCCGTGAAATCCGTGGCCTAGTACGACGTCGGCCCGAAATCCACCGGCCGTTCGAACGTCACGGTCTCGATCACGCGCCGCAGTGATTCGGGCAGCGCGTCGAGCGGCAGTTCGAGTGTCGATCTCTCAATCGGCGTCTTGAAGACGCGCTCGAAGGTCGAGACCGGCGCCGCGATCGAGAAGCTCACGCCGACGGTCGGGCCCACGTCGAAGCCGTCGGCTTCGAATGTCTTGCGGGCGAGCGCCGCGGCTTCGGCCGGCGGCGCGTACTCGCGGATGTTCTGGGACGTGATCTCGTCGCGGCCGCCGATCCGGCGGCCGCTCGCGGGCCGCAGCAGCACCTGCGCAGAGACGATCGGCGAAGCGTTCTTACCGCCCGACGATGAGCGTGGCATCGTCAGCTTTCGGCATCGAGATCGGCGCCGGTGATCAGGCGCTCGAGCGTCCGCACGTCTGTCGCGGACAGCGCCGCCTGTGTGCCGCCCGGCGGCCCGGATGGGCCGAGGCAGTGCACCTTCGCGAGCAGGGTGGCCTTGTGCGCGTCGACGAGGCCCGCGCCGGTCGCCACGTCCGGACCGGCGGCCGCCGCAAGGCCCGTGTGGATCCCGGGAACGGTGTTGCACGAACCGGCGGAGACGTCTCGCGCCGTCCTGATCAGGATGTCTTTGACCGCCGTCGGCCCGAGCCCGGGACAGGCCTGTTTGAGGAGCGCCGCCACGCCTGCGATCTGCGGCGCCGCGGCCGACGTGCCGCTGAACGCCGCCCAGCCGTCGTCGGTTGCCGTCTCGTCGCCGTCGGGGTGAGTGCCGGGTGCATTCGACACGTCTATCGCATCTTCCGGCTCCAGCGGCAGCATGATGTAGATCGCCTTGGGCCGCATGCCGACGAGGCCGCATACGTCCGGCACCGCGCGGTTCGAGTAGATGTTGCTCGAGAAGCCGCTGGAGTAGTCCGACGCCTGCAGCGTCTCGTCCTGATCCATGAAGGCGCCGCCGGCCGCGATGACGTCGGGATGCTGCGCCGGAAATCCCGCGTGGCCGTTTCCGGCGGAGAAGATGACGGTAATGCCCGACGCGACCGCCGCCGCGACCGCCGCGGCGAGCGCCTGCTCGGCCGCGCTCAACGGGCCGGCCGGAATGTGGAATCCCCAGCTGCACGTGATGATGTCGGGGTTGAGCGCGACGGCGGCGTTGAACGCGCCGGTAGTGTTGACGAGCACCGTTCCCAGCGAGCCGGCGAGCAGCGCCTTGACCGGCAGCAGCTCGACATCCGGCGCGACCGCGAAGATGTTCGCCGATTCGCCCGTGCCGTGGCCGACCTCGTCCTTCAGCGGGTCGCTCGTCGCCGGACCGAGCACGACCGGCGCGGCGCGATAGCCGCGATGGACGAAGAACGGGTGACGGTACCACCCGGAATCGACCATCGCCACCTGCACGCCGCGGCCCGTGATGCCGTCGCGGTGCGCGCGGTCGGCGTTGCAGGCGAGTGACACGTCGGCGGGGACGCGCAGGTGCCAGTAGGACTTCGGCGGCGCGAACATCGAGGGCGCGAACAGGTAACGCGGCTCCTCGAGTGCGACGCCCTCGAGCACGTCCTCGAAAACGGTACCGCGTGTGCTGATGAGGCCCTTGATCTTCGTGTCCGGCGAGTCGAGGAACGTGGCCTTGTCTTTCCTCCCGCCCTCCTTCATCGTCTGCCGTTCCTCGGCGACGATCGTCGTCTTGAAGGCCCGCTCGTAGGTGCGCGCCGGCCCCGCGATGTTGATCGTCAGCGCCGTCACCTGAAGGATGTCGAACCCCGCCTGCCGCAGCCGGTCGACGGCTGCCTTGGTGAGGTCCGCGTCGGAGAGGTAGCGTCCGACCGTTCTGGCGTTGATGCGCTGACGGCCCTCGAACATCGAGACGCCGCCGATGGAGCACGGCGAGGCCTGTGCGTAGATTCGGGGCGGCACCCCGGGCCGTCCCGCTCGCGCACGCCGCGTGGGGCGGGGCTTTCGCGCGCGTTTCTTTGCCATCTGCCTTGCGCTATCCGAGCGCGCGCAGGAAGTCTACAACAGCTGCGATCAGGCGGGGGCCGGCTAGAAGCTCGTAGTCGTTGTGGTCTCCCTCCAGGAGGAGCAGACGTTTCGGAGCGGTCACCGCGGCGTGCAGACGCTCGCTCTGCGAGGACGGGACGATCGTGTCGCCGCGTGCGGCGATGACGAGAACGGGGCAGCGCACGCGGGGGATGCGCTCGAGCGACGGGAACCGATCGCGCAGCAGCAGGCCGACCGGAAGATAGGGATAGTGGAGCCGGCCGAGATCGATGAGCGAGGTGTACGGCGATCGGAGGATCAGCGCCAGCGGCGGCTGCTCGATCGCGAGGCGGACGGCCGGCCCGCTGCCAAGCGACTCGCCGAAGTAGACGAGGCGCCTGGCGTCGACGTCGGGACGGTTGGCAACGTACCGGCGCGCGGCGCGCACGTCCAGCGCGAGACCTTCCTCCGATGGCGATCCCGGATTTCCACCGTAGCCGCGGTAATCGAGGAGCAGCGTTTGTATCCCGGCGTCGCGCAGCGCGGCCGCAAGCGGTGCCCTGAACGCGCGATTTCCCGCGTTCCCGCTGAACACGATCACGGTCGGCGGCCGGGGAGATCCCGCGGCGGGGACGAACCAGGCGTTCAGGGTCAGGCCGTCGTCTGTGGGAAACGAGACCGCTTCGGCGTCCGGCAGTCCGGCTCCGGCCGGCGGCGCGACCGACCCGAACGGAAGATAAATCAGGTGGCGCTGCCCGACCCAGAGCACGAGCACGAACAGGGCCGCGATCGCGAGGATGGCCAGCAAGCGCGTCACGACCGGCCGCGATTCCCCAGGCCTGGGAATTGTCGTAAGCTACGAGTCCCCAGGCCGAAGATCTCCGGGGGCCCCTGTCCCCCGGCGAGGACTCCCATGGCGGATGAGCTTCTCAGCATCGTGCGAAGCGTCTCACGTCTGTCGGCGCTGCAGCGGCTCGGCATCCTGGACACGCCGCCCGAAGCGGCGTTCGATCGTCTCACGCGGATTGCCTGCCGCATGCTCCATGCTCCGATCGGCCTCGTCTCGCTCGTCGATCGGGATCGTCAGTTCTTCAAGGCCTGCATCGGCGTGCCGGAGCCGCTCGCGACCCTGCGGGAAACTCCGCTCTCGCACTCCTTCTGCAAGCACGTCGTGGCCAGCAACAAGCCGCTCGTCGTCGAGGATGCCCGTGCGAACCCGCTGGTGCGCATGAATCCCGCCGTCGAAGAGATGGGCATCGTCGCCTACGCCGGCATTCCGCTCACGACGAGCGAGGGCCACGTGGTCGGCAGCTTCTGCGTGATCGACAGCCGGCCGCGCGGCTGGACCTACGAGGATATCGAGATGCTCCAGGAGCTGGCGGACTGCGTCATGCACGAGGTGGAAGGGCGGACACTGCTGCGCGATTCCGAGGCCCGCTGCCGTCAACTCGAGTCGCGCCTGCACGCGATCGAAGGCCAGCTATCGCAGTCCTGAACTCTTGCCGTCCTTAGTCCTTAGTCCCTAACAGGACTTACATTTGTTGTTGTTCTTCGCGCCGAGCTTCTCGAGCAGGGCGATCGTCTCCGGGAACGGCTGAATGCGCTGCACGGGACCGTTGGCCATGTCCGCCGTCGTCTCACCTGCGCGGTTGACCGCTTTCACGTCGGCCCCTTTCGACACGAGGTAGAGGATCATCTCGTTGTCTCCGCGCGCCGCCGCGTGATGAAGCGCGGTGTTGCCCTCGTGATCGCGCGCATTCACGTCCACGCCGATCTCTTCGACCAGATACTTGACGGCAGGCATCCAGCCGATCGGCGCGTTCCTGTGCGAGTTCGCGGCGAACCCCTCGCCGTAGCCGACGCCGGTCGCCGCCTGCAGCGCCGTCACGCCGGGGCCGCCGACCGGCACCGGCGGAAGGCCTGAAACGTCCTCGACCGTTTCCCGCCCACCGTCGCCCGTGCGCGGCCGTCCCGCCGGCTTCGTCGTCGAGATGTTCGGGTCGGCGCGGTGCGCGACCAGCAGCCGCATGGCGTCGACGTCGCTCGCGTACGCCGCACGCCAGAACGGGGTGGCGCCGATCTCGTCAACGCCAGAAAGATCGAAGTTGTAACCCGAGTACCACACCTTCTTCGTCAGGCGCGCGTTGACGTCCACGCCCTTCGCGAGCAGCGCCTCCATCAGCTCGAGATACGTCAGGTTCTGCTGCGTGTATGCGCGCGGCTGCGGATACAGCGCCTTCGGCGCCCACTGGACGTTGAGCGCGGCGTAGAGCGGCGTGACGCCGTTGTCGCTCGCCAGCCGTGGGTCGGCGCCGGTGTCGAGCAGATACTTCGCCAGATCGAAATGGCCGTTGATCACGGCCATGAGGAGCGGGGTCGTCCGGTCGCCTGTGGCGACCTGGTTGATATCGGCGCCCGAAGCGAGCAGCAGCCTCACGGCATCGGCGTGACCCTGACGAACTGCGAAATGCAGCGGCGCGAGGCCGCCCTGCGTGCTGACGAGCTCGGCAAAGCGGAACTGCCGTGTGACGCCGGCGATCTGGCCAGAGGATTCCGGTTTCGCGGTTTCGGCGGGCCGCGGCTCCTCGGAGCGCGCCGCGGCCGGCTCCGCGCGCGGTGGCTCCGCTACCTTGGGTTCCGTCTTGTTCTCGGGTTTTGCGAGCGCCGCAGGATATCCGCCGACGACCGCCGGCTCGGCGGCCCGGCTCTGCTGCCGCTGCGCGCGCAGGAACGCCTCTTCTTCGAGGCTCGTCAACGACTTCACATCCACGACCGTCGTCGTCTTGGAAACGCTCGCGCCGGCGGCAATCAGCGTTTTCATCGCGTCGACACGGCCCGATGCCGCGGCGAACATCAGCGCGGTTTCGCCGCGCGCGGACTCCTCCGCGTCGATGTCTACGCCGCGATCGAGCAGGAGCTGGACGGCGTCTGCCTTGCCCGAGGCGGCGGCGAGCATGAGCGGTGTCGTGCCGTTCGACGTCGCGGCTTTGGGATCGGCGCCAGCTTTGATGAGCGCCTCGATGACCTGCGTGCTGCCGGACTGACTCGCCATGATGAGCGGCGTGTAGTTCCCGAGGCGCGTCGCCGCCTTCACGTTCGCGCCGGCGTAGAGGAGCATGCGCGTCAGCTCCACGTCGCCCTGACGCGCCGCCCAGTGCAGGGCCGTCATGCCATCGCCCTGCGCGGCGTTCACGTCGGCCCCCTCTTTCAGCAGCGCGCGGACGGTTTCGACATCCCCGCGCGCAGAGGCGTCGGCGACGGCCGCGGAGAACGCGGAATCCGCGGAAACGATCGATGTGCAGACGAAGCCTGCGATCAGCAACCTGAGAACGCCCCGGGCTCCAGTCCCCATCCCCCAGGCCCTAAGCCCCAAGCCCCATTTCCGTCGTACTCGGCACGCCGGTGAGATCGAACGTCCCCGTGCTGTCGCCGAGGCTCCCTACGTCGGTGGCGCCGAGGCCGTGCAGCAGCGTCAGCAGCACGTTCGCCATCGGCGTTCCATCGGGCGCCTTCAGGTGCAGGTTGCCCTTGAGGATCCCGTTCGCGTGCCCGGCGAGGAACAGCGGGCAGCGCTTGTGGTTGTGGACGTTCGAGTTGCCCATCGGCGACCCGTAGATCACGAGCGTCTTGTCGAGCAGGTTGCTGTCGCCCTCTTCGATCTTCCTCAGCTTCTCGAGGAAGTACGGCACGAGGCTGACGTGGTACTTGTTGATCTGCGCGAACTGCGCGATGCGATCCTCGCGCTCGCCGTGATGCGACGCCGGGTGGAACGGCACCTTGGCGCCGCTTTCGGGATACACGCGGCCGGAGCCGTCGCGTCCCATCTTGAACGAGAAGACACGCGTGATGTCCGCCGCGAACGCCAGCGCCTGCAGGTCGAACATCAGCTTCACGTGGTCGTCGAACGAATCGGGCACGCCGACGGGCGCGCCGGGCAATTCTCTCGGCTCGCCGCTCGTGTTGTGGGCCTCGACCTGCTGGATGCGCCGCTCGATCTCACGGACGTCCTCGAGGTACTCGTTCAACCGGTTCCGGTCGGACGGCCCAAGCTCGGAGCGGAGCCGCGCGATCTCGCCGCCGATCCAGTCCAGGATGCTGCGGTTCGTCCGCCGGTTCGCGGCGCGCTGCTCCGGCGTCGCGCCGACGCCGAACAGCTGATCGAAGGCCGCACGCGGATCGCGGACCATCGGCAGCGGATCGGTCGGGCCGGCCCAGCTGATCGTGTCGGTGTAAACGCACGCATATCCGTACGCGCAGCCGCCCGACTGATCGACGTTCTCGATGCAGAGCTGCATCGACGGGATCGCGGTGTCCTGGCCAAACCGCTGGGCGTAGAGCTGGTCCATCGACGGGCCGACGTGCACGTCGGAGCCCTCCGTCTGCTTGGGGTGCGCCTGCGTCAGGAATACGGCGCTCGACCGGAAGTGATCGCCGCCGATCTCCTTCGGTCCGAACGCTTCGGCGTTCTTCACGTCAGTGTTGCTGACAATCGTCAGGTACTCGCGGAACGGCTCGAGCGGGCTCATGCTGCTCGGCGTCAGATCGAACGCTCGGCCCACGGCTGCGGGCGACCACATGTTCTTCGCCAGCCCAAACGTCGTGCTGCCGGCGGCGCCGTGCACCATCTCGATCGCGGAGAGCCGCGTCCTGCCGGCCGCCGCCGTTTTCGCGAGGAGCGTTCGGGCCGGCACCATCGCATCGAGAAACGGCAGCGCGAGCGTGACGCCCATGCCTCTGAGCGCGGTGCGCCGCGAGATGTGCTTTTTCGTGATGTACATGTTTATGGATCCGCTTCCTTCTCGGCACGGCTCATCTGGAACGCCGGGCTCTTCACGATCCCCAGCACGAACGACGAGAACCGATACTCCTTCGCCGACGCGTCGCGGACGATGGCGCGGACGGCTGGCATGTCGTAGTGCGCGACGCGCCTGCCGAGCGCGTAGGCCATGAGATTCTCCGTGAACGTCCTGAGCACGATCTCCGACCGAGAGACGAGCGCCTGCCGCAGGCTGATCGGCCCTTGAAGGCTCGTCCCGTCGTAAAGCGTTCCCGTGGCATCGACGGCGGAACCGTTGTCTCTGATGCGCCACGCGCCGGTGACGTCGAAGTTCTCGAGCGCCAGGCCGAGCGGATCGATCACGCGATGGCAGGAATTGCAGGCCGGGTTCGCGCGATGCATCTCGAGCCGTTCGCGGACCGACAGCAGCCGTCCCTCCTTGGCCGCGTGCGTTTCCTCCAGATCCGGTACGTCCGGCGGTGGCGGCGGCGGCGGCGAGCCGAGCAGGACTTCCATCACCCATTTGCCGCGAAGAACCGGGGACGTGCGATCCGCAACCGACGTCATCGTCAGAATGCTTCCCTGGCCGAGCAGGCCGCGACGGTTGACGTCGGGGATCGAGACTCGCTGAAAGCGCGTGCCGCTGACGTTCGGGATGCCGTAATGGCGCGCGAGCCGCTCGTTGACGAACGTGTAGTCGGCCGTCAGCAGCTCGAGCACGCTGCGGTCGTCGCGGACGAGCGTTTCGAAGAGCAGTTCCGTCTCGCGCTGCATCGCGTCCGCGAGCGTGTGGTCGTATTGCGGGTACAGCAGCGGGTCGGGGTGAATCTTGTCGAGATCCTGCAGCCGCAGCCACTGCGCCGCGAATCGGCTCGCGAGCGTTGCCGCGCGCGGATCGGCGAGCATGCGGCGCACCTGCTTGTCGAGAACGGCCGGAACCCTGAGCGTGTCTCGCGCGGCGGCGTCTACGAGCTCCGCGTCCGGCGCGCTCGCCCACAGGAAGAACGACAGGCGCGACGCCAGGTCCAAGTCGCGCAGGCGGTAGTTCTGACCCGGCCTGGCCGTGGCGGGCGGCTCCTCGAGCCTGAAGATGAAATGCGGGCTCGCCAGGATCGCCTGCAGCGCCGTGCGGATTCCGGCCTCGAAGTCTCTCCCTTCACCGCCAGTCCGATAGAACTGCATCAGGCCGTTCACGTCGTCTGGCGTCAACGGCCGCCGGTACGCCTGCCGCGCGAGGTCGGAAACGATATTCGACGCGCACGTCGGTTCTTCGTCCGGTGACAACGGCCGGCAGGTGAACACGCGGCGCCGGCCGGGCGTTTCGGAGACGCCCGTCACGTTGTGCGGGCCGACGATCGCGAAGTCGCGCAGGTGCGGCAGCGTCGTCACGCCCAGCGCGCTGCCGATCTGCGTGTCGGCCAGCGTGTGCTCGACCGGCGCCAGCACGTCGTCCACGGGCCCTTCGAATCGCTGGAGGAACGCGGCGGACACGCGCTGCGGGCCCGCTTTCACCGTGACGGCCGGCGTCTGAATGTTCATGCCGGACGGATCGGACTCGCTCATGCGCGGGTTGATGTCGAGGAGCGCGACGCGCGCGCCGTTGATCGACACCTCGAGCTGTTCGCCACGAGCCGTCGAGCCGTACAGCTGGCCCGTCGGGATCGAATGCAGCATCATCCGGAACATGTATTCGCCGTCGGCGGGGAAGTTGTGGACGACCGAGATCCCGCCGCGCGTGCCGAATGGCGCGCCCTCGACGTGCGCGAGCTGCGACGCCGTGCGCGGCAACTTGTACGTCGTCGAACCGGGTGTCGCATCGGGATCGCCGAGCGCGTCGCGGCTGATTCGATCCGCGGCGCGTAAGTAGCCTTCGAGCAGCGTCGGCGAAAACGACTGCGCGTCGGCGATGTTGTCGAAGTTGTGGCTCAGCGTGTCAGGCGGCAGGAACGCGGTGACGTCGACGTCGATTCCGAGGAGATCGCGCACCGAGCGCGCGTACTCGGCGCGATTGAGCCGCTGGAAGCTCCGCCGGCCTGGATTCGGGCGCACCGCCGACGCGCGATCGATCCGCGTTTCGAGCGAGGCCGCCAGCGCCGTGATCGCCGCCGCGTCGGGACGTTCGGCGCCTGGCGGCGGCATCATCCCGGCGCGCAGCTTCCGGATGATCTTCTCGGAGATTTCGGCGTTCCGCTCGGCGCGCGCCACGTCGTAGCGCTGGAGCGTCAATCCACCTTTTTCTTTGTCGTCGTCGTGGCAGGTGAGGCAATACTCGTCGACGAGGACGCGTTGAGAGGCGAGCGGTAATGTCGCCGTCGGCTCGTGTGAAGCCGACATGGCGGGAGCGGCGGGCCGGGTCGACGCAGCATCCCCGGCCGCGATGCACAGGCTCAGGCTGAAGCCGAGGGCGCCCGTGCTCGCAAGCGTCAATCGTCTCAATCTCGACCCCCGTCCAGGCTCCGAGGTTCGCGATGGTCGGACGACCATTCTAAACGGCTGCGTTCGGCCTAAACAAGCTCTGCTCTCAACGGGTTGCCGGGTCTTGGGCCTGGGCCGCCATCCCCTTCATCGCGGCCGCGACGCGTTCGAACGCTTCCACCACGGCCGGATCGAACTGGGTGCCGCTGCCGTTCCTGATGCACTCGACCGCTTTGTCGTGCGAAAGCGCCTGGCGGTAGATGCGGTTGGAGATGAGGGCGTCGTACACGTCGACGAGCGCCATCAGGCGCCCGGCAATCGGGATCTGGTCGCCTTTCAAGCCCTGCGGGTAGCCGGATCCATCCCACCACTCGTGATGGGTATAAACGATGTCCTTGGCCATCATCAGGATCGCGTCGTCGTCCGCGCCGACCTGCCGCTCGGCGTTCTTGATGACGTCGAGGCCGTACGCCGGATGCCGCCGCATCTCCTTGTACTCGTCGCCGGTCAGCGCGCCCGGCTTGTTCAGCAACTGATCGGGAACGCCGACCTTGCCGATGTCGTGCAACGGCGCAAGGCTCGACAAGAGGTCGATGCGCTCGGGCGTGAGGTAGTCGTGATAGCGCGGATTCGCGGCAAGCTGGTCCGCGAGCACCCGCGCGTAGTGCTGGGTGCGGCGCGAGTGCTTGCCGGTCTCGGCATCCCTCACCTCCGTGAGCGACAACAGCGACTGAACCATCAGGCGCTGCGCCAGGATCTTGTCGTGCGCTTCGCGCTCCGCGCGGCCGCGCTCCTGCGTGAGCTTCGCAACCGTCGCCGAGATGAGCGTCAGCGTGAGGCCGATGATCGGGTAGAGCGGCGAGATGAACTGTCCTTTAATCGCGAACAGCCACTGCGCGCCGAACCACGCACCGGCCACGCAGGCGGCCGCCGTGATCGCCGCGCCGAGCAGTCCGGTCGTGATCGCCAGCGATGCGACGAGCACGCCGGCGGCGAGGACCGCCGTCGTCTCCAGCGTGGTCGCGTGCTCGGGACGCCTGATGAAGTCGCGCCGCAGGAGATTGTCGGCGACCGTCGCCTGCACTTCGACTCCCGCGAACTGCGTATCGAGCGGCGTCGAGACGACTTCCCGCGTGCCGAGTGCGGTGGCGCCGACGAACACGAGCCCCTGGCGGAAGGCGCCGGCCGGCACTTGTCCGCGGAGGACGTCGGCTGCGGAGAAGTAGGGGAACGTCCGCTTCTTGCCTCGATACCGGAGCAGCAGGTTGCTCCTTCCATCGAGCGGAACGGATCGGCTGTCGAGAATGAGCGTCGTCGTGTTGACGTTCGCGGTGCGGAGGGCGACCGATCGTGTGCCGGTCGCGCTCATGACGGAGGCGAGCGCGAGGCCTGGGTACACGCGGCCGTCGTACTCGATCAGGAGCGGCGCGCGCCGCAGGATGCCGTCGGCGTCAGGAACGGCGTTGAGGAAACCGGACGATCCGGCCGCCTGCGCCAGTTCGGGAAGACTGCAGATGACGCCGGACGCGTGGAAGAGCGGCGGCTCGCCGCCGCCGCGCGGCTGGACCAGCGCGGCGCCAAGAGGGTGCAGCACGCAGCACGTCGGCTGCGTCTCTTTGCTGTCGAACGTCAGCGCGTAGCCGACGACGACTCCGCCGGCGCGCAGCGCGTCCGCGAGCGCCGCATCCGGTGTCTTGCCGCGTTTGGGCTCAAAGCGATCCTGCTCCGCAAAAAAAACGTCGAGGGCGACGACTGCCGCGCCGAGATCGCGGATGCGGCCGATGAGACGGCCGATGACGTCGCGAGGCCAGGGCCACTGCCCGAACGCCGACAGGCTCCGCTCGTCGACGTCCACGATGGAAATCCGTCCGGCCGGCGGCGTCGTGGCGGCCGACCGCAGGAGCGTGTCGTACACTCGGTTCTCGAGCTGCGCGAAAACCGGCGGCCGATAAACGGTCAGGACGGCAATCAGGAGTGATGGCGCAAGCGCAGCCAGCAGGATGATTCGACGGCTCGCCGCGGCAGCTTTCTTGTGATCGGTCACGCCCGCTCAGCGCACCGAAATCTCGACCCGTCGGTTGCGCGGCTCGGCGGTGTTGTCGGCGGTCGGAACGAGCAGGTCCGCCTCGCCATGCGACGCGACTTCGACGAGCCGCGCCTCGAGACCGCGCGCGACGAGCCAGTTCCGGATCGTTGTCGCGCGTTTCAGGCCGAGGTCGTGGTTCGACTTCGAGGTTCCGGTCGTGTCGGTGTGGCCGACGATCGTGACATCCGGGAAAGGACGCTCGCCGACGAGCCGCAGGATTTCCGGCACGAGCGCTCGGGACTCGTCGGTGAGCTCGTCCGACTCGAACCGGAAGTACAACTGGAAATGATGGGGCTCGGGCGGCAGCGTCTTGATCGTGTCGCCGAAGATGCGATCGACTTCGGCCTTGTCGAGCGTTGCCGGCGGCGTCGGCGGCTTGTTCGCCGCAACCTTCGTGGACTCGCGCTCGCCGTCGAGCTCGACCGTCTGACCGGCGCGGCTCGAGACCGTCACGCGCCCTGTGGCATTCGGATCCTCGCCCGGCAGCAGCACGATCAGATCAGTTGGGGTCGGCGGCTCCGCAACGCGCTTCGGTCCGCACGCCGCCGCCAGCACCAAGAGCGCCACTCCCGCCGACAGCACCGCACACGGCACGGCCGCCTGCCGCGTGCGCGTCATGACTTCCTGGTCTTCGTCTGAGTCGCGGCCGCCGGTGCCTGCGATCCCGCCTGGATCACGAGACGCGTGCCGCGTACCCCGACGATCGCCGCGGGGGTTTCGAGACGCACCGCATCCGGCGCGAGCTTGGCGATCCGCCCAGATACATACGCGACGATGCCGCGCGCGATGCGCAGGGCCATCCCGAGATTGCCCTCGGCCGGCGCGTAGACGAACCGATCGACGCGCACCTCGCTCGTCGGACCGAGCGAGATCTGACTTTCGTCCCTGAGGGTGACGCCCAGGCGTCCGTCGGCGCCCGTTTTCAGAACGTCCGCCTGATAGACAAGCTCTCCGGCCTTGGCCGGGACCTCCTTGCCCTCCCGCACGATTGACGCCTGGCCGGACGAAATCTTGATGCGCCCGGCGGCGGCGGGCGTCTGGGACCAGGCGGTGCCCGCCCCGGCGAACATCACCGCCACCAGCCCGGCGCCGCACCTGAGGAAGGTCATCTGTGCACCCCCACTCAAGATACTCCGTTCAGCTGGGTGGGGGAACTGTCGAGGCCTGGGCCCAACTCAGCCCGGTAGGCTCTTTGCTTAGTAAATCGGCAAATCCGCTCTCAGAAGAGGATGCGTCGTGCTTCAAAGAGCGGAATCTGACAGTCTTGACCGCCAGCTGAAGCTGGCGATTACAAAACGCCACCTCATCCAATTCAAATACGGGTCTACGATCCGGATCGCGGAACCGCACGACTACGGCTTGCTGCAGGGCGCGCCGCGGCTCCTGGCCTATCAGCTCCGTGACGAGCGGCCCGGGCCGCCGGGGTGGCGGCTCCTCGACCTGGCGAAGATGGAAGGTCTGGTCATGCTCCCTCGGACGTTCCAAGGGAGCCGGGGTGCGATGCACCGTAACCACTACGGGTGGGACGAGCTGTTTGCGCGCGTAGACTGAGGCGCCCCGGGGTCAGGAGACGCAGTGGTAAGCTAGTCGAGCCAGCCACGCCTGCCTTGCGCAGGTGACCCCTTGAGCCGCCAGCCTCTCGCGTTGCTCCTGACCGTGCTGCTCCTGGCGGCCGCGGCGGCCGCGCAACAGCAGCCGGTCTTTCGCACCGGCGCCAACCTCGTTCGCGTCGACGTCGCGGTTATCGCCCGTGATGGAAAGCCGGTCGATGCGCTCACCGCCGACGACTTCCAGATCGAGGAAGACGGCATCCCCCAGACGATCCAGACGTTCAAGTTCGTCCAGGCCAGCGGTCAGCCGGCCCCGGGCGACGATCGTTCGCTCGCGATCCGCTCCCGGAGCGACATCGAAATGGAAGCGGCGCGTGACGACGTGCGCGTTGTCGTCATTTTCTGGGACGAGTACTACATCGACCGGATGGCCAGTGCGATCCGAGCCCGGAGGTTTCTGACATCGTTCGTCGAGTCTGAAGTCGCACCGCTCGATATGGTGGCGATAGTCGACGAGTACACGCCGTCGGACGCCATCCCGTTCACGCGGAGCCGGGCGGAGCTGACGGCTCAGATCAGGGGGCTGAAAGGCCGGCGGCGACTCTACACGCCCCCACGCAACGGCGCGGAGGAAGAGCACCTGACGTACATGGGGAGCATCGAGCGCATCCGCAGCGAGGTCACGCTCTCGGCGCTCCAGGCGATTGCCGTGCGGCTGGGCGGCCTGCGCGAGGCGCGAAAAGCGATCGTATTCGTCAGCGAGGGTCCGTCCGGCCTCGGATCGGACCGGTTCAGCAGGCTCCAGGAGCTGATGCGCGCCGCCAACGACGCGAACACCGCGATCTACACCGTCGACCCGCGCGGGCTTGGGCAGTGGCCCACCAGCGAGATCCTCGCGGAGATCGCGATCAACACGGACGGGCGGGCGATCAACTCGAACGCGCCGGAACGGCTGCTCGGCCAGGTGTTCCGGCATCTCAGCGGCTACTACCTGCTGGGGTACGAATCGACGCAGCGGCCGCAGGACGGGAAGTTTCACACGATCGACGTGCGCGTACGGAAGCCGCGTGTCGACGTTCTCGCGCGGAAGGGGTACTGGGCGCCGGCGGCCGCAGACCTAACGCGGGCGCGCGAGGCTGCGGCTGCCGAGGCTCCGGCCGCGGTGACGAGCGCGCTGTCGGAGCTCGCGGGCGGGAGCCGGGCGAGAGACATCGATCTCTGGATGGGCACGGCCCGCGATCTACACGGCGCCGCCGAAGTGACGGTGACCTGGGCGCCGAGCGTGCGGCTGGTACGGCCGGCGTCCGGGCCGTCCGCGGCGTCGGTGACCGCGATCGGCAACGACGGTCAGGTCCTGTTCGAGGGGCCGACCGTACAAGGAATCGTTCGCTTCGGCGCACCATCCGGGCCTTTGAAGATCCGGACAGTCTTCTTCGATGCGGCGGGCGAACGCATCGGAGACGACACGCGCGAGGTGCTCGTGCCCGACTTCAACGCGCAAGGGCTCGCGCTCGGCACGCCGGTCGTGACGACCATGACCGCGCCAGCCGCGCGACGCGGCCCCGCGGGACCGCCGCTCCCCAGGCGCGAGTTTTTGAGGACCGATCGGCTGCTCGTGACCTTCGAGGTCCACGGCGCCGCCGCCGCGGCCGCCACGGTGTCGGCGAAGCTGCTCGATCGCACGGGACGCGCGCGTGTGGACCTGACCGTGACGCCGGCCGGGCCCGCGGAGGCAAGAGGACTGTTTCAGATCGATCTGCCGCTGTCGTTCGCCGCCCCGGCGGATTACCTGATTGCGATCGCCGCCTCGAGCGGGGATGCGAAGGCGGAGACGCTCGTGCCGATCCGCGTGCTCGCGAATCGCTGAAGGAGCTACGCCTCGTCCGAGGCGACCTTGGCCAGCATCACGCCGTTGCGCGCCTGCAGCCAGCGGCGTCCCGCGGCGACGAGGATCGTCGCGACGCACACCAGCATGATGACGGTGAGCGTCGAATTGGTGAAGCCCTGCATGCGGACGGCGGGCTCGGGACTCGACGTCATCGGCCAGAAATTGTCGCGGATGCTGAGGATGCCGGCGGTCACCGTCGTCACCGCGACGAATGCCATGGGGCAGACCGTCACCCAGATGTAGCGGGTGCGGCCGAGATTGACGAGGACGATCGTGGCGATCGCGAGGCCGACCGTCGCGAGCAGCTGATTCGCGATGCCGAACATCGGCCAGATGGTCTCGATGCTGCCCGCATACAGGAAGTAGCCCCACGCGAGCACGATCACCAGCGTCGAGAGCATCGCGGCTGGCACCGACGCCTGGCGGCCGAGCGGCTCGTAGACGCGGCCGGCGAACTCCTGGAGGATGAACCGCGCCACCCGCGTCCCGGCGTCGATCGTGGTCAGGATGAACAGCGCCTCGAACATGATGGCGAAGTGGTACCAGTACGACATCAGGCCGCCCATGCCTGGCAGGCCCGTGAACACCTGGGCCATGCCGACCGCGAGCGAGACGGCCCCGCCGGGACGGCCCTCCACGTTCTCTCCCACGGCGGCGGAGAGCGCCGCGAGATTGACTTCCGGTATTCCGAGCGTCGCGAACTTCTCCGGCGCCACGTTGATGCCGAGATAGTCGCCCTGGTTGAGCGCCGACGTCGCGATGAGAGCGACGATGCCGACCACGCCTTCCATGAGCATCGCGCCGTACCCGATCGGCCGGATGTCGGATTCGCGGTTCACCATCTTCGGCGTCGTGCCCGACGCGATGAGGCCGTGGAAGCCCGAGATCGCGCCGCAGGCGATCGTGATGAAGACGAACGGGTACACGCTGCCCGGGATGATCGGGCCGCCGCCTCCGACGAACTGAGAGACCGCGGGCATCTGCAGCTCTGGCCGCACGATCATCAAGCCGATGATCAGCACCCCTATCGTCCCGATCTTCATGAACGTCGAGAGATAGTCGCGCGGCGCGAGCAGCATCCACACCGGCAGCACCGAAGCGAGAAATCCGTATGCCGCGAGCGCGATGACGAGCTCGCCACGGCTCAGGATGAAGAGGTGGCCCCACGACGCTTCCGCGACCCACTTGCCGCCGACGACGGCGAGGATGAGGGCCGCAACGCCGACCACGGTGGCCGTGGTGACATCGCCGCGCCGCCACCGGTACATGTAGAGGCCCATGAAGAGCGCGATCGGGATCGTCGCGCCGATCGTGAACGTGCCCCACGCGCTGTCGCGCAGCGCGTTGACGACGGCGAGGCCGAGGCCGGCCAGCGCGATGACGATGATGAAGAGGATCGCGATGGCGGTCGTGACGCCCGCCACCGAGCCGATCTCCTCGCGCGCGATCTCGGCGAGCGACCGGCCGCCATGCCGCGTGGACGCCCACAGGATCATGAAGTCGTGGACGGCGCCGGCAAGGCAGACGCCGATCAGCAGCCACACGAGCCCCGGGAGGAACCCGAACTGCGCGGCGAGGACCGGCCCGAGGAGAGGTCCCGCGCCCGTGATGGCGGCGAAGTGGTGGCCGAAGAGCGTCCACCTGCCCATCGGGTAGTAATTGTGACCGTCGTATTTCGTATGTGCCGGTGTCGTCCGGGTGTCGTCGAGCACGGCCACCCGCGCCGCGAGGAAGGCGCTGTAGTAGCGGTACGCGATCGCCAAGAGACACAACGCCGGGACGAGGATGTGGAGTGCGTTCACAAGAACTGCTCGAAAGGCGCGGGCGTACCTACATTACAAGCCCGCGCGTGGGCCCGGTGTTAAAAAATGTACGCAGATTGTCGGCTCCAAAGACAATGGAAACAATTCAGAGAACATTGCTGACCGTATAAGACGGTCGGACGCTCGGGCCGTGCACTACAGTGCGGAGGCATCAGCCGTCAACGCGCGCAGACGCCCCTTGCAGGATGTGCACATCTCCGCATGCCGTCTTGAACGACTTCCGAGCCGGCGCCCTGGCTGCCGCGCTCTGGCTCGTCTGGTCCGGTATCGCCGCGGCTGACCAGGCCTCGGACAAACAGACACAGGCCCGGAGTACGGCCGGCGGTGCCGACGGCAACGGTCCGTCGGCGCCCGACGTGATGACCCGGGACGCGTTGGGGCACGCGGTCGTACGCGCGACTCGACTTGCGGAGCCGCTTCAGCTCGACGGGCGCCTCGACGAAGCCGTCTTCCAGACCGTGCCGCCGCTCTCGGACTTCATCCAGCAGGTTCCGGACGAGGGCAAGCCGGCGACCGAGAAAACCGAAGTCTGGGTGCTGTATGACGCCAACAACATCTACCTGGCGGCGAAGTGCTGGGACTCGGCGCCGGAGAGTGAATGGATCGCGAACGACTACCGGCGCGACTCGTTCCAGATGAAGCAGAACGACACGTTCGGGCTGTCGTTCGATACGTTCTACGACCACCGGAACGGGTTCGTCTTTTACACGAACCCGCTCGGCGCGCGCGTCGACTACGCCGTCGTCGACGAGACCACGAACTTCGACTGGAACCCGGTCTGGGACGCGCGGCCGGGGCGGTTCGAGGGCGGCTGGACGGTCGAGATCGCGATTCCATTCAAGTCCCTTCGCTACCTGAAGGGTGAGGGTCAGCGCTGGGGCATGCAGCTCCGGCGCGTGATCCGGCGGAAGAACGAGTGGGCCTATCTCGCGCGCGTGCCGCGATGGGCCGAAGGGCCGAACGGGCTGACGCGCGTGCAATACGCCGCGACCCTGGTCGGCCTCGAGCTGCCGGGCGACACCACGAACATCGAGGTGAAGCCCTACGTCGTCGCGAGAACCGATTCGGACTATCTGAGGACGCCGGCGATCCGGAACGATCCGGACGGCGACTTCGGCGTCGACGCGAAGTACGGCATCACGCCGAACCTGACGGCCGACTTCACCTACAACACCGACTTCGCGCAGGTCGAGGTTGACGAACAGCAGGTCAATCTCACGCGCTTCAGCATTCAATTCCCCGAGAAGCGGGACTTCTTCCTGGAAGGAAAGGGTCTTTTCGACTTTGCGCGCGGCGGCGGAGGCAACTCGACGAGCATCGTCCCGACGGTGTTCTTCAGCCGGCGGATCGGCCTCGAAAACGGCCGCGTCGTGCCTGTATTGTTTGGGAGCCGGCTGACGGGGAAGATGGGCCGGCTCGGCATCGGCGCGCTCAACATCCAGACGCGGGAAGACGAGGCGGCGCGGGCCGAGTCCACGAACTTCACCGTCATCCGGGTCAAGAGCGATGTCCTGCGGCGCAGCAGCGTGGGCGCTATTTTCACGAATCGCACTCCTCTGGCGCCCCCCGCTCGACCCGGCGAGGAACGGCCCGACGGGTCGAACCAGGCTTATGGTGCCGACGCCAACTTCGCGTTTTTCGACAGCTGGTACGTCTCGGGTTACTACGCAAAGAACAACACCCCGGGACAGGACGAGGACTCGGCGAGCTACCAGGCCAAGTCCAACTACAACGCCGATCGTTACGGTCTGATCCTCGACTACCTCGTCGTCGGGCAGAACTTCAACCCTGAGATCGGGTTCGTGCAGCGGCGGGACTTCAAACGGACGTACGGCTCGGCACGATTCAGCCCCAGGCCCGAATCAATCGACTGGGTGCGGAAGTTCACGTTCGAAGGCGGCGTGGACTACATCGTCAACGGGAGCGAGCAACTCGAAACGCGGCTTCAGTTCGGGCGGTTCGCGTCGGAGTTCGAAAACAGCGACATCCTCACGATCGAGCCGCACAACACCTACGAGCTCCTCGCGGAGCCGTTCGAGGTCTCCAGAGGCGTGATCATTCCGCCGGGGAGCTACGAGTTCAACGACTTGGTCGTGACGTACCTGGTCGGCGCGCAGCGTCGTGCGAACGGGCAGCTGTCGCTGCTCGTCGGCGAGTTCTACGACGGGACGATTACGTCCTTCACGATTTCGAGCGCGCGCGTCGGCGTCACGCCGCGTTTCTCGTTCGAGCCGGGCGGCGCCATCACGCACGTCGAGCTGCCCTACGGATCATTTACGGCGAACCTGTTCCGGCTGCGCACCGATTACGCCTTCAGCGCGCGCATGTTCGCCAGCGCGTTCCTCCAGTACAACCAGGCCGACCGGCGATTCAGCTCGAACGTGCGATTCAGGTGGGAATACAAGCCGGGCAGCGAGTTCTTCGTCGTCTACACGGACGAGCGGGACACGCGTCCGGGCCTCCGCGGCCTGCAGAACCGCGCGTTTGTGGTAAAAGTCAACCGGCTCTTCCGGTTTTGAGCCATTATGTCTACATCGACAACCTGAGGTTCCGGCGGTCTCCGGCTTTTTCAGGTATGACGCGCCATAGCAACGTTCATCGCTTTCTGCTCTTCGCGGCCCTGTTGGCTCTGGTGGCTGCGACCGTTCTCGTCCTCACCCTCCAAAGGAATGCGGAGCGGCACCAGCGCGAGCAGAACGCGCAGATCATCGATCAACTGTGCTGGCAGACGGCCATGCTCGTGCGGCAGCGGCTCCGCGACAACTTCGGCGCGGCCGTGTCGGAGACGATCGAAGGGATCGGCCATCCCGAGCTTCACGCCTACGACCTGCCGCGCATCGCCCGGTATTTCGATTCGGGTCGTGCCCACATCTATGTGAGCCGCTACTTCATCTGGAGCGACCGGATGAAGCCGCTGCCGCGGGAAGAAGTGCTGTTCTACCGGCAACCCGGCAACAACGGCAGCGGCGCCGAAGCGGAAGAACCTTACGCGACCGAGATCCTGGACGCCGACGGCAAGAGGCTCGGCTCGCTCTATCGATCGAGTCTCGGACGAGTCATCTGGTCGCGGGCGATGGACCTGCTCCCGCTGAAGCGATCGTTTGCCGTGGTAGACGAGCAGTTCGAGGGCCGCCAGCTGCAGCTAATTATTCACTACCTCTGGTCCGATGCCGCGCGGACCGACCTCGACGTCATCCTCGGTTATTCAGTCGACTTCACCGAACTGCGGGAGGGCAAACTGCCTGCCGTCCTGAAGGCCGGCCTGGCCGACATGTCCGGGACCGTTCGTCCCGAACTGGACATCACGATACTCGACGATCTGAACCGACCGGTCGTCGGGAAGGCGCCGCCCGCAGAAGCACGGTCGGCGAGCATTCCGCTCGAGATGCTGTTCATGGCCAAGTCAATGCAGCCGTTCAGGGCGAATGAACCGACGACGCCTCCCTGGATGATCACTGTGAGCGCGGCCACGCCGGTGGCCGCCGGAGCCGGATCGACCTACTGGCTGTTCGCGGCGGTCGTCTTTCTGATCCTCATGGGGCTCGTATGCGCGGTGGCGCTCGACCGGCAGGGACGAAAGCTGGCGAGCATGCAGTCGGAGTTCATCGCGCACGTCTCGCACCAGCTCAAGACGCCGCTCGCGCTTCTCTCGGGCGCCGCGGAAACGCTCGGCCGAGGGCGTGTGACGTCGGCCGAGAAGATTCGGGAATACGCCGGCATCGTCCATGCGCAGTCGTCGCGGCTGTCGGCGCTCGTCGAGCAGGCGATCGTTTTTTCGGTCGCCGACGTCGACGGCGCGGGCCTGCGCTTCGACGTCGTGGATGCGACCGAGGTCGTCCGCGACGCCGTGGAAGGCTTCAAGCGCGGGGTTCCGAAGGAACTGCCGGTTCACTTCCGCGCGCAGGAAGGAGTGCCGCTCGTCAAGGCGGATCCGTCGGCTCTTGAACAGGTCGTCTGGAACCTGATGGAAAACGCCGTCAAGTACGGCCAGGAAGGAAACGCTATCGACGTCGCGGTCAGCGCGAGCGCGCGCCAGGTCGTCGTGACCGTGTCCGACCGGGGGGAGGGCATTACGTCCGAGGACCTCCCGCGGATTTTCGATAGGTTCTACCGCGGCCGCGCGAACGGCCACCAGCGCCGCGGCTTCGGGCTCGGCCTCGCGTACGTGCAGAAGGTCGTGATCGCGCACCGGGGCAGCATTTCGGTGAACAGTGAGCCCGGGCGCGGATCGGAGTTCCGGGTTTACCTGCCGGCAGCGTAGGATCGTGTCGTCGATGGGACCCAGAGAGGCGCGATGACGGCCGCGGCGAAGATCCTCGTCATCGAGGACGAGCCCGACATGCTGACGATTCTGCGCGATAACCTCGAGCTCGAGGGGTATCGCGTGGACATGGCGAAGACGGGCGAGGACGGGCTCAAGCTCGCGCTCCGCGACTCACCCGACGTCATCCTGCTGGACATCATGCTGCCCGGCATGAGCGGCTACGACGTGTGCCGGAACCTGCGGAGCCGAGGCGTCAAGACGCCTGTCATCCTGATTACGGCCAGAAACTCTGAGATGGACCGCGTGGCGGGGCTCGATCTGGGCGCCGACGACTACGTCGGCAAGCCGTTCAACATCGGGGAAGTTCTGGCCCGCGTGCGCGTCCAGATCAGGCACGGTCGCGACCAGGAGCCCCAGCGGCGCGACGAGTTCCGCTTCGGCAACGTCGTCGTCGACGTGCGCCGGCAGGTCGTCAAGCGCGCGGGTAAGCGGGTCGAGATGACCTCCCGTGAGTTCCAGCTGCTGTCCTATTTCATCCTGCACCAGGGGGAGCTCGTTACGCGGGACCAGCTCCTGATCGACGTCTGGGGCTACAGCCACCCGCCCCTGACCCGCGCCGTCGACAACTTCGTGTTCAAGCTCCGGTCCAAGCTGGAAGTGGACCCCCAGCGCCCGCGCTACTTCCTGACCGCTTACGGTACGGGGTATCGATTTACCGTCTGAATCCGGGCCCCCGGGAAACAATTTGGCGACAATCTATGACGAACGTGAACGCCCGCTCGTCCGGGAGGGGGAATAAGATGCGCACACACTGGGTAAGCCACGCGCACGTGGTCCGGCCGGAATGTCGTCCTGGCCAGCGCAGAGGCGTCATGGCGGTACTCAAGGAGGCGGCCATGCAGGGCAGACTGCGGCGGACGTTATCGATTCGCCGCGCAGCGAGTGTGTCTTGGACGTTGGCGGTCGTGATGGTTTTCGGCTCTCTGTTCGGATCGCTGAGCGTTGATGCGGCCGCCGCGGGGCAGTTGCGCTCCGAGGGCAGCATCATCGGGCAGGTTACGGACGAGAGCGGGGCGGTGCTTCCGGGCGTCACGGTGACGGCCAAGAGCCCCGCCCTACAACTAGAATCGGTCGCGGGTGTGACCGACGTGAACGGCGAATACCGGATCACGCCGCTGCCGATCGGAACCTACACGGTCGAGTTCATGCTCTCAGGCTTCCGGACTCTCCGTCATGACGACATCCGCCTGACCGTGGGATTCACGGCCCGCGTGGACGTTGTCCTGACGGTCGGTGCGGTCGAAGAGTCCGTGACCGTCACGGGGCAGTCCCCGCTCATCGACACGACGGTGGCCGCGACGGCTACCCAGGTCACGAAAGAGAGCCTCGAGAACATTCCGACCGGCCGCAACGGCTACATCGGACTGATGCAGTTCGCGCCCGGCACGCGGCCGCCGCTCGACGTCGGCGGCAGCACCAACAACGCGAACCCGTCGTTCCGTGCGTTCGGGCAGTCGGACCAGGCCTGGCAGACGATCGACGGCGTCATGACCAGCAACCCGCGAATCGGCGACAGCGGCAACTACTTCGACTTCACCGCATTCCAGGAGGCGACGGTCGAAACGGTCGGCCACGACGCCTCCATCGGCGCGCGCGGCGTGGCGGTGAACACCGTCATCAAGAGCGGCGGCAACGAGACCCACGGCAGCGTGTTCGCCGGCGGGACCAGCAGCACGTTCGAATCGGAGCCCGAGGGCGGATCGGCCGGCGGCGGGAACCTGAAGCTCCGCGAGGATTTCAACGGCGACATCGGCGGGAAGATCATCGCGAACAAGCTGTGGTACTGGTTCGGCGCGCGCTACCAGCGGAACGAGGTCAACGTCCTCGACTGCCAGAAGCCGGACGGGTCACCCTGCGTGCAGACGAACCAGAGCACCTTCATCACGCCGAAGCTCACGTATCAGCTCAACGACAACCACCGCATGAGCGCCTTCGC
>DATAFJ010000139.1:0-10041 GCA_036257535.1 Vicinamibacterales bacterium | reverse complement strand
AGCCGGTCCCGCGCTTCGCGCGCGCGCGCCAGGCCCTCGGCGAGCTTGCGCGCGTCGGCGTCTCCGGGCGCGCCCATGCGCTCGGCCACGCGGTCGAGCGCGCGGGCGAGCTCGCGCTCGGACTCGCCGGGATCAGGGCCGCGCCGCTCTCCTTCGTTCCTGAGCGCCTCGCCCGATTCTCTCAGTCGGCGGCCGAGGTTCCGCTGCGAAAGCTCGCGTGACGCATCGGACGCCGCCTTCCGTTCGTCTCCCTCGCCCGACGCCGACATGTCGCGCAGCTGTTTCTCCAGCGCTTCGACGCGCGCCGCGAGGCGATCCTGTTCGTCGCCGAGACGCTGGCGCGCGCTCGGGTCGGGCGTTCCGCGTCCCAGCCGCGCGGCTTCGTCGGCGACGCGCCGCTCAAGAGCCGCCAACTGCTGCGCTTCGACCTGCAGCTCGCCGAGCTCTCGGCGCCGCTCGTCGGGATTCTGGCCCCGCATGCGCCGCTCGAGCTCCCGCAGCCGCTCGGCCGCGCGGTCGCCGCGCGCGGTGGCGCCGGCAAGGTCCTGGCGGCGGAGATCGCTCGTTGCGCCGCGCATCTCGTCCGACGCGTCCCGGAGAGACTGGCCCTGCCCGCTCTGCCCGTTCGGGTTTTGTCCGTTCGGGTTCTGTCCGCTCTGGTTCTGCCGCGCGCTCATCTGCTGTTCGAGGCGTTCGGCCTGTTCGCGCAGCTCCATCTGCTCGCGCGTCAGCCGTTCGAGCTGGCGCTTCAGCTCTTCTGGATCGAGGTTGCGGGCGGCGAGCTCGCGCTGCCGCCGGGCGAGCTCATCCTGGCGCCGCGCCAGCTCTCGAACCCTGGCCAGCGCGTCACTCTCCGGTTCCTGTTCCCGCTGCTCCCCGCTGTCGCGGTTCTCGTAGTTCGTCTGCTGCTGCCGCTGCAGCTCGCGATCGAAGAGCGCCGAAAGGTCCTGGCCCGAGCGGCCGGCCGCCCCGCCGCCGCCCGCGCTCGCCGACTGCTGCATCACCTGACGCCGTCGGATCTCGGCCTGCGCCGCGAGCAGCTCGTGAAGCGCCGTCATCTCGTGCGGCATCGCGCGGGTGGTACTCAGCTTCTCGAGCTCCTCTTCCGCGCCCTTCATCGCCACAACGGCGCGGCCGACGGGATCCTCGGTTTCGGCCGGAGGCTGGCCGGCCGGCGGCGGCCGCCGACGGCCGCCCGTGCGCGTGGCGAAACGGAGCCGGCTCGCGATCGCCTCGGTACGGCCGCGCAGCTCGCCCTGAGCCTTGCCGATCGCCCGCACGTCCTGATCCGACTTGCCGGCGCGGGCGCGCCGGTCGAGGTTCCATGTCGCGCTGATGATGTCCTTCTGCGCCGCGATCAATGCCTCGAGACCGGCGTCGCCGCCCGCCGCACCCGCCATGGCCTGGCTCTGCGCCCGCATGAATTCCTGGTCGAACGGCGTGACCTCGACGAAGAACATCTCGCTGCGCGCCTCGCGCCCCTGCGCGCCGCGGCCGACGTCGCGCACGCGCGCGAAGTAGCTGACGAAGTCGCCCGGCCTCACGGCGAGGTCTTCGAGATACACGACGTGTCGGCCCGTTTCGACCGGAACGCCGCCGCGGCCGAGCCGCACGACCTGCTCCTTCGCGCCGCGTACCGCGTAGACAAGCTCGAAGCTGCCGATCTGATAGTCATCTTCGGCGCGCGCCTCGACGAGTACCTCCTCGAGCGGAGTCGCCTGCCGATCGCCGCCGGGCCGCAGGATCCGCACGTCAGGTGGACGGTCGTCCATGACGCGCACGAAGTACTCCGTCTCGCCGGGGTTCGTCAGCCCCTCACCATCCGCGAGCGCCACCCGATACGCATCGTCGCGGTCGACGACGAGGAGGCCTTCGATTTCCGTCTGTGCCGCAGGCGCGGTCGCGAGCGTAACCGTTCGACGGTCGCGCAACGTGAGCGCCGCGGACGCGACGGGACGATCCGTACGCACGCGCACGCGCACGCGGGTCCCGGCCGGTGCGTAGACGTCGCCACCATCGACTTCAGTTCGCGGCGCGAGCCCGGTAAACGTCGGATATTCGTAGCGCAGGTCGATCCGGGTGACACGCGGCGGACGAAGCGCCGTGACATTGAACTCCCTCGAACGGATCCCGGCAGCCGTCACGACATACGTGAACGACTGGTCGACCGTCCCGAGGCTGGCAGTCGCGCCGCGATCAACGGTTCCCTGCAGCTGCATAGCGACCGTTCGAATACGTTCGCCCCGGCGCCCCCCGGGCCGCCCGATCTCGATCATCGGGGCGTTTCGCGCGAGTGACGCCGGCGCGCCCACGAGACGAGCGCGAACCGTCAAAGGCTGCCCGGCGCGCACGCGCGCGTCGCCCGGCTCGACAACCAGTTGAATCGCATCGGGAAACAGCCGAAGCCACGCCGTGACCCACGTCCGCTCGACCGACGACCAGCCGACGACAATCGCGACCACGAGCGCGGCCGACGCGGCCAGCGCCCTCCAGCCGGCCCGGCGCAGCAGTTCCGGCGCGATGACGCTTCGAGGATCGATGGTTTCCGCGCGCGCGGCGGCGTCGGCCAGCATGAGCGGCGCGAGCCCCCCAGCCGGCCCGGCAACGGCCGTTGCCAGCCGATCTTCGAGCTCGGGACAGCGCTCTTCGACGAAACGTGCCAGCCGTCGATCGTCCGGCCGGCGCAGGGCTACGACAGCGAGCGCCACCGCAGCCGCGATAAGCACGAGCACGCCGCCCGCGAGAGCGAGCAGCCGACCGCCTTCCGGGAGGAGCCATCGATCGAGGATCAGGCCGAGGGCAATGGCAACTGCCGATGCGGCGGCAACCCGACCCGCGGCGCCCAAGAGATCGAGCGCGAGCCAACGGCGCCGTACCGATGAGAGCAGGCGCGCGATCGTGTCAGGCAAACCGGTACCCTCCGGCGACGAGACCTTCCGCGGCGAGCGCCACGAGCATGAGCATCAAGCCATACCGCCAGTAGCGCTGCGACTCTTCCCGCGCCCGCGCATCCGCGGATTTATCGGGCGCCGGCGCGGCACGCAACTGGCCGGCGCCTGCCTTGAACGCGGCCTCGTCGATCTGCGCCGGATCCGACTCCCGTGGATCGACGTTGATCGCGACGCGTCGTCCCGAGACAGCCACAACGCCAGGTCTGCGAGGCGCACCCTCCGGTGCGTCTGCGACAAAGAGCTCGCGGGGCGAGCGGCGCGCACGCGTGACGTAGCGGATCGTCTCGTGAACGAACGGCACGAACGCCGGATGGACCGGAAAATCGTTCCACGCGTGCCCGAAATCCGATGCGAAAAGAAGCACGCGTCCCTCGCCCACTCGGCGCTCCATCAGCGCAGCCCGGCCGTCGGTGAAGCGCGCGAGGACCACCCATCCATCTTCGTTCAGGTCCCACGTCCGAGTGAAGCGAATCCCGCCCAGCGACGGCACGGCCGAGCCGAACGCCTGAAAGATCGGATGACGCGTGTCGGCGGCGGCAAGCGAGACATCCCCGTCGCCGCGCACGCGCGGCGCCGCGCGAAGCCCGGCGAGCTCGGCCACCATGTCCGGCTCGAGCGCCGGACCGGCCGCAACGATCAATCCCCCGCCGCTCGCGAGATGCCGCCGAACCGCGTCGAGCGCCGGACGATCGATCACGCGGCCGCCGGTGACGAGCACGGCCGCAACGGAGTCTCCCTCAGTCAGCAGCCGGCCGAGCGCAGCCGGTTGAGCCGGTTCGACGCGAAACGTCTCGTCGGCGCCCGCGCCGAGCGCGCGCTGGACGAACAGCAGCCCGTCGCTCTGACGATCTGTGACCGCGATCACGCGCGGCCCCGGCTGGGGCCCGGTCACCAGGTATCGAATGTCATCGCCCGGCCACCCGCCCGCATCGTCGATCGCCACCGCGACCGAGGCCGCGCCCTGCGGTATGGCGTCGAACGTCACATCAGCCGTTTCGCCCGCGGGCACGCGGATGCGGGACGTGGACGCGTCCCGCCCGTCGACTCGAAGACGCGCCCCGACATCGCGATTGCGTGAGCCGGCGTTCTGGACGACGGCCAGCACACCGGCGCCGCTACGCTGCAGGCCGACCAGTGCAAGGTTCTCCGTCGCGCTGCCGCCCACGTCGGCGACGCGGACTTCGACGCCCGGAGAGAGCACGACGCGCGCGGCTTCGTCCCAGCCACCGCGCTGAAGATCCGTGACCACGACGATCCGGCCCAACCCCGTAATCGCATCCTGCGCGCGCGCAAGCGCGGGGCCGTACTGCGTGGCGCCGAATCCGGGACGCTGCGCGTCGATGGCCTTCAGTACTGACGCGCGATCGACGCGCGGCTCGACGGCAAGCGTGGGACGATCGTCGAACGTCACGAGGCCGACCGGCGTACCGGCCGGAGCCTGGTCGACGGCGGATCTCGCCAGATCCCTTGCGCGTTCGAAGCGTCCGGGCGCACCCATGCTCAGCGACGTGTCAAGGGCAACGATCGTCACGTTCGATGTCACACGCGCGCCGCCGACGATGTAGGGCCGTGCGAAGGCGGCGGCGAGCAGCAGAATCGCCGCGACGCGCAACGCCAGGAGCAGCAGCTCGCGCAGCCGTTGACGACGCGACTGCTCGGTCGGCTCCCGGCGCAGGAAGCGCACCGCGCTGAACCGCACCTCGGGCGCGGCCTCGCGCCTGAGCAGGTGCAGGAGAATCGGCACGGCCGCCGCCACCGCCCCGAGCAGAAACACTGGATAAAGGAAAGACACCTTCGTCGTCCTCTTACTGTCTCTTTGCGCGGGTTGAGAGATACGACGCGAGCGCGAAGTCGAGCGGCTTCGACGTGTCGAGCAGCACGTAGTCGATCCCTGCGACGCGCAGTTCCCGTTCGTACACCTCGCACAGGTCGCGGATGGCCTTGAGGTACTCCTGGCGAACGGTCGCCGGAACCGCGAGGATTTCGGCCTCCGACTCGAGATCTCGAAATCGTGTCGGACGCTCGAACGGGAACGTCAGCTCGTCTTGGTCGAGCACGTGGAACACGATCACGTCCGTTCCGCGGAAGCGCAGGTGCTTGAGGCCGCGCACGACGGTTTCAGGATCGTCCAGGAGATCCGAAATCACGACGGCCATGCTTCGCTTGATCAACGTATCGGCGAGCTGATGCAGCGGCCGGGACACGTCCGACTGGCGGCCGAGGGTGACCCTGTCGAGCGCCAGGAGCACCGACCGCAGGTGACCGGGCCGCGCGCTGGCGGGCAGCCGCTCGACGATGCGGTCGTCGAACGCGATGAAGCCGACAGCGTCACGCTGGCGGCTCATCAGATACGCCAGGGCGCCGGCGAGAAAGGATCCGTAGGCGAGCTTCGAGACGACCTTCGACGAGCCGTAACCCATCGACGCGCTGCAATCGAGCAGCACGTGGCAATCGACGTTGGTCTCTTCTTCGTACTTCTTGACGTAGTACCGATCGCTCCGCGCGTAAACCTTCCAGTCAATCGTGGAGAGATCGTCGCCTGGCAGGTACTGCCGGTACTCGGCGAACTCGACGCTGAACCCCTTGTACGGACTGCGATGCAGACCTGACAGGAAGCCTTCCACGATCGTCCGCGCCCGCAGCTCCATCGTCGCCAGCCGCGCGATGACGGCGGGATCGAGAAAGGAAAGTCCGGCCGCGGCCGCGGGGTTCACCCGGTGCCTCCGAGGCCGCTCGCCGGCGGCGGCACCGTCTCGAGCAGCATCTGCGTGATCCGATCGGAATTGACCCGCTCCGATTCGGCGTAGAAGTTTGGAATGATCCGGTGCCGCATGATGGGCAGCGACAGCGCGCGGATGTCCTGCACGGACACGTGATAGCGGCCGCGCATCAGCGCGCGCGCCTTGCTGCCGAGAATCAGCGCCTGCGACGCGCGAAGACCGGCGCCCCACTTCACCCACTTGTTCACGAATTCGGGGGCACCGTCGCCGGGGCGCGACGCAGCAGCCAGCCGCACCGCATAACGGGCCACTTCGTCCGCCACCACCACCTGCCGCACGAGCTGCTGGAACTCCAGAACGTCCTGGCCGCTCAAGACGCGCGCGGGCGTCGGCGTCTCGACGCCCGTCGTCCCCGTGACGACGCTTACCTCGTCGTCCTCGGAGAGATACGTCATCACGACGTTGAACATGAAGCGATCGAGCTGGGCCTCGGGCAGCGGGTAGGTTCCCTCGAGCTCCACGGGGTTCTGGGTCGCGAGCACGAAGAACGGACGCTCCAGCGGATAGGTCCGCCCGGCGGCCGTGACGTGATACTCCTGCATCGCCTCGAGCAGGGCCGCCTGCGTTTTTGGCGGCGTCCGGTTGATCTCGTCCGCCAGGATGATCTGCGCGAACACCGGCCCTTTCACGAATCGCAGGGCACGATGACCCCCCTCTTCATCGAGGATCTCCGTCCCGGTGATGTCGGCCGGCATCAAGTCGGGGGTGAACTGAATCCGCTTGAAGGTGAGATCGAGAATCTCCGCGAGGGTCTTGATGAGGAGCGTTTTCGCGAGCCCGGGCACGCCGGTCAGCAGGCAGTGTCCGCCGGTGAAGAGCGCCGTCAGGACCTGCTCGATGACCTCGTCCTGACCGACGATCACCTTCCGCAGCTCCGACAGGATCCGTTCGCGCCCTTCGATAACGCGATCGGCCGTCACCACCCCCGCGACTGGCTCCATTCCGTCAGTCCTCCGCATCAATGGGTCAACGAGTAAATGATCTCATTAATCTGCATCCGATACGCGTCGGCGGTGTACTTGATGTATCCGGGATATTCCGCAACGTTCGACCACTCCCAGCCGTCGCCCATATCGGTGTTCCAGTTGATGAGAACCATCGCGCGCCCGTCGTCATCCTCGATCGCGCGCAGCCGTGCGACGAAGCCGCCCTTCTCCCACGTGCGACCCATCAGAAACGACCCGAGACCCGGTGTCTGCGGGTACCGATCGATCTTGTAGAAGCAGTTGTAAATAGGGTGATCCGGCGGCAGATCGATGATCGGCCTGTTCGGGAAGACGCGCTTCATCTCGCGCTCGAAGTTCGCCCACTCGACCGGACCGTGGAAATCGTCGAAGGTCAACGTCCCGCCGCGCAGGAGAAACTCGCGAAGGATCTTCACCTCCGTCTCCCTGAACCGCAGCGTGCCGGGCTCGACGATGTAGAGCCACGGGTACTGCCAGAGCTGGGGATCTTCGATTGTGACGACGGTGGGATCGCCGACCTGGATCGCGGTCACCGTGCGCAGGCGGCGTGACAGATTGAGCTCCGCGGCGTCGTAGTCGATCGACCAGGGCTCGTCGTACGGGCCGCCGCGGAATCTCGGCAGCGTGTGCGCCTCATACTTGATGCGGGCGAACGTCCACTGCAGGCCGGCAAAGCGGTCCTGGACGGGGACCCCCGGATCGGACACCGAGGGGGAGCTCGAAAAAGCGGATGACGATCCGAGGGCGGCCAGCGCCACGAGTGGCGCCAACACAGAATTTCTCATCGCCGCACCTCGACAATTTTGAGCAGCAATTCCTGTGCCCGCTCGAACGTCGGCGCGATTTCGAGCGCCAGGAGCGCTTCACGCTTTGCGTCATCCGCCTTGCCCGCCAGGAACAGACCCTCGCCGAGGTCGCAGTGCGCGCCGGCGCGATCGACGGGCCCCGCGGCCAGCGCCGCGCGGAACTCGCGCAGCGCGCCTTCGAGATCTTTCCGGTCGAGCGCCTGGCGGCCGAGCGTGCGGTGAGGCGCGGCGTCGAACGGATCGATCATCGCGACCCGCTCGCTGGCAAGCGTGAGTCGGCGCTCGTCGCCTGCCGCCTCGGCCAGCGTCATCAGCTTGCGGGGCGCGTCCACGCTCGTGTGATCGTGCGCGAGCAGCGTTTCGAGCTCCGTGATCGCGCGCGCGCGATCACCGGCGGCCTCGGCCGCTTCGGCGAGAAGAAAGCGAGCGCTCTCGGGACCGGTGGCGACGGGAACGAGCGCCGCGGCGCGCTCCAGCGGCGCGATAGCCGCGGCGGCGTCACTCGCCGCGATCAGCGCGCGGCCGAGCGCGAGCTGCACCGGGTAGCTGTCGGGATTCTGCGCCGCGGCGGCGCGCATGGCCTCGACGTCCGCGGTCGCGGCGAAGCCTTCGGGTTCGCGCAGCGCTTTTGCGAGCGCGGCGAAGCGCTCGTCGAGCGCGCGTGAGAACGACGTCTGCAGCGCATCGATCGTCGTCCCGAGCGCTTTGGTCAGCGCCGCCTGCTCGTCGAGACCTTCGCCGTACGCCCGCAGGAGACGCACGAGCGCTTCGTCGCCGTGGACCTTGACGATGTGCGCGACCAGCAGCGACGACTCGAAGTAGGCCAGGGCGATGGTGTCCGCACGCGTGAAACCGGCGTTCAGGTCGCGCAGCTTGAGGACCTCGCCCTTGTCGAGCGCACGGGCGAACACGACCTCCAAGTCGCGGCCCCATTCCGGCCGCGCACGGCCTTCTTCGTACACGGAAATGCCTTCCGTCAGCCACCGCGGCACGCGCTGGTTGGAAAGCTGCAGCGTGATGACGTGAGCCACCTCGTGCCACAGCGTCGCCTGCCAGTTGAACGTCCCCGGCGCCTGCGCGCGCGGAGAGTCCATCGTGATGACGCGACCGAAGCAGGCGCCCAGCGCACCGATCATCCCCGGCAGACCGGCGTTCCGGACGGCAAAGTCGTCGTGACGCGGGAACACCTCGATGAGGATCGGGCCTTGCGGTGTGAACCCATACGACTTGGACAGCGCCGCCAGGGCGCGCTCGACGAGCGGCACGGCGTACTCGCGAAGCACGGGCGCCTCGTCGGGATGAAAGCGCAGGCGGAGATTCTCTGTCTCCACGGTCACGAACGAGTCGAGCGTATCGAGGAGGCTGAGGAGGTTGTACGTAATAACGTCGTACGGATCGGCCCTGAACGATCGCTCCAGCGCGGCACGCGCCGCCTCCTCGTCTCCCAGCCGCATGAGGTGCATGCCGAGGTCGGCATGCGCGCGGCTGTTGTCCGGGTCGAGCGTCACCGCTTTCCGGGCGAGCGCCGCGGCCTCCTCGAATCGATAGTGGCGCGCCGCGTGGTCGCCCGCCACACGATAGATCTCGCCGTAGCGCGGATTGATCGCCAGCACGCGGGCCACTTCCGCGTCGAAGTCGGAGGCACGCCCGTCGAGGTTCGCGATCGCGGCGATCAGGGCGCGCGCCGTCAGGTTGGACGGATCGACGGAGAGGACTCGGTCGATCGCCGTGCGGGCTTCGTCCTGGCGGGCTTCATCGATCTCCCGCTCGGCGACGAAGAGGTGTGCTTCGACGAGGTCGGGGTCGATCTTGAGCGCGCGGGCGAGCTCCTCTTCGGAGGCCTTCGGCTCGCTCTCCGCCACCGCGCGCGCGAGGCCTATTCTCGCCGGCGCCCAGTCGGGATCGGTCGCCAGCGCCTCGCGAAACGAGCGCGCCGCGTCGGATCGGTTGTATTTCTCGAGGAAGAGCGCGCCCCAGCCGGTGTCGACCGCGGGATCCTTGACGAGCGCCGAGGCGCGACGGTAGAGCGCGTTGGCCTGACGGAAGTCGCCGAGCGCCCGCGCGGCGCGCGCGGCACGCACGACTTCGTCCGGCTCGCCGCGGACGCCGGCCTCGAAGACCGCCATCAGCCGCGTGACGCCAGCCTGACGGCGTCCGCGCGCGATCTCGAGCAAGCCCAGCTCGAGCGCCGCCTCGCCGGCCGGCCACTGCTCCGCCACGGGCGCCAGCAGCCGCTCGGCTTCATCAGGTTTTCCCGTGCGCAACGCGAGCCGAGCGCGAATGACGGCCGCGGCAGGATCGTCGGGCGGGAGCGACTGCGCGATCGCGGCCGCCTCTTCGGGGCGGCCGTGCGCCAGCGCGCGGTCGGCAGCTCGCAGCGACGCGTCTGGGATGGGCCCGGGGACGGGCTGCGCGACAGCGGACGCAGGACCGGCGAGGCAGCAGACGATCAGCAACAATCGTCCTGTCCCCCGCATCAGTCTCCAGCGCATTATATCGCCGCCTTCCAACGGATTAGACGCCTTCTCCGGGCGACCGG
>DATAFJ010000137.1:0-69246 GCA_036257535.1 Vicinamibacterales bacterium | reverse complement strand
GTTCTCGAGCACGGTCTGCGGAAACGTCGAGGCGAGCTGCAGACCCGTCAGCACACCGGTCTGCGCGTAGTTGACGTTGTTGCGCATCGACCAGACGACGTCCCGGTACGGTGGAAGCGGCCGGTACCATTCGCGGGTGGTCTGATTTCCTCCGCCGCCCCCTTCACCGCCACCGGGGCCCCCGCCGATCCGGCGCTTCATCGTCGTCGCGCCGCCGTTGTTGAAGACCTCGTACATGCGCATCAGCGCGTTGTGGTTGTACGCCATCGAGCCGAGGTAGCCCGGTGACCAGCCGTCCATGAAGCCGTGCGTCCACACGCCCGGCATTCCGTACTTGGTCAGCTGCGCCATCTCGAAGTTCGAGAACCAGGGCAGCTCGGCGAAAAGAATCGGATCGTAGTTGGGGTTCTGCGGCGCCTGGCCCGAGTAGGTGTAAAGGAACGGGATCGACTCGTGCAGCTCGTGAATGATCGGCGCCTTCCACTGCATGTACCAGTCGAGCAGCGCGCGCATCGTGACCTGCGAGAAGTTGATGTCGCGGTTGTTGTCGTGAAAAACGTACTTGCCCCAATACGGAGGACCGGGCAGCCGCTCCTGCTCGTCATCGACGTCGATGAGATGGCGATAGTACCAATCGACGTACCGATCGCGGCCGTCCGGATCCGCCACGGGCGTGATGCTGACGATCAGGTTGTCGCGAATCTGGCGCACGAGCGGCGAGTTCTCCACCGCGAGGCGATAGGCGAGCTCCATCAGCATTTCGGAGTGACCCGTCTCGCCGCTGTGCAGGCCGCCCATCAGGTGGTAGATCGGCTTGGCCTTTCCGATGATCTGCTTGATCTGCTCCTCCTTGAGCGTCCGCGGATCCGCGATCTGATTCAGTTGCTGGCGGTACTGGTCGAGGTTCTTGATCGAGTCCTCGTTGGCGACGAAGACCACGACGTAGTCACGGCCTTCATCGGTCTTACCGATCGACAGCACTTTGACGCGAGGAGTCTTGTCTGCCAGCGAACGGTAGTACTTGAGGATGTCCGAGTAGTAGGTCAGCTTCTTCGGCGCGCCGACGTGGTGTCCCAGCACCTCTTTCGGCGAGGGGATGCCGGCCGCCTTGGGGAGATGGTCGACGAGCGGGCTGCTGAATTCAGGCCGGGTGGTCCACTCCTTCACCAGCCGGGCGAACTCTTCGTCCTGCGGTTGCGCGGGGTCGCGCGGCTGCAGAACCGACATCTGCGCCGCGGCCGTGACGACGCTCACGGACGCAAGGGCAAATGCCCAGAACAGACGGCGGCGCCACGGAGCACGCAGGCGAGCCATTTCGTCCAACTCCTTGATTTTTGGCCGGTTGTGGGCGGTGGAAAAGCGGCGTGAAGCCACTATACAATCGCACGCATGATCAACGTCGCCGCGATCCGCATGCAGCAATTCGGCGTGCAATTCTATCAGGCTTCGCTGACGGCAAATGACATCGACAAGCTCGTCCGATTCGAGGTGTTGAGCTACGGCGAGCAGTCGCATCCGCCGGTTCGAGGGGGCAAGAAACGAGGGACCCCTTCCAAGGTCAACTGGGACCTGCTCGAGCGGCGCATCGCCTCCAGCGAGAAGGCGTATCAGCGGCAGATCATCAGGCGAAAGATCGACGAACTCGTCCAGTACTACGAGCAGTGCCGGCAGGCGAAGGACCTGCCGTCGATTCCTGGCGCCGTGATCATTTCCTGCGACGAGCCGCTCAAGTTCGAGCCGGCCGAGGACAACTCAGACGTCGGCACCCTGAAGGTCCCCGAGCGGGAAGGCGTCCTGCGCGCCATCGACGGCCAGCACCGCCTGCTGGCGCTCCATGCCGACATCGATCGCTTCGGAGGCGAGAAGTTCAGCGTGCCGGCCGTGATTTTCGACCGTTTGCCCGAAGATCATGTCGTTCAGATGTTTGTGACGATCAACGCAAAGCACACGCGGTTGAACGCGTCACACCTCGTCTCGCTGTCGGGCCGTCAGCTCTATCGCGACGATAACCTCGCCGCCGCCCACGACATCGTCCGGGCCCTGAACGATCGCGACGACTCCCCGCTCGCGGGCGAGATCAAGCTGCTTGGAGTTGGCGGAGGCCGCGTCGCCCAGGCGCCGCTCGCGCAGGAGTTGAAGAAGCTGTTCGCGACCGAGGCGTTCGGTTCCGGGCGGAAGACCGAGAGCCTCCGCGAAGAGGGGAGGAAGTTCTTCGTCAACTATTTCAAGCAGATCGCTCAGGTCTTCGGCGCGGCCTGGAACGGCCGCAAGTACTCCATCAAGAGCGCCACGGCGCTCAGGGCCTTCATTCGTGTCGCCCCGGACGTGGCGCGCCGCCTCGATCAGGAGCATGTGGACCGGAGCGACTTCCGGGCCATCGGACGGGTCATCGCCCCCTGGGGTCGGCGAATCGGCGACCTGCGGTTCGAAACGGAGGGGGCGTGGAAGCGTGCCGGGACGACGGTGGACTCGCTCGCGAAGGAGCTGCGGCTCGCGCTCCAATATCCGGAGGGCGCGGCCGTTTAGCGCACGCGTACAAAACTGTAAGACTGCGATCAAGAACGATCATCGAAATCGCCGCCAACCTTTAGAACTCCCTGTTTTTCGTGTGTTTTTGCGGGCATGCCGGTTGCGTAATCACGGGTCGCTGGCGGCCTGAATATTTACGGCAGGGAGCCGTGAGTTGCTGGGGAGCCGGGTCGCCTGCGAGACCGGGGGCATCGCAATGACGCGATGCCCCTTTCTTTTTTTTGGTCTGGGGCTGCGTCCCCAGACCCCTCACACGCTCGCTGCGCTCGTTCGCTCGGCGGTGGACCCTGCGTCCCCTGACTCCTAGCGCGCCAGGCCTCTCTCTGCGGCATAATCCCCGCCGTTATGAGAGTCGTGCTCGGGATTCTCGCCACGGCCATCCTTTCCACGGTTCTGACCGCTCAGTCCGGCTTGCGGCCGGACGTCCGGCGCTACGTTGACGCCAACCGGAAGGCGATCGTCGCCGAGCTCGTGGAGCTCCTTTCCATCCCAAACGTCGCCGCCGACAAGGGCAATATCCGGAAGAACGCGGATCACCTGCGCTCCATGCTCGCGCGCCGCGGGTTTGCCGCTGAGCTCCTGGAAACCGACGGGAATCCTCTCGTCTACGGCGAGCTGAAGACGCCCGGCGCCTCGCGAACCCTGCTGATCTACGCGCACTACGACGGTCAGCCAGTGGACCCCAAAAGCTGGAAGCAGGCCAGCCCGTTCACGCCCGTGTTGCGCGAGCGTCGGATGGACGCCGGCGGCCGCGAGCTCGGATCGATCGGGGGCCTCACGGGCTTCGACCACGAGTGGCGGCTCTACGCCCGCTCGGCATCGGACGACAAGGCACCGATCGTGGGGCTCTGCGCCGCGCTCGATGCGCTGAAGGCCGCGGGGCGCGCACCAACGGCGAACGTGCGCGTCATCCTCGACGGCGAAGAAGAGGCAGGCTCTCGCAGCCTGGCTCCAGCAATTGCCAGGTACCGCGACAAGCTCACCGCCGACTTCATGGTCATCCTCGACGGCCCTATTCACTCGAGCGGACGGCCCACCGTCGCGCTCGGCGCACGCGGCATCGTCACGATGGACCTGACGGTGTACGGGCCGAAATCCGGAGTTCACAGCGGCAACTACGGCAACTGGATCCCGAACCCGGCCTGGCGTCTCGTTCACCTGCTCGCGACGATGAAGGATGCGGATGGCCGCGTGCTGGTCGACGGGTTCCACGATGGCATCGCGCCGCTGACGCCCGCCGAGGAAAAGATCGTTCGAGACGTGCCGGACGACTCCGAGCGGATGCTCCGCGTGTTCGGCGTGTCGGCGCCTGAAGCGCCTGGCCGTTCGCTGCAGGAAGCCTTTCAGACGCCGACGCTGAACATTCGCGGCCTTGTCAGCGCTCACGTCGGCGCCGGAGCACGAACGATCATCCCGGATAGCGCGACGGCCGGGATCGACGTGCGCCTGGTCAAGGAAACGCGCGTCGCCGCGATGGTGGAGAAGATCCGCTCACACATCCGCCGGCAGGGTTATCTCCTCGTGGACGCCGACCCGGACGACGGCGTTCGCGCGAAGCATGCCAGGATTGCGCGTCTGACAGCGCGCGATGGTACCAATGCGTTCCGAACTGCCGGCGACGATCCGCAAGTCCGCGCGCTCGTATCGGCGCTCGAGCGCACCTATGGCGCCCCGCCGGTGCAGATCCGCACACTCGGTGGCACCGTCCCGATCGCGCCGTTCATCGAGGCGGTCGGCTTCCCGGCCGTCCTCGTGCCGATCGTCAACTTTGACAACAACCAGCACGAGGACAACGAAAACCTGAGGCTCGGCAACCTGTTCGAGGGGATCGTGACGATCGCGGCGGTCTTGACGATGTGACCCGATGCGAATCGATCTGAACTGCGACCTCGGCGAGTCGTTCGGCCCCTGGAAGATGGGATCAGACGACGAGGTGATGGCGAGCATCACGTCCGCAAACGTCGCGTGCGGTTTTCACGCGGGCGATCCTTCCGTGATGCGCAACACGATCAGGCTCGCGCGCGAGCGCGGCGTCGCCGTCGGCGCGCATCCGGGATTTCAGGATCTGGTCGGCTTCGGCCGGCGGGACATGGCGGCATCGCCCGGCGAAGTCGAAGACCTGGTCCTGTATCAGATAGCCGCGATTGCAGGAGTGGCCGCCGCTGAAGGCGTCCGTCTTCAGCACGTGAAGGCGCATGGCGCCCTTTACAACATGGCGGCGAAAGCCCGGCCGCTGGCCGATGCGATCGCGCGCGCGACGGCAGCCTTCGACCGGTCGCTCATTCTCTTCGGCCTTCCGAACTCCGCGCTGCTCGACGCCGGGCGGGACGCTGGTCTTCGTGTCGCGGCCGAGGCGTTTGCCGATCGCTCGTACGAGCCCGACGGCTCGCTGACGTCCCGCCGGCTGCCTCATGCGATCGTCAACGACCCCGGGTTCGTCGTCGAACGCGTTCTCCGCATGGCGCGCGACGGCACCGTCGTCGCGTCCGACGGGACCGTCGTGCCCCTTCATGCGGAGACCGTCTGCGTTCACGGCGACACGCCTGGCGCGGCCGGCCTCGTCAGGAAACTTCGATCGGGCCTCGCGCGCGCCGGGGTGTCAGTGCAGCCGATCGGCCAGAACCTGCGGCAGTCGTCGGGCGAACCGAGATGAACTGGTGGCGGTCGGCGACGCCCGAGGCGCGGCGCGCCCTGGTGGCCGCGGCGCTCGGGTGGATGCTCGACGCGATGGACGTGCTGATGTACTCGCTCGTCTTGAACGACGTCCGCCGTGAGTTCGGCCTCGACGATCGTACGAGCGGAATTCTCATCGCGCTTCCACTCGCGACGTCAGCGCCCGGCGGTCTGCTCTTCGGTTGGATGGCGGACCGCATCGGGCGCACCCGGGCGCTGATGGCGTCGATACTTTGGTACTCTGCATGCACCGCGGCGTGCGGTCTCTCCCAGACGGTCTTTCAGCTCGGCCTCTTTCGAGCGCTTCTCGGCTTCGGGTTCGGCGGCGAGTGGGCGATCGGCGCCGCGCTCGTCGCCGAAACGTGGCCGGGCCAGCATCGCGGCAAGGCGCTCGGGTTCATGCAGAGCGCGTGGGCGGTCGGGTATGCAGCGGCGGCGCTCATCACGGCGGTCGTGCTGCCGAGGTGGGGATGGCGCGCGGTGTTCTTCGCGGGCATTCTGCCCGCCCTGGCAACGATCTGGATCCGCACGTCGGTCGCGGAGCCCGCTCTCTGGCGCACGTCGCAGGCCGCGCCCACCCGTGTCCCCCTCCGGGCGCTGATGCGCGGCGAGCTCGGCCGGCTGACGTGGCTGGTGGCCGCGATGAACGCTGCAACAATGTTCGCGTGGTGGGGTCTCTTCACCTGGATACCGTCGTATCTGGGCCGCCCCGTCAGCGAAGGCGGGGCCGGCCTCTCGATCATGCGGACGTCCACGTGGATCATCCTCATGCAGGTCGGCATGTGGTTCGGCTACGTCACCTACGGCTTCATCGCCGACGCGATCGGCCGCCGCCGGACCTATGTCGCGTACCTGTTGACGGCTGCCGTCCTGGTGCCGATCTACGGCGCGACGAGAGATCCCGCCGCGCTCCTGATTCTCGGTCCGCTCGTGGCGTTCTTCGGCACCGGGTACTTCAGCGGGTTCGGTGCCGTCAGCGCCGAGATCTTTCCCACGTCCATTCGCGCCACCGCTCAGGGCCTGACCTACAATCTCGGCCGTGGCCTCAGCGCCCTGTCGCCGTTCATCGTCGGCGCGCTGGCCGCGAGCCGAGGCCTGGGCGTCGCCTTCTCGATCACGTCGACCGCGTTCCTGGTCGCCGCGCTGCTGTGGATCTGGATTCCGGAAACAAAGGGACGGGCTCTCGCGTGAAGGTACTGATTGTGGCCGTTGCGCTCGCCGCCGCGCTCGCTTCATCGGGCTGCCTCGTCCTCGCGCTGCATCCGGCATATGACGATGCCGGCTTGACGTGGGATCCGGCGCTCGTAGGAACGTGGTACGACAGCGAAGACCGGGTCACCGTGACGATCGAGCAGGGCGAGTGGCGTTCGTATCGGATCACGTACGAGCACTCGATCGAGAAAGGTGTCCTGACCGGGTATCTCACCTCCGTCGGCGACGCCTTTTTTCTCGATTTGAGCCCGGTTCGCGGCCAGGACTACGGCTCGTTTCTCCTTCCCATCCACGCCCTGCTCCGAATTCAGCGCGGACCTGACCGGATCACGGTCCAGGCGCTCGACTACGACAGGTTTGCTACCGCCGCGAAGGAGGGAGGGCTCGCCGGACTTCCAGCCACGGTCGATCAGAAACAGAATGCCGTTATCACCGCGTCAACTCCCGCGCTGCGGAAGTGGCTGCGGCAGCCCGATCTCGAAGCATGGTTTGGCGCGGGTGCTGTCTTCACGCGGAAGGGAGGCAATCAATGAAAAGAGTTAGCCCGACCTTCCGGTCGGGCGTGGCCGCTGTTGTTCTCGCGTTGCACGCGTCCGGGGCCGTTGCCCAGAACGCCAGCGAAGACGCGTACACGCGATACGAGCTCCTCGATCCTGCCACCGCCAGCTTCCGAATCATCTACGACGTCACCGCATCGACACCCGGAGCACGATTCTTCTTCAACCCGATTCGGCCCGGCAGCGAAGCGAGCGACGAGTCGGTCGTCGATCTGATGACCGGCGCCCCGCTGAAGTTCGAAGAGGTCTCCGGCGCCAGCGCGAGGGAGCAGGGTTTCGCGAGGGCGGACACCGACACGCGGTACATCAAGGTCCACCTCGCCCGGCCGGTACCCGACGGAGGAGGCGCACGCATCCGGATCCTCAAGACCTACAAGGATCCAAAGTCGTATTTCACCGAAGGAGATGCCGTCGTATTCACGCGCTCGCTCGGCATCCCCCGCAACAGCGTGGTGCTGCCCGCGGGACACGAGCTCGTCGGCTGCAGCGTTCCGTCACAGGTGATCGAAGAGGCGGACGGTCGTGTTCTCATCAGCTTCTTCAACACCTATCCATCAGCCGCCGCGCTCACGCTGCGCGCGAAGCGGGTTCAGCGCGCGGCTCTGTCGACCACCCAGGCGAAGCCGGCGACGCCGAGCCCGGCGGCCACCGCAGACCCCGAACCCCGCGCACAACCATTGAGGAGCGTCACGCCGCCGGAGCGTGCCTTCCAGGATCGCGAAATCGTGTACTTCCTGCAGCAGCCGGAGACACACGCGTTCCGGCTTTACCACGACTACACCGAGACGCGCGAAGGCATCGATCGCTACGTCAACGTGGTGCGGCGTGGAAGCACCGTGACGAACCCGTCGGCGACGGTTCTCGACACCGGCGAGAAGCTGCAGGTCGAGACGCTCAAAGGCGACGCCATTACGAAGGCAAAGATCGACATCGGCGAACCGGTGCAGGCGGACAGCGAGGCGGTCGTCATTCGATTCCCGGCCGTCAAGAAGGGGCAGTCGGTCCGTATGCGAATCGAGGAGACCTACGTCGATCCCGGCCGCTACGCAACGATCGGTGACGAGCTCGTGTGGCATCGAACGTTCGGCCGCCCGCTAAACGACGTCGTGCTCCCGGAAGGCTGGTATCTGACCGCGAGCGCCATGCCCGCGGTCGTGACGCAGGAAGAGGATGGACGAATCCGCCTGTCGTTCGCGAATCCAAGGCCGGACTCGATCGAGGTCTATCTGAAAGCGCGGCGGCGCGCTACTCGCGGGTCACATTAGTCACGACGCCCAGCATGTAGTGCAGGACGACGCGATCGCCAGGCTCGAGGCCGCGCGGGACCGACTCCTCGCCGACACGCGCGACGCGAGCCTGCGCGTCCGGTTCGTCCGGATCGGTGACGTACAGATCGAGCGAGATCTGTCCGTGTATGCTGACGGGTTGAATCCGCTGAACGATGCCCGGCCGGGTACCCTTGAGCATGTGGTGGCGCCCCCTGAGTGTTACACTGAAAGCACCCGTGCATTCAACTGCATCGCGCCGCTGGGCGCCTGTCGTGTCTCTGGTCACCGTGCTGGCGCTGACGTTGGGCATCAGGGCGCCTGCTGTTGCACAGGGGCCGCCGCCGCTACCGCGCGCGGGCGACATCATCGCCAAGTACGTCGACGCAATCGGCGGCCGCGAGGTGGTGCTCAAACATGCTTCACGCCGCGCCGTGGGAACGTTCTCAATGCCGGCGCAGGGCATCACTGGAACGCTGGAGCTCGTCGCCGCGCGGCCGGATCGCTTTCTGCTGAAAGTCACGCTCGAAGGTCTCGGCGAAATGCAGACCGGCTACGACGGTTCGACCGGCTGGATCGTCAGCCCGATCACGGGGCCGATGCTGCTTCAGGGCAAACAGCTCGAGCAGCTCCGGTTCGAGTCCGACTTCGATGCGGCGCTTCACGAGGAAGGCTTCCAGGCGCTCGAGACGGTCGAACGGACGGACTTCGAAGGACGGCCCGCGTACAAGGTCCGCGCGCTCAGAAAGACCGGCGACGAAGACTTCGAGTTCTACGACGTCGAGACCGGCTTCCTCGTCGGCTCGGTCGTCACGCGCGAGTCGCCGCTTGGATCCGTGAAAGCGACGAACGTGATGTCCGACTACCGGGCGTTCGACGGGCTGAAGATTCCGACGCGCCAGGTTCAGCGTGCGATGGGGGCCGAACAGGTTCTCACGATCAGCAGCGTCGAGTTCGGCGGCGTCGCGGCATCGAGCTTCGAGCTGCCGCAGGCGATCCGCGCGCTCGTCAAGTGATCCCGCGCCGATACCTTCCGATCCGCACGCGCATCCGCCCGATCCTGACGGCTGTCGCAGCCGCTTCATGCCTGGCCGCCGCCGCCCAGGAAGCGGGCGTCGAGACCTTCGATCGCGTCTGGCAGATCGTGAACGACACGCACTTCGACACGACCTTCAACGGCGTCGACTGGCCGAAGGTCCGTGACGAGCTCCGCCCCCACGCGCTCGCCGCCTCGACGCCAGATGCGCTGCGTGGAGTCATCCGCGACATGCTCGCGCGCCTCGGTCAATCGCATTTCGCCCTCGTGCCGAGCGGCGGAGTTGCCGACGGTGACGCACCGGCCGATCAATCCGGCTGGCCCGGGTTCGACTTCCGGCTCGATGGGAGCGAGGCGATCGTCGTTGCCGTCGATCCGGACGGACCGGCTACGGGCAAGGTGGAAGCCGGGTGGGCGATCGCATCGGTCGGCGGGAGGACCGTCGGCCAGATCCTGAGCCCCTTCGATCGTTCACGCCTGACCGCGCTGAGCCGCTTCGAAGCATGGCGCACGCTCACGGCGTACGTCCGCGGCCCCATCGGGTCCCAGGTCGAGATTGCATTCGACGATGGCTCGGGCACTCCGCGCGGCGTGATTGTGCGGCGCGATCCCGAGCCTGGCGAGCGCGTTCAGATCGGCCACTTTCCGATGCTCGCGGTGCGTACTTACAGCCGCGCGCTGACGACGGCCGGCGGTCGAACGGTCGGGCTCATCCGGTTCAACGCATGGATGACGCCGGTCGACGGGTTCGTACAGCGCGCCATCGACGAGTTCCGGACGGCGTCGGGAATCGTCATCGATCTGCGCGGCAACCCCGGCGGGCTGGCCGCGATGGTGATGGGCCTCTCGGGTCACTTCCTTTCCGAGCCCGTTCTCCTCGGCAGGATGAAGACGCGCGACGGGGAGCTGCGGCTGATGGCGAACCCGCGGCGTGTGAACGCGTCGGGCAAGGCGGTCGAACCGTATGCCGGTCCGGTCGCCATCCTCGTCGATGGACTGACCGGCAGCGCGTCGGAATGTTTCACGGGCGGAATGCAGTCGCTCGGGCGCGCCCGCGTGTTCGGCACCCAGACGATGGGCCAGGCGCTTCCGGCGCTGTTCGACCGCCTGCCGAACGGCGACATCCTCGTTCACGCCTTCGGTGACTTCGTGACCGCAACGGGCGATCGCCTCGAGGGCCGTGGCGTGATCCCGGACGTCGAAGTGGCGATTTCGCGGGAGGCGCTCGCGCGCGGCCGCGACGCGACACTCGACAAGGCGCTCGAATGGGTGGACGCCATCCATTTGCGCCCCCGGCAGGGGCTCTGATAGACTCGCCCCACCTGCGCAACCCAGTTTTCTCATTCCTCCCATAGGTCTGTCCCGGGGGTTTTCGTGGAGCAGCGCCGCCTGCGGGTCGGTGACATCGTCGATGACTATTGTCCGCGCGAGCGGCGGGTGACCGACCACGCCGTCGTCGCGATGGTGGCGGACGCCATTCAGCAGACGCGATGCACGGCGTGCGACGCGGAGCACGCTTACAAAGGTGGTAGCGCGCCCAAGCGACGGCGGAAGGAAAGCCCAGAAGCCCTCTACAACGAGGTTTTGTCCGGTATGAGCGATCAGACCGACGCTGCCCCGTCGAAAGTCGTCGAGCCCGGCGCGTCCACCGTGAGCTCGAACGGCGATCTGCCAGGCTCCGAGGAGGGCCCGGGGGACGCGCCCGACGCTGCTCCCCGCGACGAGGGGCCGGTGCGCCGGTCGCTGATCCGCGCCACGCTGCCACGCCCTGAAGGCATCCCGAAGGAACGCCCCGCGCCGGACTTTACGATTCGGCAGCCCGGCTCGCGCGGCTTCCGCGACCAGGGACGCGCGGGACGCGGGCACCGCTTCGGGGCACCCCAGGGAGGCGGACGGTTCAATCGCGGCGGTGCGCACCCTCAGCACGGCGGCCGGCAGAAGAAGCGATCACGCTGACCATGCGTCGCGCGATCTGGTTCGTGGCTGCCTCGTGCCTGTCGGCTTCTCCCCTGTCGGCCGACGTCGTCAAGTTCGAACCTACGCAGGGCGTGCAGACGTTCGCCGTGAGGCCGCCCGTCCTCCGCATCACGCCGGGAGACACCGTCGAGTCCCGCACGTTCTCCAGACCCGGCGACTACTATGAAAAGGATGGCGGCTCGTGGCCGGGCGAAGTCGGCCCCTTCTACATAGAAGGAGCTACGCCCGGCGACACGCTGGTCGTGCGGATCATCAAGGTTCGCCCGAACCGCGACACCGCGGTGTCCAATGTCCGGCCGAACGGGATCAGCGCCGTGGCTTCGGACAATCGGACGCGCATGCTGAACGATCCGATGCCGGCGCGGCGGTTCGTCTGGACGCTCGATCGCGCGCGGAACGTCGGCATCCTCGAGCTGCCGAACTCGGCCTCCAAGCGGATCGAGGTTGCGCTCAGTCCGATGCTGGGGCGGCTCGCGGTCGCGCCGGCAGGCGAGGAGGCGTTTGGCGGACTCTGGCCCGGCGACTTCGGCGGCAACATGGATTCGCCCGACGCGCGCGAGGGCACAACCGTGTATCTGCCGATCTTCCATGAAGGCGCGTACTTTTATTTCGGCGACGGCCACGCGCTCCAGGGGGACGGAGAGATCTGCGGCTCCGGACTCGAGACCACGATGGACGTCACGCTTCACCTGGATCTGATCAAGGGCAAGCAGATCCGCTGGCCGCGGTACGAGGACGCGGAGGACATCATGGTGGCCGGCAGCGGCCGGCCACTCGTGGACGCGTTTCGAATCGCGCAGGTGGAGCTGATCGACTGGCTGGTCGCCGAGTACGGCTTCGAAAAGATGGAGGCCTATCAGATCGTGTCGCAGGTCGGCCACTCGCGCATCGCGAACGTCGTCGATCCGAACTACACTGTGATGGCGAAGTTCCCGAAGAAGTACCTTCCGCCGAAGAAATGACGCAGCTCGCGGGCAAGCACGGACTCATCGTCGGAGTCGCCAACAAGCGTTCGATCTCCTGGGCCATCGCGCAGGCCGCAGCCGCGGCCGGGGCACGGCTCGCGCTGACGTACCAGGGGGAGCGGCTCGAGGAGAACGTCCGCGAGCTCGCCGCTGAGCTGAAAGATCCACTGCTGCTTCCGCTCGACGTCACCAGTGACGCGCAGATTGAAAACGTCTTCGTCGAGCTGGACGGCGAGTTCGGCGGCCTCGACTTTCTCGTGCACGGCGCGGCGTTCGCGCCCCGCGAGTCGCTCGCCGCGCCGTTTTACGAAACGACGCGCGAGGCGTTCCGCATCTCGCTCGACGTCAGCGCGTACTCGCTGATCGCGCTGGCTCGTGGCGCGGTGCCGTTAATGGAAAAGCGCGGCGGCGGCAGCATCCTGACGCTGACGTACCTGGGCAGCAAGCGCGTCTTCACGAACTACAACGTCATGGGCGTCGCGAAGGCGGCGCTCGAGGCGACCGTGCGCTACCTGGCGTCGGAGCTGGGCCCGAAGAGCATCCGCGTGAACGCCATCTCGGCGGGACCGATCAAGACACTCGCCGCGTCCGGCATCTCCGGCTTCAGCGGCATCCTCCAGCAGTATCGCGACCGGGCGCCGCTCCGAAGGACCGTGGAAACGGCCGAAGTCGCCGATGCCGCGCTCTTTCTCCTCGGCCCTTCGGGCCGGGCCGTCACCGCGGAGATCCTTTTCGTCGACGCCGGATTCCAGGTGATGGGAATCTGATGACGTCGGTCACCAGGTTTCCATAAGGATTCGATCGCTGGGTACTCCGAGCGCCGTCAGGATCGGCGGCATCTCGACCAGCATCGGCGGCGGACCGCAGATGAAGCACAGCGTCGCAGGGTCGGTCACGAGCGGCGTCAGCCGCGGCTGACCGACGCGACCTCGGTGCCCTCGCCATCGGGGCGGCGCTTCTCTCGTCACCATCAGCTCCAGGCGGATGCGGCCAGCACGCACCAGGCGCCGAAGCTCGTCGCGGTACGCGAAGTCGTTGGGCGTGCGCGCGCTGTAGGCAACGGCGAACTCTCCCGGTACGCGTGAGGCCAGCGCGTGCCGAAGCATCGAGCGGAGCGGCGCGATGCCGGTGCCGCCGGCGATGAACAGAAAGCGGCGCTCGGGAGGGTCTGGCGGGAAGACGAACGTGCCGTACGGGCCGACGACCTCGACGTTCATGCCCCTCGCGAGACCCCGCAGGTGCGGTCCTGGGTCGCCGCCGTCGTCCACTTTCATCAGGAACTCGAGCAGCCCCGTTCGGCGGGTCTCCTCCGGCGAGGAGGCGATCGAGTACGGGCGCGGCTGATCCTGGCCTGGCGCTCCGATGAGCACCGCCTGACCCGCGAGAAACTCGAATGGCTGAGGACCCAGGGCGAGGCGGACGATGCGTGTACCAGGCGTGGCCGTGCGGAGGCCCGCCACACGCAGCGTCATGGTGGAAGACATCTAGAATTAAGAATTAAGAATACAGAATACAGAATTCAGTAGGGCCCGACATGCTGAGACGACTGCGAGGCTTCGTACTGAGGCGCGCGTATTCGCGCCGCGCGGCAATCGCGGTAGGCCTCGCACTTGTAGCGCCGGCCGGCGCGTTGTGGCTGTTCGAGTTTGCGTGGGAATCAGCACTGACGGACGGCTTCGGGCTGATCCTCGGCGCGACCGGCGTTGCGTTCGTCGTCGCCGGGCTTCAAGGACGAACGGCTGACTGGGTCGAGTAAGCGGGAATCAGAGCACGCCTGCCGCAGCGCGCTGAATCTCGACGTCGCTGACCTCGGTCAGGGCAAAGAGCGGTTTCTCAGACGGGTGTGAACCGCGTGAAGAGGCGCGGCGCTTGCGCGTGACCTTGTCCTGATACATCCGGCTGTCGGCCGTAGCGAGCAGCGTCTCGTACGACTCGCCGTCCTGCGGAAAGACCGCGAATCCCACGCTGATCCCGAGCGCGAGCCGCTTTCCCGGCCGCGCTTCGAAATAGACGTCGTCGATCGCGCGCTGCAGCTCGTGGCGCTTCTGTTCCGCCTCGTCGGGGCTGCAGCCCGATAGAACCACGATGAACTCGTCGCCGGCGTAGCGCACGCAGATGTCGTAAGGACGGATCGCGGCGCGCAGCACCCGCGCGACCTCGCAGAGCGCCCGGTCGCCGACGTGGTGGCCGTGGTTGTCGTTGATGTCCTTGAAGTGATCGAGGTCCATCACGAGCAGCGCCACTTCCGACTTCAGCCGCTCGGCGCGCGCGAGCTCGCGGCTCAGGTGCATGAAGAGGAACCGTGTGTTCGGTAGGCCGGTGAGCGGATCGGTCAGCGAATCTTCCTGGGTCTGCTCGAACACGATCGAGTTGTTGATGACGGCCGACGCCTGCTCCGACACGCGGTCGAGCAGACGGCGATGATCCTCGCGGTAGAACGCGGGCTCAGTGTGGTAGACCGACAGCGTCCCGATGAATCTCTCGCTGAAGACCAGCGGACACACGAGCGCGGACTGCAGCGTCGTCGCGAGGTGCGGCAGCCCGGCGGCTTCGATGTCGGCGCTCGGCCGGGCGTTGACGAGCGGCCGGCGGTTCCTCGCTACCCAGCCCGTCAGGCCCTCACCGCTCCGCACGGTCACCTGCTGGATGATCTCGGCGTCGACGCCGGTAGCGAATCGGCACCGGAGCGCATCCGCCTCCTCGTCGTGGAGGAACAGCGCGCAGCACGAGAACGGTACGAGGTTGCTGAGCTTTGCCGAGATCAGCGCCATCGTGTCCGCGACACCAAGGCTCGTGCCCATCGCCTGCGCGATCTCGTAGAGCGCGTAGATCTCGCGGTGCGCGAGCGCGATGTCCTCGAAGACGTTCTTGCGCGCCGGCTCGGGCGAGAGACCCGTCGCGGGACGGCCCACGTCTGAAGGCTTTTCGTCGAACGTGAGGCGCCGGATCGCGCCCTGCTCGAGTGTCGCCGCCTGCGCCTGAAGATCGGGAAGCATCTCGACGAACCGGGACACGATGACAGGATCGAGCCCCTTGCCCGCTTCCTGTTTCAGGAGCCCGACGGCGGCGTCGAAGCTCATCGCCTTGTGATAGGGCCGTTCGGCCATCAGCGCGTCGAAGTAGTCGACGACCGACAGAATGCGCGCGCCGAGCGGAATCTCGTCTCCCTTGAGCCCCGCAGGGTAGCCCTTCCCATCCCAGCGCTCGTGATGGCAGAGGATCAGCGGCGCCACCGGGTACGGGAATGGAACCGCGCTGATGATCTCGGCGCCGACTTTCGGATGCGCTCGAATCTTCTGGAATTCTTCCTGAGTGAGCGGCCCCGGCTTCGAGAGAATGTGCTCGGGCACCGCCAGCTTGCCGATGTCGTGCAGCAGCGCCGCGGTTTTCACGCCCTGGATCTCGTTGGCGGACATGCCCATGGAGCGTGCGAGCTCGGCCGCATATAGCTGCACGCGCCGGATGTGCGTCTGCGACGTCTGATCCTTCGCGTCGATGGCGAGCGCGAGCGCCTCGATCGTCGCGAGGTGCAGGTCCGAGATCTCCTGCACGTGCCGCTGCTCGTCTTCGATGCGTCCGAGATACACCCGATACGTGCGATACGTGAGATAGAGCGGCGCGGCCGCGAGCGGCGCCAGCAAGAGCAGTGACTTCTCGAGGATCCAGGTGGCGCCGGCCGCCGCGAGCGCGCCCACGAAGTAGCTCGGCGCGCTCCAGAGGAAGTTCTCGTTCCAGACGCGGATAATCGGCTGCTGGCGGTTCGTCAACGCGATCGCGGTCGCGATCGTCATCGTGTTGACGACGAAATACGTGGTGGCGGCGCCCACCAGCGGACCTTCGATCGTATCCAGGTCAACGGCGCCCAGTTGGCCTTTCATCGCCAGATAGACACGTCCCGCGGCCTGTACGGTGATGATGAGGCAGGCCATGCTGAACAGCGTTCGATGCGTGGGGTTCCGTTCCTTGATCCGGAACGTGCACTGGCTCCACGCGCTCGCCGCTGCCACCAGCATCGTTTCGTTTGGCCCGAGGATCAGCAGCGAGGCGAAATCCACCGCGTACGACACCGACATCGTCGATGCGCGTCGTGCGAGCGGCAGATTGACTTTGAAAACCGACGTGAGTGCCGACAGGCCCAACAGGGCCGCGAACATCACCGGCCGGTCGAATTTCGCTTCCGGCAGGTAATTGACAAGGAGAACGAAACCCACGCCGATGACCGCGCCGACGTAGATTCGTGCGGCCAGCGGGAGCTGTCTGAACATGAAGAGAAGGCTAGTTGCCCCAGACTGCCTTTCGTCGAATGCGCGTTGCCATCTCACCTACCTCCGCGCCCGGGTCCCCCACACGACGTTGCCGGGATGCGCCGTGCCCCAGACGATGTTTTCGCCTCCGACCGTGCCCCACACGATGTTCTCGCCGTCGACCGTGCCCCACACAATGTTCTCGCAGTCGTTGCCGCCGCATGCGGTGCCCCAGACGATGTTCTCGTGCTCGCCGGCGGTGCCCCAGACGATGTTCTCGCCGTCACCCACCGTTCCCCAGACGATGTTCTCGCCGCTGGCCGTGCCCCAGACGGTATCGGCACAGTCGGCCGATTGGCACAGCGTCCCCCAGACGATGTTTTCGCCATCGGGTGTCGCGACCGTGCCCCAGACGATGTTGGTTGCCCAGGCATTCGCGCCGGCGTCCAGCGCTCCACCGCCGACGCGGTGCGAGCCCCAGATGATGTGTTTGTTCCAGGCTGACGAGTCGATCGGCTCCGGCGTCCAGCCGGCCATCGCCGAGGCCAGCTCCACCGCGCCGCGCGTACTCAGGAAGCCCGCGCCCTGCGTCAGGTGGTCGTAGCTCGATCGCGTTTCCGCCGTGTACTGGAGAATCGCCTTGACCGCATTCGGTGTGAGCGTGGGGTTCGCCTGCAGCATCAAGGCGACCGTGCCGGCGACGACGGGCGCCGCCATGCTCGTTCCGGAGAGGCTCAGATAGGGAGCCTGTCCACCCTGGAGAAGTCCCCAGACGCGATTCTGGGGACGCGTGCGGTACAGCGTGCTGCGCGGCTCGCTCAACGAGACCAGGCCGACGCCCGGAGCGACGATGTCGGGCTTCGCGGCGTAGTCGAACCGGCCCGGACCGCGCGAGCTGAACCCGGCTACCGTGTCGTCGGCGCGCGGCGCCGTACCCATGTGGCTCGACGCGCCGACGGTCAGCACCCAGGGTGCGTTGCCGGGCGACGTGACGCCGCCGTACTGCGTCTGCCGCTCGGCGTTTTCCCCGAAGTTCCCGGCGGCGGTGACGACGACGATGCCTTTCTCGACTGCGCGCTTTGCCGCGAGCGTAAGCGGATCCGTGTCGTACGACTCGTAGACGCCTGCCGCAACCGAGAGATTCAGCACCCGGATGTTGAAGTAGTCGCGGTAGGCGACCGCGTAATCGATTGCGGCAATCACGTCGCTGATATAGCCGCGGCCGTTGCGGTCGAGGACCTTCAGCGCGATGAGGCTGGCTCCGGGCGCAACGCCGGCGCGCGCGCCGCCGGACGACTCGCCGTTGCCGGCGATGACGCCCGCGACGTGTGTTCCGTGACCGTAATCGTCGTAGGGGTCGGGATAGCCGCCGACGAAGTCGGCAAAGTGGGTGATGCGCTGTCCGGTACCGGTCCAATCCTGGAACCACGCTAGGGGACCGAAGCCGAGATCGTCGTGCCACCCGGTGACGCCGGAGTCGACGATTGCTACCCCGACGCCGGTGCCGTCGACGCCAAGCGCTTCGCGGACGGCAGGCGCGCCAATCGTCGCTCCCGTCCGATCCATCGTCGGCCAGACCTCGCGATCGAGACTCACCTTACGGACCTGGCCGTCAGCGGCGAGCGCGGCGAGCGCCGACTCCGGAACCTCGGCGCTCACGGCGCGAAGCGCCGACAGACGCCGGCCTGGCCGGCCGCCGAGGCGGCTGACCAACCGTGCGCTCCGCTCGACGGCGGCGCCGCCGGCAGTCTGAACGATCACGCGAACGGTCCCGCGCGGCGATCGGGCACGCACCCGCAGCGGTTCGTCGAGCTTGAGGTCTCCGGCGGCGCCAGCAAACGCCGGCGCGGCGCAGAGGACACTCACGAGGAGGGCTGCGAGATGTTTTGAGAGCATTTTTCGCAGGATTTCGCAGTCGAAACGCGCGGCGAAATGCAAACGATCTGCCCGCGGCGGCTCCGACGGGTTGATCTCCTAACTAGTTGTCCTACTTACAGTTGCTGCCCACGCGTTCGGCTTGTGGAGTGGCCGGAATGACGCATGGCCCGGTGCGTGTTCCAGTACGCGACAGTCCTGCGACGCTTGTCCCCGTAAATCGTTGATTCTAAACGGCTGAGCGACCGACAAGTCTGTTCAAAAACGGCACACGCAATAACTAACTTGTAATCAGCGATTTAAGGTCTCGAGCGCGTCATTCCTCCGGTCGTCGTGTTCTGCCTCGAGACGTCGTTGGCTCGTGTTCGAGCCCGTACTCGACGATTTTTCGATACAGCGTTCCGCGGCTGATCTCCAGCACGGCGGCAGCCTGCTTCTTGTTCCAGTTGACCGTGTCGAGCACGCGCGCGATGTGCGCGCGCTCGGCGTCGCGCAACGACGGCAACCGCTCGCGCGCGGATTCGATCGGCGCTTCGCTGGCGTGCAGGAACTCGATGTCTGACCCGCGGATCAGGCGATCGGGCGACGACAGCGCCGCGCGCGAGACCGTGCTCTCGAGCTCCCGGATGTTGCCCGGCCAGTGATAGTGCATCAGCTGTTCGGTGGCGTCCTTCGCGAAGACTTTGCCGTCGAGCGGCAGCCCGTTGCCGGCGCAGTACCGCGCGAGGAAGCGCTGTGCAAGGACGGGAATATCTGACGTCCTTTCCCTGAGCGACGGCAGCCGGATCGAGAACGCGTTGACGCGGTAATAGAGGTCTTCGCGGAAGCGGCTGTCGCGCACGAACTGATCGAGCGGCCGGTTGGTGGCCGAGATCAGCCGGAAATTCACCTCGATCGACTGGTTGCCACCGAGCCGCTCGAACCGGCGCTCCTCGAGGACGCGCAGCAGCTTGGCCTGCGCGACAATCGAGAGGTCGCCGATTTCGTCGAGGAAGAGCGTGCCGTTGTTCGCGAGCTCGAGGCGGCCCGGCTTGCGATCGTGCGCGCCCGTGAACGCGCCTTTCTCGTAGCCGAAGATCTCCGACTCGAAGAGCGTGTCCGGCAGCGCCGCGCAGTTCACGGCCTGGAAGCGGTTCGAGCCGCGCCGGCTCAACTCGTGAATCATGCGGGCGACGACTTCCTTGCCGGACCCAGTCGGTCCGAGGATCAGCACCGAGATATCCGACTTGGCGGCGGTGCGGATCCATTCGAAGACGATCAGCATCTTCTCGTCGCGGCCGATCATCTCGCGGAAGCGCTGGACCGCCGGTGAGCGGTCCTCGTGCGACATGATCGCGCGGCTGTGGACGAACTGATCGATCAGGTTGGCGAGGGCGGGGTTCGCCGGGTTCTGGTAGATGTACTTCCCGGCACCGCCGGGAGCCCGCTGAACCAGGCCGAAACCGACGAGCTCGCGGACGCAGTTCTCCACGTCCAGCCGCATGCGCCCGAACGTCTGCATCAGCGCCTCGACGTCGAACGATTCGGCCGGTCGCGCCTGAAGGAAACGGAGCAGGCCCGCCCGCAGCGGCGACTGGACGAGGGCGTGGAAGCGCGATTCGAGGTCGGCGGCCTGGTCGGCCGTCGGGTCCTTCCGGGCGGGCGCGCTTACTTTATCCACGGGTTGGCTGGCCCCGATAATACTCCGTCTGATACCGCTCGATCAGGCCTTTCATCTCGACCGCATCCTTCTTGTGGTGACCCCGGCAGCGGATCGGGCTCGCGCCGCCGGTGGTCTCGATGAAGACATCCGAGAACAGGAGATTGGTGTCGATTCGGACCGACGCGACGTGTGCCATGTGGATCGAGTGCTCCAGCTTGCCGATCCATTGAGGCGTATAGTGCAGCACGCTCGCGGGAGAGATGATCACCTGCGTCGGGAAGAGGCGATTCCCGCGGCTCAAGCGGCTCGCGCGAAAGACGCGCGCGTCGGGCAACACGGCAACCCGTCCCTTCCACCAGACGATCAGCACGGCGACGATCACGACCACCGCGACGAGGAGCGCGGCGATCGACGCGGCTGACGACCAATCCTGCATGGAATCGCATCTCTCGGCGGGGAGCCGAACTGGGGAAGGATCCAGAGTCGCCGACCGCCTCGCCGCCTGTCAAGCGTTTACAGGTGGATCCGTGCAACTGCGTGTATCCTAGGCCACGAGAGGAGAATCGTCCCGTGCCGCACCGCGCTCCGGGCGCGCCCGGTCACTCCGCCGGCGACTACCTGAAGGGTCGTCCCATCAGCTATTACCGTCCGCGTGGCAGCAAGGACGTCCGGGATCTCATCGAGAACGGGTTCCAGGCCTTCAACGCCGGCCGCCTCGGCGAGGCGTGCCGCATCTTCACCGACAAGATGCTGGATCCGGACAACGCCACGACCATCGGGTTGACGATCGCCGGCGCGATGACGCCGGCGGGCCTCGGCGGCTGCGTGATCGAGGTGATGGAGCGCGGACTCGTCGACTTCATCATCAGCACGGGCGCGAATCTGTACCACGATTTGCACTACGCCTTGAACTTCACCTTGCGCCGTGGCTCGCCGTTTCTCGACGACGTCGAGTTGTACGAGGCAGGCGTCATCCGGATCTACGACGTCCTCTTTCCGGCGACCGTGCTGCTCGAGACAGACGAGTACATTCGTGATTTCCTCGTACGCGAGCGTCTCGAAGGCGCGATGAGCACCGCCGAGTTCCACTATCGGCTCGGACGCGATCTTTCAGCGCGGTACCCCGGCTGCGAAGAGTACTCGGTCGTGGCGCGCGCCGCGGCCCTCGGCGTTCCCATCTACACCTCGTCGCCGGGCGACAGCTCGATCGGCATGAACATCGCCTGGCACGAGCTGATGAACGCCGGGACGCTGATGATCGATCCAAACCGCGACGTCAACGAGATCTGCGCGATCATCCTCGCGGGCAAGAAGAACGGCTGTGTGATCCTCGGCGGAGGCTCGCCCAAGAACTTCTACCTGCAGGGGCAGCCGACGCTCTGGGAGGTGTACGGCATCCCCAAAGGCGGGAACGAGTTCTTCATCCAGATCACGACCGACCAGGTCGTCTGGGGCGGGCTGTCGGGCGCGACGCCTTCCGAAGCGGTGAGCTGGGGGAAAGTGAACCCAGGCGTGCTTCCCGACACGGTCGTCGCCTATTGCGACTCGACGATCGCGTTTCCACTCTTCTGCGAGTACGCAATCGGCTCCGATCGCGGCCGGCGCGAGAGGAAGGAGCTCTACCACCAGCGCGACGCGCTCGTCGCCGAATTGAAGCGACAAGGCGCCGCGGCGAAGACGGAACGCAAGCCGTCCGACGATCCCGCGCTCATGCCGGACCTCGAGAGACACCGCTAGCGCACTGCTGATGCTGATAGCTGAATTCTCTATTCTGGATTCTGTATTCTGAATTCTGAAGAAATGGGAACCTTAGCTTCCGAGCTCGGCCTCATCGTCGACGAACAGCCGTCGGCGCCTCGCATCTACGCCGACGCGAACATCCCTGCCGGCGTGGTGGCCTACATGCGGCAGTCGCTCGGCTGGGACGTGCTGTTCGTCATCGAGCATGACGATCTGCGCCGCGCCCCCGACGGCCAGCACTATCGGCTGGCCCGCGAGCTGCGCCGCACGATCGTCACGCTCGACCGCGACTACTTCGACGATCGCCGGTTCCCGCCGGAGGAAAGCGGCGGCGTGATCGTTTTCCAGGCGCCCGACGAGCGCGCGCTGATGATGCTCGTCGCCCGGACCGATCGCGAGGTGTTCCGCCCGGCGGCGGATGCGGCCACGCCCCTGTCGGGCCGGAAGCTTCAGTGGCACCTGGACACCCAGTTCGAGTGATCGACACCGCATGATCTTTCTGTCCGGCGCCGACATCGTGCTGCCCGATCGCATCATCACCGGCGGCACACTCGTCGTCGATGCCGGCAAGATCTCGGAGATCGTCGATCGTCAGCGGCCGAGCGACGCGCGTGCCGAGCGTCACGATCTCCACAACCATCTGATCGTTCCAGGGTTCATCGACGTCCACGTCCATGGGGTGGACGGCGTCGACACGCTCGATTCGCACGACGCCGTCCGGCGCATCGCCGCGCGGCTTCCCCGATACGGCGTCGCCGGTTTCTGCCCGACGAGCCTCGCGTGCGGTCCCGATGTGCTCGGTCGAATGCTGGCCGGCGTACGGGACGCCCGCACGTCGCCGTCGCCAAGCTCGGCTCGCGTCCTTCCGGCGCATCTCGAAAGCAATTTCATCAACCCGGAGTACGCGGGCGCGCAGCCCGTCGAGTGTCTCCGTCGACCTCCACGACCCCGAACCGAATCGAACCCGGTCGAACCCACTCGAACCTCCTCGAACCCGTCGGAGTTTTCAGCTGCGGACATTCTTGCGGAGATCGATAGCGCCAGGCCTGACGTCGGCATCGTGACGCTCGCCCCCGAGCTCGATGGCGGGCTCGATCTGATTCGACGGCTCGTCGCCGCCGGCCATCGCGTCTCGCTCGGGCATTCGGGCGCGACGTTCGACGAAGCGCGCGCCGGCATCGACGCCGGCGCCCGCCACGCGACGCATCTCTTCAATCGCATGCCGCCGATGTCGCATCGTGCGCCGGGCCTTGCCGGCGCGGCGCTGGACGCCGACGAGATCGCCGCCGAACTGATCTGCGACGGCGTTCACGTGCATCCGGCGGTAATGCGGTTTGCGATCGCCGCGAAAGGGGCGCCGCGAGTGATGGCGATCACGGACGCCACGGCCGGCGCCGGCCTGCCGACCGGCTCTCACGCCTCGATCGGTGGGCGTCGGATCACCGTCCGCGAAACGGCGTACCTGGACGATGGAACGATCGCCGGGAGCGTGCTCACGATGGACCGCGCGTTCGAGCGGTTGGTGGGCCGTGTTGGACTGTCGCCGGTCGATGCGGCGATCCTGTGCGGGACGACCCCTGCACGGGAGCTCGGTCTGCACGGTCACGGCGTCATCGCGCCAGGCGCGATTGCGGACCTGACCGTCCTCGATCGCACGTATAAGGTCGCTCAAACCTGGATCGGCGGCGTCCTCGTCTACGACGGGCGAAGCAAGGAAATCACCGGCACCGTGGAACCTTGGACCCGGGAACCCGTCTAGATAACTGAGGAACACTCATGCACGTTGCCCTCCGCTCTCTTTCTGTCGCGGCCGCAGTGCTCTCCGTCGCGTGCGTGGTCAACGTCGACTCCCAGGGTCAAACCGTCCGCGAAGAGCGCCGGTTCACTGTCAGCGGCGAACCAGATCTGCGCCTCACGACGTTCGACGGCGCCATCGAGATTCGCTCGTGGGATCAGCCCGAAGTGCTCGTCGAGATCGAAAAGCGGGGCCCGACGAAGGAGGCGATCGACCAGCTCGAGGTTGCCGTCAGCCAGGAGGAGAACCGGATCGAGCTCGAGGCGCGCCGGCCCATCGGCGGCGACCGGTTCATCGGCATCGGCCTCAACGTCTCGAGAGAAGTTCGCTTCATTGCCACCGTTCCGCGCAACTGCGCGATCGTGGCGCGCAGCGGCGACGGATCGATTCGAATCGCGCGCGTCAACGGCCGGATCGAGCTGCGCACCGGCGACGGCAGCATCCGCGGCGACGAGATCTCCGGCGAGTTGACGCTCAACAGCGGCGACGGCTCGATCGTGCTCGACGACGTAGACGGATCCGTGGAAGTGACCACGAACGACGGCGGCGTGAGCGTCACTGGAAAGCTCGCGCGCGCGAGAGTGCAGACGGGCGACGGCTCGTTGACGCTCAGGGCCGAAGCGGGCAGCCGGATGGCGAGCGACTGGTCGCTCTCGACCAACGACGGATCGATTTTGGTCTATCTCCCGGACGAGTTCAGCGCCGATCTCGACGCGCACACGGGCGACGGGCGCGTTCGATCCGAGTTCAATCTCAACGACGAACATCGCGAGCGCGAGGATCGATCCCTGCGGGGCCGCATCGGGAGTGGTGGCCACACGCTCAAGGTTCGAAGCGGCGACGGCTCGATCAGTCTGAGGTCGGGGGTCTAGCCGCGTAGTCGGTCGGATCGGGAACACCAGTCTCGACGAACGCTTCGTGCCGCTCGCGGCACTTGCTGCATCGCCCGCAGTGGCGATCCCCCTCCCCCGGGTTCATGCACGACAGCGTGAGCGCCAGCGGAACATCGAGCTCCAGCCCGCGCCTGATCACGTCCGCCTTGGGCATTGCCGCCAGTGGAGTTGCGATGTCGATCGGATGGTCGAGGCCGATCGAGAGCGCCTCGCGCATCGCCTGAAAGAAACGGGGCGTCGCGTCGGGGAAAGGATTGCCCGCCAGAGGACCGAGCGCGATGCGGGCGATTCGTGCACGCGCGGCGAAGACGGCTGCCTTCGACAGCAGGACGATGTTGCGCCCGTCGAGGTACACGTGCTCGTCCGGCGTGTCGTACGCCGGTGGCGTGCCGCGGATCGCCCAGTGGGTGGGTGGATAGATGTCGCGCATGTCGAACGAGAGCACGACCGGCGGCAGGACGCCGGGGCCGAAGTCGCTGGCTTCAAGCAGCCGCGCGAGCACGCGCCGTTCGGCCGCCTCCCACGCCAGCCCCGTGCTCACGTAGGCGGGCTGGACGATCGACGTCCGAGCTTCAATCGCCACGAGCACAGCGCTGTCGAGGCCGCCCGAGCAGAGAACGAGCGACTGCGCTACCATTTCCTCAATGTATCTCGTCACCAAGCGAATCGACTTCTGTTACGGGCACCGGCTGCTGGATTACGACGGCGTCTGCAAACACCCGCACGGCCACAACGCGGCCGTCGAGATCGACATACGCACCGACCGGCTCGACAACAGGAACATGGTTGCGGACTTCAGCGACATCAAGCGTCTGGTGAAAGGGTGGATCGACCGCGAGCTTGACCACAAGATGATCCTGCGCCAGGACGATCCGCTCGTGAAGCCGCTCCAGGCGCTTGGCGAGCCCGTCTACGTGCTGGAGAGCAATCCGACAGTCGAGCGAATCGCCAAATTGATCTTCGATCAGGCCCGCACGCTCGGGCTCGACGTCGTCTCGGTCAGGGTCTGGGAGACGCCCACCTCTTTCGCCGCCTACTCGCAGCAGTAGGCGGTCACCTCTTGAAGGGCAGCTCGTAAGAGAAGTAGAGAAACATTCCCGCGTCTGCCGCGTCGGAGATCCAGGTGACGGGGACCGCAACGCCGAGAATCAGCTGATGGTCGCCGATGTTCCACCCGCCCCGCGCGCCGGGTGACAGCGTGAACAGCGATTCCCGGCCCGTGCCGGCGTCCTCGATGAATTCCTGCGAGAGCCAGACGCTTTCGAGCATCACGTTAAACATCGGACGCAGCCGGTAGATCGCGCTCCCTGCCAGGAAGGGCGACGAGAGATTTTCCTGACGGCCCGGATCGAGGTCGAATTGGGCCTGAGGAAGCCACGTCAGGCCCGCGTTCCAGTGCCAGTACCAGTCGCCCGTCTGCTTGCTGAACGGAAGGTTGAACTGCAGCCCGGCCGAGCCGGCGCCTAGTTCGCCGGGAACGTCCCCGAACGGAAGCACGACGCTGACCCTTGGAGAAAAGGCTGGGCGGCCGGGCCCTTCCATCAGCGCCTGGTAGCGATAGTTGATGAGTGCGTCGCCGAAGCCGACCGCCTCGCCGCTGTCGAGCCACTGCAGCGTGTACGACAGCTGGTGAGTCTGTGAACCGAGCGGCCACTCCTGCGTGAAGCCTGCGGCCCACCCGTCGTCGCCGAACACAGTCCCGAAGATACTCTGAAAGACTCCCGCTTCCTGATTGAAGGCCTCTTCGACGAGGAACGAGTTGTCCGTGATCTCGAACGGGCGCAGCCGATCGGTCGGCTGTGTCTGAGCCGCGGCACCATGCGCAGACATGAGCGCGAAGAGAAGCGCTGCCAGCGTTTGAACCAGCACCTTGGCGGCCGCGCGAGTGCCGACCGTGATGCGGCGATCGTTCGGCACGACGACGCGGACTCGATCGGCCGCGGGATCGCGCTCTTCGATCGTGATTGTCTGCCCCGGCTTGAGATCGCTTTCCTCGATGAAGCGAAGGAATCCGGGATCCTGATCCAGCACCCTGCGGATCGCGACCGGCGTGTCGAGCGGGCACGAGAGCAGCGTGTCGTACTGCTGGCGGACGACGGTTCCTTCCGGACCCGGGATCGGGTCGCCGTGCGGGTCGGCCTCGGGGTGGCCAAGCATCTCGTCGATGCGCTCGATGACGCGGTCTGAAACGGCGTGTTCGAGCTGCTCCGCCTCCGGGTGCACTTCGGTCCAGCTCATTCCCATGACCTGCACGAGAAACAGCTCAATGAGCCGGTGCCGGCGCAGCACGCGCGCCGCAAGCTTCTCGCCTGCGGGCGTCAGGCGGACTCCGCTGTACGGCTCGTAACGGACGAGCCCGGACTCAGCCAGAGTTTTGACCATGGTGGTCGCCGTCCCGGGAACGACCCCAAGTGCCGACGAAAGGGTTCCCATTGGGACCAGGCCTTCGTGGTCGGGCAGCGCGAACTGGGCCTGATACAGGGTTTTCAGGTAGTTTTCGACCGTATATGAAGCTGCCATTTGACTTTGGAACGATACATCTTTATATTTTGATTTGTCAAAAATTAGGATTAGACGAGTCGAATGAAGGGGCTTTCAAGGCGTTCATGGCTGCAGGCGGCTGGGGTAGGCACGTTCGGCGCGGGTCTGTTCGCGCGGCGCGCCGCCCGGGCCCAGGGTCCGAGCTCCGAGGCCACCTTTCCCCACGCCAGCCACGCGATGGGGGCGGTCGGTCGGGTCTCGACGGAGGCCTTCGACCCGATGGTCTACCTGCGCGCCTGGAACTTCTCCGATCTCGCGCCCGAGCGGCGGTCGAAGTTCTACCGGGAAACGCGGCGCCCCGATGGCTCCCTCTTCCGCGAGTACGAGATCTTCGGGGTCGACCGCGAGGTGGAGATTGCGCCGGGCGTCTTCTTCCCGGCCTGGACCTACAACGGGCAGGTTCCCGGGCCGACGATCCGCGCCACGGAAGGGGATCGCATTCGAATCACGTTCTCGAACGGCGGCTCCCATCCGCACACGATGCACTTTCACGGCTGGCATCCACCCGAGATGGACGGCTCGTTGTCGGAGCACCAGGTCATGCCCGGCAAGCAGTTCGTCTACGAGTTCGATGCCGAGCCATTCGGGCTGCACCTCTATCACTGTCACGCGGTTCCGCTGAAGCGCCACATCCACAAAGGTCTGTACGGCGCGTTCATCGTCGATCCCAAGGGTGGCCGGCCCGCGGCGGACGAGATGGTGATGGTGATGAACGCGTTCGACACCAACTTCGACGCCGACAACGAGGTGTACGCGGTCAACACGGTCGCGCATCACTTCATGCACGAGCCGGTGCGCGTGAAGGTGGGCGAGCTCGTTCGGATCTATCTCATCAACGTCACCGAGTTCGATCTGGTCAACAGCCTGCACCTTCACGGGATGTTCTTCGACGTGTTCAGAACAGGTACCGCGCTCACGACGAGCGAGGTCACCGATACGCTGATGCTCTGCCAGGGCGAGCGCGCGATCGTCGAGACGCGGTTCCGCTATCCAGGGGACTTCATGTTCCACGCCCATCAGAGCGAGTTCGCGGAGCTCGGGTGGATGGGCCTGTTCAGGGCCGAGGGAAGCCGACGTGAAACCTGAGACGCTGGCGACCGATCGAAGTGACGCGAGGCTGCAGCCTCGTATCACAGCCAGCGTCTGGCTGATCGCGGTTCTGCCGCTGATCCTTCTCGCCGGCCTGGTGCTGCTGCTGCTGCGGTGGGGTCCCGCGCAGGCGCTCAGAGGCGACGGCTATCCGCCGGTCGAGCGCCTCGTGTTCCAGCGTGTCACGCTGGACTCCGACGGCATTCTCGCGACGGTGATGAACGACGGTCCCGATCCGATCACCATCGCGCAGATCATCGTCGACGATGCCTATTGGCAGTTCACGGTCGAAGGAGCGTCTGAGCTGCGGCACCTGGGTCGAACCAGGCTGCGGATTCCGTATCCCTGGGTCCAGGGCGAGACTCACTTCGTGAAAGTCGTGAGCTCGACGGGGACGACGTTCGAGCACGAGATCGGCGTCGCGGTCACGACGCCGCGTCCCGACGCGCGATATCTCGGGATCTTTGCGCTCATCGGTCTCTACGTCGGCGTGATTCCCGTGGCGCTCGGGCTCCTCTGGTTCCCGCTCGTCGGACGACTGGGAAAGGCCGGCATGGACTTTCTGCTGGCGCTGACGATTGGATTACTTCTGTTCCTCCTGGCGGATGCCGCCCACGAAGGACTCGAGGCGGCGGATGCGATTCCCGGCTCGCTGCAGGGGCCGGCGCTGTTTTTCTTCGGCGCGGTCGGCGCGTTTCTCGCGCTCGAGGCGCTCGGCGTGGCGCTGAGGTCGAAGCGCAGTTCAAGCGGCGTCGGCGTCGGGCTCGGCGCCGGTTGGGTGACGGCACTGCTCGTCGCGATCGGCATCGGCCTTCACAATTTCGGCGAGGGGCTCGCGATCGGTGCGGCGTTCGCGCTCGGTGAAGCGGCGCTCGGCACGCTCCTCATCATCGGGTTCACGCTGCACAACACGACCGAGGGTCTGGCGATCGTCGCGCCGATCGCTCACGAACGCGTCCCCGCCAAGGATCTTCTGTTGCTTGGGGTCATCGGCGGAGCGCCGACCATCGCCGGTGCGTGGATCGGCGGCCTCGCCTACTCGCCCGTATGGTCGGTGCTGTTCCTTTCGATTGGAGCGGGAGCCATCGCCCAGGTCGTCAACCTGATCGCGCGTCAGATGGCGGGACAGGACTCCATATCGCGTTATTTCGCGCGCGGACCGGTGCTCGCCGGTCTCGCTGCCGGCTTCGCCATCATGTATTCGACGGGGATGCTCGTAGGCTGAGTCATGGGATTCCTCACCCGGCACGCAGGGTTCGCTCGGTCCTTCATCGTCGCGGCGACGGTCGTCTGCCTCGGCGTCGGCGCGCTGCTCGCGCGCGGCTCGGGCTCTGCCGATTCCAAACCGCGCGACGTCGTGCTCGTCGTCCGCGACATGGCGTTCTATCTTGACGGCACCGGGGGCGAGAACCCGACGCTGCGGCTGCGGTCCGGCGAGCGGGTGAGGCTCGTCCTGAAGAACGAACAGCCCGGCGTGACGCACGACTTCGCCGTCAGCGACTGGAAGGTGGCGACGCGTCGTCTGCAGGGCGGCGGCGAGGATGCCGTGACGTTCCGCGTTCCCGACCGCGCCGGCCGCTACGAGTATCTCTGCAACCCGCACGCCTCGATGATGCGTGGCATCATCGAGGTGGAATGACGGGCCGTCCGCACCTCGAAACATCCCTCTCGACCCCTGACGGAAAGAGCCGCTACGTGCGGCGGCTCTTCGCGACCATTGCCGATCGCTACGATCTGATCACCGTCCTGCTGTCGTACGGGCGCGACGCTGCGTGGAAACGGCGTCTCGTCGCGCTCGCGGGTGTGCGGCCGGGCACGAAGGCGCTCGACCTCGCGTGCGGAACGGGCGACATCGCCTTCGCGCTCGCGGCCGACTGCGCGCACGTCGTCGGACTGGACATCACGCCGAGGATGGTGGAGCTGGCAAAGAAAAAGGGGACAGTCACCTTTTTACGTAACGCGAAAAAAGGTGACTGTCCCCTTTTTCTCGTCGGCGACATGCTCGCGCTGCCGTTTCCGGATCGCGCCTTCGACCTCGTGACGACCGGGTACGGCATTCGGAACGTTCCCGACATCGACGCCGCGCTGTCCGAGGTGCGCCGCGTGCTCAGACCCGGAGGGCTGTTCCTGTCGCTCGACTTCAATCGCCCGGCGAACGCGCTGGTCAGGGCCGTCTACCTCAGTTACCTGACGGCCGTCGGGTCCGCGGTCGGCTGGGCGCTGCACCGCGACCCCGATACATACCGCTATATTCCCGAGAGCATCAAACGCTATCCGGGCGCCGAGGCGGTCGTCGCGAGGCTCGAGGCGCAGGGCTTTGACAGCGCCCGATTCCTGCCGGTTCTGGGCGGGCTGATGGCTATTCACGAGGCGAAGGCGTGAAATATGCAGTTGGACACGTCGCGTTGGTCCGGAGAGGGGACGTTTACCCAGACGCTCATCGACGTATTGCAGACTATTTCGGGGATTAGCCTTGTTCGCGTCGAGGACGCGCCGTCGACCCGATCCGACGCCGATTACAATTTCATCAGCAACGAGATATATGTTGTCTTCGAATTGACCACTCGCCGGGAGCCGGTCAAGCGCTTCGGGTTTCTGCCCGGCACCCGGGAGCGGTCGGACAAGACGATGACGATGAAGGACCTCGAGCGAGCGCTCGAGGCTGCGGCCGGCGTGGGCGCGCCGGACTACGAAGACGAAGGCATGCTTCAGTACCTTCGATCCGAGCGGATCGTCCCGCCGTATCAGACGCGGGGATACAAGCTGGTGGAGCTGGTGAGGGTGTACGAAGGACACGCGGCCTAAAGCACCGTCGTGGGGACTCCGACACTTCGAGTTGAAGGTCCGGCGAACGCCGGACGCCGCGAAGGAATTGCGGGCGATCGCACGGCCCTGCACACGATGTCACTGATCGACTCGCTCCTGTCTGCAATCGTCCGGCTGGACGGCGACGCGCTCGTCATGCACGTCGGCGAAAAGCCGTACGTCGTCACGTCGCGTACCGCGATGAACGAGTTCCGCGGGCCGCTGGTGTGGGGGCAGGTCGAATTGTCGTCGAAGCTGCTCACGCTCGACGCCGTCGGCGCGATGGTGGACCAGCTCCTCCCCGCGGACGAGCGACAGGCGCTGCAGGAAATCGGGGCCGTCGAGCACGAGCTCCCGAATCGCGAAAACGGCTCGCGCTTCGTCGTCATCGCGGCGCGTGGCGGACAGGACATCTGGCTCGAGATCCGGCACGTGAGGCCTACGGCGGCCGACGCGGTCGAAACGTCCCCCGCCGGCGCTGAAGAACCAGCGCCAACTCCGATCGCCGAAGCGCCACAGGAGGTCGTCGAAGAGGCTGCACCGGTGGCTGTCGAAGAGCCCGCACCAGTGGTCGTCGAAGAGGCTGCACCGGTGGCTGTCGAAGAACCTGTACCGGTGGCCGTCGAAGAACCTGTACCGGTGGCCGTCGAAGAGCCTGCACCGGTGGCCGTCGAAGAGCCTGCACCGGTGGCCGTCGAAGAGCCTGCACTGGTGGCCGTCGAAGAGCCTGCACCGGTGGCCGTCGAAGAGCCCGCCCCGGTCGCGGTCGAAGAACCGGCTCCGATGGCCGCTGAAACGGTAAGCCCGATCGAAAAGCCGACCCTGAGCCCCGTCGTGGGGCTCACGACACTCGCGGTCGAAGAGCAGGAAGCGCCGGTCGCTGCCGGACCGCCGCCGATCACGGCTGCCGTCGAGGCCCCGGCTGAACCCGCATACCAGCTCGTGTCGCCGACGCCGGCCGATCTCCGGCCGGAGGCGGTGGCAGAAGAGCCTCAACACGCACCGACAGCGGCGGTCCTCGAATCCGAGGGCCAGTTGACGTTCGGTCATGTCGCTCCGGTGGAAGAGACCCGAGTTCTGCCAGGCGAGCCGCCGGCGGCGAGTTACACGGTCGCTGAAGACGAGCTCGAGGAAGGGAGTGGTGCCGTCGTGGTCCCCATCGCCCGTGTGCCGCGCGACTCTGCGCCTCCGCCGCAGGTCGTGGCGCCGTCGGATCTCGATCGTCTGCTACGCATCGCCGCGGCGCGCGGCGCGTCGGCGCTCTACGCGGTGGCGCGGACCAAGCCGGTCGTCCGCGTGGACGGCGAGATGCAGACGCTCGACGGCGAGGACCTGCTCACGCCTGACACGGTCGAGGCGTTCACGATGAGCGTGGCGCAGGAACCCACGCGCGAGGCCGTGCGTGCCGGCGAGACGACCGAGTGGATCTGCGACATGGCGGAGGTCGGCCGCGTCCGCTGCCTCAGCTTCTTCGATCATCGCGGGCCGGGCGTGATCTTCCGGATGCTGCCGCCTCGAGCCATTTCGGCGGAGCAGCTCGGTCTCTCCAAGGAAGTCCAGGCGTTGTCGGCGGTGCCGGACGGCCTCGTGCTTCTGGCCGGACCGCGCGGCAGCGACCTCTCCACGCTCGTCGCAGCCTTCGTCGATCTCGTCAATCGCACCCGGAGCGAGCACGTCGTCACGATCGAGACTCAAATCCTCTTCCTGCACGAGCCGAAGCGCTCGTTCGTGAGCCAGCGCGAAGTGAGAGGACAAGGGGACGAGATCGCCGCCGCCGTCTGGGCGGCCATGCGGGAAGATCCGGACGTGCTCGTGGTCGAGGAGCTCGGTTCCGCCGAAACCGTAGCGGCAGCAGTCGAAGCCGCACAGGGCGGCCGGCTGGTGTTCGCCGGCCTGCGTGCGCCTGCCGCCGGACCGGCGATCGAACGGCTGATCGAGCAGACGCCGGCCGAACGGCGGACGCAGATCAGAAGCGCGCTCGCATCGACCCTCCGGGGCGTCGTCGCGCAGGCCATGCTTCGGAAGCGCGGCGGCGGCCGGGTCGCCGCGCGCGAGCTGCTGCTCAATACGCCGGCGGTCGCATCGCTCATCGCCGAGGGCAAGCTGTTTCAGATTCAGGCGGCGCTTCAGAGCGGACGCAAGCTCGGCATGACGCCGCTGAACGACGCGCTCGCCTCGCTCGTGCGCGGCGGCCTGGTCGACCCGAGCGAGGCGTATCGCCACGCCGTCGAGCGCGATGCGCTCGTGGCGCAGCTCAGGCGCGACGGGCTCGACACGTCGTTCGTGGAAAGGCTAGCCTGATTTGGTGGAAGTCGCGGATGTCCGCCGGCGCGTGCGCCTGCGGATCGTCGAGGCCCGCCAGGCGGCGGCGGCGCGCCGGGCGGACGTCGATGCCGCCGAGCGCGACTTCGTTCCCTTCCTGAAAGAGGTCGCGGCGCCCGTCTGCCAGATGTTCGCCCAGGCGCTGACTGCCGAGAACTACCCCTTCAAGGTGTCGACGCCAGCGGGAGCGCTGCGCCTGACGCCCGAGCGCTCCCGCAACGACTTCATCGAGATCGAGCTGGATACGTCGCTGAATCCGCCGCAGGTGATCGGACGGGTCAACTACACCCACGGCTCACGCGGCGTGGCCATCGAGCGCCCCATCCGCGAGAACGCAGCCGTCGTCGACCTCACCCAGGACGACGTGCTCGATTTTCTCGTCGCCGAACTCGGGCCGTTCGTAGAAAAGTAGGCACGACCTTCCGCCTTCGCGCGAAGCTTCGGCGGACCGACGGAGCCTTGGCGGAGGCGGTTAGGTCAGGCGTGTGCCTTCAGGTCGGGCGTTGCCCGCTGATCCGACGAATCACTTCGTCGTCGAACCCGAGCTCTCGCAGGACAGCATGCGTGTGCTCGCCGAGCCTGGGCGGCGGCGTGCGGACCGACCCGGGAGTATCGGAGAGTTTGATCGGAACTCCGAGTGTCCGAATCGCACCGGCCGCGGCATGCTCGAGCTGCGCGATCATGTCGCGCGCCTCGAGCTGCGGATCCGTGAGCGTCTCACCTACGCTGCGCACGGATCCGCAGGGAACGCCGGCCTTCGTCAACGCCTCCAGCCATTCCGCGCGCGTGCGTTCGCGGAGGCGTGACGCGAGAATCGGTCGCAGCTCGGAATACTGCGTCACCCGGTCCCGGTTCGTCATGAATCGTGGGTCCGCGCCGAGCGGCGCCAGATCGATAGCCGCGCAGAAGCGCCGCCACTGCTCGTCGTTCCCGACGGCGACGACGAACCCGCCGTCGGAGGCTTCGAAGGTTTCGTAAGGCGCGATCGTCGGATGGCGGTTGCCGAGACGGCCCGGTGAGGTGCCGGTCGCGAAGAAGATGCCTGCCTGGTACGTCAGAAGCGCGGCGGTCGCGTCGAGCATGCCGACATCCACCAACTGCCCGCGCCCCGTCCGAGCGCGGGCCAGCAGCGCGAGCGCGATCCCGTTGGCCGCAAACATGCCCGCCACGATGTCGGAGATCGCAACGCCGAGCCTGAAGGGCGGCCCTTCCGCGTCGCCGGTGATGCTCATCAGTCCGCCTTCGGCCTGCACCACCGCGTCGTAGCCTGGCAGATCGCGGCGCGGTCCCGTCTGGCCGAATCCCGAGATCGAGCAGTACACGAGCTTCGGATAGCGAGGCGAGAGGTCCGCGTACCCGAGGCCTAACCGATCGAGCGTGCCGGGGCGGAAGTTTTCGACGAGAACGTCCGCGCGCGCCAGCAGCCGGTCCAGGACCTCGCGCGACTCGGGCCGCTTCAGGTCGAGCGTGATGCTCTGCTTGTTTCTGTTGATGCTGAGAAAGTATGCGCTCTCGCCCCGGACGAACGGCGGGCCCCACGCGCGCGTGTCGTCCCCTTTGTCGGGGTGCTCGATCTTGATGACGCGCGCGCCCATGTCCGCCAGCAGCATCGTGCAGTAAGGGCCCGACAGCACTCGTGTGAAGTCGGCGACGACGATCCCCGAGAGCGGACCGGTTGGATCGGACATAATCAGAATGCCTAATGCCTAATGCCTAATGCCTGACACTCCCATTATTCGTGTCTACACAACTGGGCCGAGCTGACAGGCCTGCCAGAGGGTGAAAGAGTTCCTTTCACGCGCCGGCGTGCCCTTTGTCGAAAAGAACGTCGAAGAAGACGACACAGCTTACCGCGAGCTGATTGCCCGCGGCGTTCGAACCGTGCCGTTGACCGTCGCAGGCACCCGCGTCGTGAAAGGCTTCAACGAACCGGAGCTCCGGGACCTGGTCGAATTCGCCTCGCCACCGTCGTCAGATCGCTGACGAGGGCGTACGCCGTCTGCGTCAGGCCACCCGTCAGCTGAGTCACGGCTACCTCACCAAGCAGATCGGTTTCAAGGATCACGGCGTTTGCCATGCCGCGAAGCTGAGCGAGCGGATCCGCTGCCGGCAGCGCAACCGGTTCGACACGAGCGCCTGCGGCGCCTGCCGATGCGACGAGCCGGATCCTTGTTCCGCGCGCGGCCGCCGCACGCACGTCTGCGCCACCCAGACCGCGGATACCGGTGCGGACGACAGCCGCGGGCGTCAGGTCCGCGCCCATCAGAACGTTAGCGAGCGCTGCCGCCTTGGCGGCGGCATCCCACCCATCGACGTCGAGCGACGGGTCTGCTTCCGCGATGCCCGCCTGCTGCATCGCTTCGAGCGCCTGGCCGAACTCGCCGCCATCCTCGAGCGCCGTGATGATGTGGTTCGTCGTGCTGTTCAGCACGCCGCGGAAGCCGGTAATCGTGACGGCAGGCAGCGTCTCGCGGACGAAATTGAAGACGGGGATACCGTCCATGACGGCGCCTTCGAACAGGAACGAGACGCCACGTTCGCGCGCGGCGCGATCGAGCTCTTTCCATCTGATCGCGACGGGTCCTTTGTTCGCCGTCACCACGTGGAGCCCGCGCTCGAGCGCGCGCTCGACATGATTTATTGCCGGCTGGCCGGTTTGGACGTTGAGCGGAGTGGTCTCGATCAGGACGCGGGCCGCGCTGCCGTCGCTTGCCACACTCGACAGGCGTTCGATCAGCTCGAGGGCGCCCCCTTCGATGATCTCGGCTCCGGCGCGACGATCGGCATGCAGCGCGCTGCCGGATTCAATCGCGTGCGCCGCGCGAACCGCGTCGACGCCGGCCGCGTCGAAGATCGCGCCATGGCGCAGCGTGGCGATGCCGCAGACGCGGAGCGAGAGGCCGTGCTGCTGTGCGAGGCGATCGCTCAGCTCGGCGATCAGCCGGACGAAACGACGTCCGACGTTGCCGAAGCCAACCAGCGCGAGGTCCAGCCGCTCGAGCCTGTTCAGACCGCCGCCGTCTCGAGCAGCACCTCGAGCCGCCGAAGACCTTCGGTGAGGATCGCCGGCTCGGTACCGAATCCGATTCGGAGGTAGCCGTCCATGTGAAAGTGGTCGCCCGGCACGAGCAGCACGCTGTGCCGATCGCGCAGGCGCGTCACCAGTTCGGTCGAGTTGATGCCGTGACGGTACCGGACGAACGCGATCGCTCCCGCTTCGGGAGTGATGTGCTGGAAGCCCTCAGCTCGCGGGTCGAGCCAGCCGCGCAGCATCTCGTAATTCGTCCGGATGATCCCGCGGGTCCGCTCGATGATCGTCCCGCGCCGCTCGGGGTCGAGCGCCATTCGCGCGAGCAGATCGCTCAGCGCACCGGGAGCGATCGTCGTGTAGTCGTGATACGACCACAACGTGGCGGTCAGGCTCGGCGGCGCAACCAGCCAGCCGATACGGAGGCCCGGCAGCCCGTACGCCTTCGACAGGCCGCTGGTGACGATCGCCCGCTCGGAACGTCCCCAGATCGACGGCGTCTCGTGCCCGTCAGGCTCCGCGCCGCGGTAGATTTCGTCCGCCAGTATCCAGGCGCCGTGGCGGTCGGCGATCCGCGCGATCGCGTCCAGGTCGGCCGCGTCGAGGCGCGCCCCCGTAGGGTTGTTCGGATTGCAGATCACGACCAGCTTCGTGCGCGAGGTGACGAGTGAGGCGAGTTCGTCCAGATCCGGCCGCCATCGCCCTCCGCGCTGCGTGCTTTGCTCCGTAAGTGCCCACGGTTTCACGACGGCGCCGAACGCACGCGCGAGGCCCCAGGCCTGCATGTACGTCGGCGTCATCATCACGACCTCATCGCCCGGCTCCACGAGGTGCCACACGGTGATGTAGTTCGCCTCGGAGCCGCCATTCGTGACCTGGACGTGCTCGTCAGTTGCGCCGGGATACATTTGGGCGATCGCGCGGCGGAGCTCCGGCGTCCCGTTCGACTGCGTGTAGACCAGTTCCTGCTTCAGCAGGCGAACGAGATCGGGGTTGATCGTCTCCCCCCGTACCGCCGAATCCATTCCCAGGAGCTCCTCAAGCCGCATTGGATGAACGCCGCTCTCCGACAGATTGAACGCGACGCGGTTCTCCCAGGTCGACTGCATCCGCTCCATCGCGAACGTTTCGATGCGCATGCGGGTAGTCTAAGGTATCTTGTAGGCCCAGGACAGACGTGTCGCACGAGCCATTACCGGAGATGGCGCGAATCCCGGCGGGCGAGTTCATGATGGGCTCGGACGAAGGAGACGAGGACGAGAAGCCGATCCACAGCGTCCTCGTGGACGAATTCTCAATCGCCATCGTCCCGGTGACGCAGCGCCAGTACGTACGTTTCGTTCGCGAGGCGGGCCACCGTCCGCCCGCAATCTACGAGCTTCCGCTCATCGTCAGCAACACAGGGCGCGATCGCGAACGCGTCTTCCGCCGCCTGAGCGGTCCTTACGTCTGGTCCGACAGCACGCCGCCCCCCGAACGCCTTGACCATCCCGTCACGCTCGTTCGATGGGAAGACGCCATCGCGTATTGCCGCTGGATGTCGGAGTTGACAGGACGCGACGTCCGGTTGCCGACGGAAGCGGAGTGGGAAAAGGCGGCGCGCGGCGGCCTGGACCGCTGCCGGTATCCATGGGGCAACGAGCTGGATCCGCTCCGGGCAAATTTCCTGACCGATCCAACTCAGAAGATGGCGCGCGGGACGACGCCCGCACGCGCGTTTCCGCCGAATGGCTACGGGCTGTACGACGTCGCAGGGAACGTGTGGGAATGGGTGGCCGACTGGTACTCGGCTGACGCGTACAAAGATCGGAACTCGAAAAATCCCACCGGCCCAGCAGAGGGCCGGCTGCGAATCATACGCGGCGGAGGCTGGCCCGTGTCCGATACGCGCATGCTGACGTGCGCCCATCGGCACGAGGTGCCTGCCGACACGTACTCGTACAGCATCGGATTCCGCATAGCATGCTCAGAACCGTCATGAAGACCCTTCCTGTTTTGCTCGCCTCGATCTCGTTCGCCCTGCTGATCACCTCCGCTGCGATGGCCCAGGAGCCGCAGCGCGACACCCGGCGCGAGCCGGTGGTCACAACGAACGGCTCCGCGATGGTTCAGCGAGTGCCCGACCGTGCTTACGTGCGGGTCGCAACCGAGGCACGCGCGGCCGCGCCAAAGGAAGCACAGGCACAGAACGCGAAGACGATGACGGCCGTGCGCGATCGGTTGAAAGCGATCGGGATCGCCGACACCGCCATCGAGACCCTCTCGATCGAACTGCAGCCCGAGTTCGACTACGTGAGCGGCCGTCAGAAGCTGCGCGGGTATCTCGCGCGCAACATGATCGAGGTCCGCCTGGACGACATCGCACGCGTCGGCGAGGTGATCGACGGCGCCGTCGGCGCCGGCGCGACTTCAGTGCACGACGTTCGGTTCGATCTGAAAGACCGTGCCGCCGCGGAACGCGAAGCGCTCAAGGCGGCCGTCGCGGATGCTCGGGGGCGCGCAGAGGCGCTCGCCGTGGGCGCCGGCCGCGCCATCGACCGCATCGTCACGATTGAAGAGCACCGCCAGGACTTGTTTCCGCCGCCGCGGCCGATGATGTTGGCGCGCGCCGACACTGCCGAAAGCCAGCCGACGCCGGTAACACCCGGTCAGATCGAAATCCGCGCGTCGGTGACGCTGACGGCAACAATCAAGTAAGCCCGACCTTTAGGTCGGGCGTGCAAGCGACCTTTAAGTCGGGCGTGTGTTGGGCGGCGTGCCCGATTCGATCTTCTGCAACACCTCTCCGTCGAGCGCCTCGTCGAAGAGGCCGGTCAGCTCCGGCGTGCGCGTGGGACGCACGCTCGTGTCGACAGGCGGAACCGGCTCCACCTCCATGCTCGCCGCGACGCCGAGATCCTTCAGCCGGCGCGCCGTCACCAGCACGCGGCTTTCCATCGAACCGACCGCCTCGTTGTACGCCTCCACCGAACGCTTCAGCGATCCGCCCAGCCGATCGAAGTGCTCGGCCATCTTGCAGATCCGCTCGTAGAGCGTCCGGCCGAGCTCGCTGATCTCCTGCGCGTTCTGCGTCATTCGCTCCTGCTGCCACCCGTATGCGACGGCGCGGAGCAGACCTACGAGCGTGATCGGGCTGGCAAGCAGCACGTTCTTCGAGAGACTGACCTCGAGTAGAGCCGGGTCGTGCTGGAGCGCCGCCGTGAGTAGGGCTTCGGCCGGTACGAACAGCACGACGACATCGGGCGCCGGCTGGAAGCGCTGCCAGTACGCCTTGTTGCCGAGCCGCGTCACGTGATCTCGAAGCTGTCGGGCGTGGTCGCGCAGTCGTGCCGCCCTCACCGCATCGTCCGACGCCTCCTGCGCTGCGAGGTAGGCCGTCGCGGGCACCTTCGCATCCACGACGACGCTGCGACCGCCCGGCAGGCGAACGATCAAATCGGGGGTCAGCCGTCCTTCTTCGCCTTCGACGCTCTCCTTCACTACGAAATCGCAGTGCTCGATCATTCCTGCCGCTTCGACGACGCGCCGGAGCTGGAGCTCTCCCCACTGACCACGCACGTTGGGCGAGCGGAGCGCTTTCACGAGGCTGGACGTCTCACCCTGAAGCGCCCGGAGCTGCTCGTCGAGACGGGCAGCGGCGCCGATCCGCTCACGTTCGACGTCCTGGACCTTGGCGTCGAACCGATTCAGTGTCTCGGCGATCGGCTTGACCAATGCGGAAATCGCCTGCTCGCGCGCGGCAAGTTCGCCCGACGCCCGCGCCTGCGCCTCACCGAGCCTGGCTGTGGCAAGCTGCAGGAACTGTTCGTTGCTGGCGCGAAGGGCCTCTGACGAGAGCGCGGCGAACTGTTCTCGGGCGCTCGAGACGGCGCGCCGCTCGGCGCGGAGGATCAGCAGGATGACTCCTGCGCCAACTACCAGACCGATGGCAAGATACAGGAGCTGCACAGCCACGAATATTAGGCGAAAGCTCCTCGAATCTCAATCGGAGGATGGCCGTGACCGTTGAAGAGCTGAAGGCAAAGATCGAAAGGGGCGAGGCGCCGGCCATCGTCGACGTCCGCGAACCGCGCGAGTGGGACATCTGCCGGATCGAGGGAGCGACCCTCATTCCCCTCGGTGAGCTTCCGCAAAGAATGGAAGAGCTCGACCGAAGGCGTGAGATGGTCGTGCTCTGCAAGGTGGGCGGCCGCAGCGCGAGGGCAGTGGCATTTCTGCGACAGCAGGGCTTCGAGAACGTCCACAACCTCGACGGGGGCATCGTGGCTTGGATTGATAGGGTCGACCCCACGCAGCGACGCTACTAGGCCCCAAGCCCCAGGCCCCAAGCCCCAGGCCCCAAGCCCTTTGACTGGCTTGCGTCAGCCCCGGCAGTGTTTCATAATATAGGACTACTTTGGTCGGGATTCCGCACAAGGCGGCCAGCATGCTGAGGCTCTCGAAGAAGGCCGATTACGCGCTTATGGCAATGAAGCATCTTGCGCTTCAGGCCGACCGGGGCTCGGCGAGCGCCCGGGAGATCGCGCATCACTACGACATTCCGGTGGAGCTGCTCGCGAAGGTGCTCCAGCGGCTTGTGCGTGGTGGGCTGCTGGCGTCCCATCAGGGCACGCGCGGCGGATATCAGCTGTCGCGCCCGGCGGGTGCGATCTCGGTCTCCGAGGTCATCCAGGCGATCGACGGGCCGCTCACCATCACGGCCTGTTCCACGGATGATCATCGATGCGATCAGTACTCCGCCTGCAGCGTGCGCGATCCGCTCTGGCGCATCAAGGATCGAATAGTCGAGGCGCTCGCGACGTGCACGGTGGCAGACCTCATGGCGGATCCGCCGGAGGTCATACCTGTGACAGCGGGCACGCTGGGTGGACGAAAGAGCCAGGGACTGGGGACTGGGGACTAGGGACTAGGGACTAGGGCTTGGGGCCTGGGAACGAGATGGTTCAGATAAGCGAAAACGCCGCGGCAATTATCACGAAGATGCTGGAGAAGAACGGCATCCCTGGCGGCGGCCTTCGCATCGGCATCAAGGCGGGCGGCTGCTCCGGCTACAGCTACACGTTCGCCTGGGAAGCGGCGCCCCGGCCGAACGACGAGGTGTTCGACGGGCCGGACGGCGCGCGTCTCTTCGTCGATCCGAAGAGCCACAGGCTGCTCGACGGCACGGAGCTCGACTACGACACGAGCCTCGTGAGCCGCGGCTTCATCTTCAACAATCCGCACGCGAAGAGCACGTGCGGTTGCGGAACTTCGTTTTCAGTGTAGGCCCGACCTTCAGGTCGGGCGTGTGTAGGGACCATGACAACCGCGACACGGACAATCGAGGAGCTCGCCAACCGCGAGTACAAGTACGGCTTCGTCACCGACGTCGAGCAGGAAATCGTCCCGATTGGATTGAGCGAGGACGTCGTCCGGCTGATTTCCGCGAAAAAGGAAGAGCCGGAATGGATGCTCGAATGGCGGCTGAAGGCGTATCGCGCCTGGCTGCGGATGACGGAGCCGACGTGGCACAACGTCCACTATCCGCCGATCGACTACCAGGCAATCAGCTACTACGCGGCGCCGAAGCAGCGGCCGAAGTTGAACAGCCTCGACGAAGTCGATCCCGAGATCCGCGCGACGTTCGAAAAGCTCGGCATCCCTCTCGAGGAGCAGAAGCTGCTCTCAGGTGTCGCGGTCGACGCCGTCTTCGACAGCGTGTCGGTTGCGACGACGTTCCGCAAGAAGCTGGGGGAGCTGGGCATCATCTTCTGCTCGTTCTCGGAAGCCGTGCGCGAGCACCCGGAGCTCGTGAAGGCGCACCTCGGGTCGGTCGTTCCGCACACGGACAACTTCTTCGCCGCGTTGAACGCCGCCGTCTTCAGCGACGGATCGTTCGCGTACATCCCGAAGGGTGTCCGCTGCCCGATGGAGCTCTCCACCTACTTCCGGATCAACGCGCAGAACACCGGGCAGTTCGAGCGCACGCTGATCGTCGCCGAGGAAGGCTCCTACGTGAGCTATCTCGAAGGCTGCACGGCGCCGATGCGCGACGAGAACCAGCTCCACGCCGCCGTCGTCGAGCTCGTGGCGCAGGCGAATGCGACGATCAAGTACTCGACGATTCAGAACTGGTACCCCGGCGACAAGGAAGGCCGCGGCGGAATCTACAACTTCGTGACCAAGCGTGGTCTCTGCAAGGGGGCGGCCTCGAAGATCACGTGGACGCAGGTCGAGACCGGCTCCGCGATCACCTGGAAGTATCCGAGCTGCATCCTGCAGGGCGACCGGTCGATCGGCGAGTTCTACTCGGTCGCGGTGACGAACAACCGCCAGCAGGCCGACACCGGCACGAAGATGATCCACATCGGCAAGGACACGAAGAGCACGATCGTGTCGAAGGGGATCTCGGCCGGGTTCGGCCAGAACACGTATCGCGGGGCGGTGAAGATCGGCAAGAACGCGAAGAACGCGCGCAACTATTCGCAGTGTGACTCGCTGCTGATCGGCGACAAGTGCGGCGCGCACACGTTTCCGTATCTGGAAATCAAGAACACATCGGCGCGTGTGGAGCACGAGGCCTCGACGTCGAAGATCGGCGATGAGCAGATCTTCTATTGCCGCCAGCGCGGGCTCGCAACCGAAGACGCGGTCAACATGATCGTCAGCGGCTTCTGCAGACAGGTCTTCCGCGAGCTGCCGATGGAGTTCGCGGTCGAGGCGCAGAAGCTCCTGGGCGTTTCGCTCGAAGGATCGGTGGGATAAAACACATGCTCGAAGTCAGAAATCTGAAAGTCCGCGCGGAAGGCAAGGACATCCTCCGCGGGGTGAACCTCACAGTGAAAGCGGGCGAAGTACACGCCATCATGGGGCCGAACGGCTCGGGCAAGAGCACGTTCGCGCGCGCGCTCGCCGGACATCCGCAGTACGAGGTCGTCGGGGGAGAGGCGCGCTATCTCGGCCGCGACCTGCTCGACATGGATCCCGACGAGCGGGCCCGTGAAGGCGTCTTCATGGCGTTCCAGTATCCGGTCGAGATCGCCGGCGTGAGCAACGCCTACTTCCTGAAGGCGGCGCTCAACGCCAAGCGCAAGCACGATGGGCTCGGGGAACTCGACGCGATGGAGTTCATGACGCTCGTCCGCGACAAGGCGAAGCTGTTCGACCTCGACGCGAGCATGCTCGGGCGAGCCGTGAACGAGGGGTTCTCGGGCGGCGAGAAGAAGCGCAACGAGATCTTCCAGCTGGCGGTGCTCGAGCCGAAGCTGGCGATCCTCGACGAGACCGATTCTGGTCTCGACATCGATGCGCTGCGCGTTGTCGCCAACGGCGTGAACGCGATGCGGAGCACAGACCGCGCGTTCATCGTCGTGACTCACTATCAGCGGCTGCTCAACTACATCATCCCGGACTTCGTGCACGTCCTGAACGACGGCGTGATCGTGCGCTCGGGCGGCAAAGAGCTCGCCCTGGAGCTCGAGGAGAAGGGCTACGGATGGCTCGAGGCGGCGGGAGCGAGCGCGTAATGGCGAAGGGCGGGGCTGTCGCGGAGCGGAACGACTTCTATCTCGCGGAACATGATCGCTTCATCGCGTGTCGTGCGTCCGATCCGGCCTGGCTGCGCGATCTTCGCGGACGCGGACTGGTCCGCTTCGCGGAGCGTGGCTTTCCGACGACGCGCGACGAGGAGTGGCGGTTCACGAACGTCGCCCCGATCGCCGAAACGCCCTGGACGCTGGCACCGGCGGTCGCGCCCGGCGTCGACACGCTCATCCGCGACGTCCTCTTCGACGCCGCGATCCGCATCGTCGTCATCAACGGCCGTTTCGTGCCCGAGCTCTCGCGGATCTCCAATTCGCCGGTTCAGGCGGGCAGCCTGGCTGGCGCCGTCGCGGGTGGGAGCGTCGGTCTGGAGCAGCAGATCGGCGCCTTTGAAATGGACGGCCGTCCGTTCGTCGCACTCAACACCGCGTTTCTGGACGACGGCGCGCTCGTGGTGGTCCCGGCCGGAGCACTTCTCCGCGACGCCATCCACATCGTCGTCGCGACAGTTCCGGGCGCGGACCCGGTCGTCGCGCATCCCCGGATCGTCGTGTCCGTCGGCGCGAGCGCGCAGGCGACGATCGTCGAGACCTATGTCGGCGCCGAAGGCGTGCCGTATCTCACGAACGCCGTCACCGAAATCGAGCTCGGCGAGAACGCCGTCGTCGAACACTACAAGGACCAGCGCGAGCCGACAACGGCTCACCACGTCGCGACCATGCACGTGCGGCTGGCCCGGTCCAGCAACTTCGCGTCGCAGTCGTTCGCTTTCGGCGGCGGGATCGTCCGCAACGACCTCGTTGCGGTCCTGGGGGGAGAAGGCGGCGAGTGCACGCTCAACGGCCTGTACTTCAGCGACGCCCGGCGGCTCGTCGACAACCACACCATGATCGACCACGCGATGCCGCACTGCGCGAGCCACGAGCTCTACAAGGGCATCCTCGCGGGCAAGGCGCGCGCCGTGTTCAACGGAAAGATCGTCGTCCGGCAGGATGCGCAGAAGACCGACGCGAAGCAGACCAACCGCGCGCTCCTCCTCTCCGACGACGCCCAGATCAACACGAAGCCGCAGCTCGAGATCTTTGCGGACGACGTGAAGTGTACGCATGGAGCGGCGATCGGCCAGCTCGACGAAGAGGCGTTGTTCTACCTGCGCGCGCGCGGCCTGACGGCCCTCGAGGCGCGCGATCTGCTCATCCACGCATTCGCCGGCGAGATCCTGAACGAGATCAAGGTCGAGCCCGTGCGCGCGCAGATGGAAGCGGCGCTCTTCGATCGGCTCGCGCAGGATCTGGAGGGGCAGTGACGCCGCAGGCGGGCGTGAAGGCGGATTCGACGACCGCCAGTGAGCCCCGCGGCCGGGTCTTCGACGCCGCGCGCGTGCGCGAGGACTTTCCGATCCTCGCCCAGCGCGTTCACGGCAAGCGCCTGGCGTATCTGGACAGCGCGAACACCAGCCAGAAGCCGCGCGCCGTCCTCGACGCGCTCGATCGCTACTACGAACAGGCGAACGCGAACATTCATCGCGCGACACACGTGCTCAGCGAGCGTGCGACGCAGGGGTATGAAGCGGCGCGCGAGAAGGCGCGGCGGTTCGTCAACGCCGCGGACACGCGGTCGATCATCCTCACCCGCGGCACGACCGACGGGATCAATTTGGTCGCCCAGACCTACGGCCGGATGGTTTTGAAGCCGGGTGCCGAGGTCTTGCTCTCGTGGATGGAACACCACTCGAACATCGTCCCCTGGCAGCTCGTCTGCGAACAGACCGGTGCCACGCTTCGCGTCGCGCCTATAAACGACCGCGGCGAGCTGATCATGGACGAGTTCGATCGCCTGCTGTCGGATCGAACGAGAATCGTCGCCGTTGCGCACGTCTCGAACGCCCTCGGGACGATCAACCCCGTCGACGAGATCGTTCGGCGCGCGCACGAGAGAGGCGCGGTCGTGATCATCGACGGCGCACAGGCGGCGCCTCACCTGCCAATCGACGTGCAGGCGATCGGCTGCGATTTCTACGCGCTGTCGGGCCACAAGATGTACGGTCCGACTGCCACGGGGCTGCTCTTCGGCCGCCCGGAGCTGCTGGAGCGCATGCCGCCGTATCAGGGCGGCGGCGACATGATCCAGTCCGTGACCTTCGAAAAGACGACGTACAACGTGCTGCCGTACAAGTTCGAGGCGGGAACGCCCAACATTGCCGGCGTCGTCGGGTTTGGTGCGGCGATCGACTACCTCCAGGGCTTCGACCGCGCGGCGGTGCTGGCGCATGAAGACGCGCTGCTGGAGGAGGCGACCGAGCGCGTCGCCGCGATTCCAGGCGTGCGGATATTTGGCACCGCGCGCCGCAAGACCGGCGTGCTGTCGTTCACGCTCGACGGCATCCATGCGCACGACGTCGGGACCATCCTGGATGCCGAGGGCGTCGCCGTGCGTTCCGGGCAGCACTGCGCGCAGCCCGTCATGGACTGGTTCGGGGTGCCGGCCACGATCCGCGCGTCATTCGGGATCTACAACACGATCGAAGACGTGGACGCCCTCGTTGCCGGCCTGAGGAAAGCTCGAGAAATGTTTGCAGCGTAGAACACGATGTCCGATCTCAGCGATCTCTACCAGGAAGTCATTCTCGACCACAACCGCACGCCGCGGAACTTCCGCGCGCTCGACGGCGCGAACCGCCGGGCCGAGGGCTTCAATCCGCTGTGCGGCGATCGGCTCACGCTCTTCCTGCAGCTGGACGGCGATGTCATCCGTGACGTCTCGTTCCAGGGATCGGGCTGCGCCATCTCGAAGGCGTCGGCGTCGCTGATGACCGAGGCGTTGAAGGGAAGAACGGTCGCAGATGCAGAAGCGCTGTTCCAGCGGTTTCACCGGATGGTGACGTCGCCGCCCGACACCGCCGTCGAGGATCTCGGCAAGCTGTCGGTTTTCGCAGGCGTCCGGGAGTTTCCCGTGCGTGTGAAGTGCGCCAGTCTTGCCTGGCACACGATGAAGGCCGCCGTGAAGGCCGAGAAACCCGAGGTCGTCTCAACAGAGTAGCCATAACGACTCGATGAAAAACTTCCCCCTGCTCCCCGATCCTCCGCCCGCGTCGGAAGAGTCCGTCAGCGACAGCGTCGCCGGGCTCGTTCCTGATCCGGTCAAGACGAGCGAGCTGAAGCCCAAGGTCGTCGAGGCGCTCTCGACCGTCTACGATCCGGAGATCCCAGTCAACATCTTCGAGCTCGGGCTCGTGTACGACATCTTCGTTGACGCCGACGGCGTTGCGGCCGTCAAGATGACGCTGACCGCTCCGGCATGTCCAGCCGCTCAGTCGCTGCCTGTCGAGGTACGCGACAAAGTCCGAAAGGTAGACGGGGTGAAGGACGCGCGCGTCGAAATCGTCTGGGACCCGCCCTGGACGAAGGATCGAATGAGCGACGCCGCGAAACTGCAGCTCGGGCTGTGGTAACGCTGTAAGGCATCACATGGCCGGCCGCACGATCTATCTCGACTCTCACGCGACGACGCCGGTCGACCCGCGGGTGCTCGAGGCGATGCTGCCGTTCTTCACTGAGCGCTTCGGAAACGCGTCGAGCCGGACGCATCGCTACGGCCTCGAGGCGGCAGACGCGGTGCAGCGCGCGCGCGAGGAAGTGGCTTCGCTCCTCGGCGCCAGCTCCCGCGAGATCGTCTTCACGAGCGGCGCGACTGAGTCCAATAATCTAGCGATCAAAGGTGTCGCCTCCTCATGCCGCGAGCGTGGACGCCGGATCGTGATTACCGCGATCGAGCACGACTCGGTCCTCGACGTCTGTGCGCGCCTCGAGCGTGACGGCTTCGAGATCGTGCGCCTTGGCGTCTCGCGGGACGGCCTGATCTCGCTCGACGAGCTCGAACGCGCGATTGATCGGTCGACCATCCTCGTGAGCGTGATGACCGCGAACAACGAGATCGGCGTCATCCAGCCGATCGCCGCCGCGGCCCGCCTTGCGCACGTGCACGGCGCGCTCTTTCACACCGACGCGGCTCAGGCCGCCGGGAAGATCCCGCTTCCGCTCGACGGCTGGGAAGTGGATCTCGCGTCGCTGACGGCTCACAAGCTGTACGGGCCGAAGGGTGTGGGCGCGCTGTACATTCGTCGTCAGCGCCCGCGCATCGTCATCGACCCGATCATGGACGGCGGCGGCCACGAAGGGGGCTTGCGATCGGGCACGCTCAACGTTCCCGGGATCGTCGGGCTCGGCCGCGCTTGTGCTGTTGCGGGGGACGAAATGCACACCGACGCCGAGCGGCTCGGCGCCCTGCGCGACCGCCTGCTCTCAGCCCTGAGGTCGCACGTCGGCGGCATCGTGGTGAATGGTTCGATGGCCGAACGGCTTCCTCACAACCTGAACGTGAGTTTTGAAGGGGTCGAGGGCGAGCAATTGCTGCTGGCGCTCGGCGACCTGGCGGTGTCGCCAGGCGCCGCGTGCGCATCCGCGTCCGCCAAGTCGTCGCACGTGTTACGAGCGCTCAGGGTGCCCGATGAGATGGCGAAAGCCACGATCCGGTTCGGGCTGGGCCGTTCCAATACACCGGAGGACGTGGACGAGGCGGCGGCGCGTGTGGCGCGAATCGTGCTGTCCTTGAGGCAGGGCCACCGACAGTCGGCTGGAGGCGTCATAAGTTGAGGATGAAGGTGACCGCGCTCGCGCTCGTTGCAGCGTTGCTTGCGGCGCCTGCCGGCTTGACGGCGCAGGAACAGCCGTCGACACAGGCTCCCCAGCTCCCAAGTCCCGAGCAGGTCGAAGCGGCGCAACGGGAGCTGCCGGTGTCGGTTGAACGGATCCGCCGCAAGCTTGCCCAGGCGCCAGCCACCAAGACCGACGGGCTGAGGCTCGAATACTACGTCGAGGTCTACGGCCGCTACTCGAAGATTGACCTGTTTTCTGACATCGATACGAAGTCGGGCGCCGTCCAGTACGGGTCCCCGACGCACACCGAATTCCTCAACCTTGTCACGCCGCAGGAGTTCAAGTCTCCGCCCGCGGATCTGATGACGCCCACGATCGCGCTCATGAAATGGCTGGCGGAGAAGGCACGTAAGAAGCCGGAACCGGATCGGCCCGACCTTTAGGTCAGCTCTTCCGCGCGAGGTCAGCCGGAATGTAGTGGACGTAGGCGTTTAGCAGGTTGATCGCCTCGTCCTTCTCGTCGAGCTCGACCGCCAGCAGATCGCGAACCGACAGCACCCCAGCCAGGCGGCCTTCCTTCAGAACGATCAGATGGCGGACGCGCGCCTGCTGCATCCGCCGCAGGCATGTGTCGTAGCTGTCGCGAAAATCCGCGACGACGAGCTCGGGGCTCATGACGTCGCGGACGGCCGTCGTCTTTGCGTCGAGACCGGCAGCGACCACTCTCGACATGACGTCGCGCTCAGTGAAGATGCCGACGAGCCGTTCTCCCTCCACGACGGGGACGGCGCCGATGTTGCGGTCGGCCATCAATTGCACGGCTTCGAGGACGTTCGCACCAGGGTCCACGACCGCAGTGTCTTGTCCTTGAATTACGGCGCTGATCGCTTTCATCTCCGCGCCTCCTGAACAGAATCCAATTCTACCCCTGTGGTACACTCCGGTCCATGTCTCTGCGAAGCGCCGCGGCGGCGGTCGTGGGACATAACATGCGCGGGTACTACCTGCCGATAGCCGGCGGGACGCTGCTCATCGCGAGCGCGTTTCTGCCCTGGGTATACGTAGGCGACGTCGCGGTGCCCGTCCCGAGACTCGCAGGTCTCTGGGTCCTGGGGCTCGGGGCGCTCGCCGTCGTCCTCGCGTCTCTCAGCATCGCGACGCGTCGCAACTCGAGGCATCCACTCCTGCTCGTCGGTCTCGTGGCGCTGGGCGTCAACCTGTTCGGGCAGCGCGTGATGATGCGCGCCGCCGAAGATCGGGCGTGGGTCGACGCGCAGAAGCCGTCGATTGTGTACGGCCTCGACGCCCGGCCGCCCGCGAAGACGTCGACAGGCTCCGGCATCTACCTGGGCGCAGCCGCGTCAGCCGTGCTCGTCCTCTTCGGCCTCACGATCGTCGTCCGTCGCGCGTCGCAGCCGTATCTGCCCCCGGACGACGATGATGTGTAGGTGGCTCCAGCGCGAGTAAAGAAATGAAAATCACCGTAGCGCACAGCCCAGATTCCGACGATGCGTTCATGTTCTACGGCCTGGCCAGCGGCGCCGTAGAGACGGACGGCCTGCAGATCGATCAGGTTCTCGCTGACATCGAGACCCTGAACCGCGCCGCGTTCGAGGGACGCTACGAAGTGACGGCCGTCTCCTTCCACGCGTACGCGCATCTTGCCGATAAGTACGCGCTCCTGCCGCACGGCGCAAGCATGGGAGATCGGTACGGCCCGATCGTGGTCGCGCGGCGGGACGGGCCGTCAAAGATCAAAGGGACGAAGGTTGCGATCCCCGGGACGCTCACGACGGCCTATCTGACCTTGCGTCTGTACGAGCCGGACTTCGAGTTCGAGGTGATACCGTTCGACCGCATCCAGGAGGCTGTAGCGGAAGGAAAGGCGGCGGCAGGTCTCCTCATTCATGAGGGCCAGCTGACGTACGCGGACGAAGGGCTCGTCAAGATCGTCGATCTCGGCGAGTGGTGGGCGGAACGAACGGGCGGCCTCCCGCTGCCGCTCGGCGGCAACATCATCCGTCGCGATCTGGGCCGCGAGACGATGGAACAGGTCTCGCGGCTGCTGCGCTCCAGCATCTCGCACGCGCTGACGCATCGCGACGAAGCGGTCGAGTACGCGCAGCAGTTTGGCCGTGGCCTCGATCGCTCACGCACCGATCGGTTCGTCGGGATGTATGTGAACGATTTCACGCTCGACTACGGGCCGCGCGGCCGCGCCGGGCTCGAGCGCCTCTACGCGGACGCGTACGACCGCGGGCTCATCCCGTCACGGATGGCGGTCGAGTTCGTAGCCTAGGACCGCGCCGGCGTCGACGATGACGTCCGCGAAGACGAAGCCACCCCGCTCGACGATCTCGCCGCCCCGCGTCGGGATGTCCCGCTCGAACATCGGCCCGGCCGTCGCCACGGTGTGAAACTCGCCGCGCTCGCCACACGGGTCGACGGCTGGCGGCAGATCGGCGAGAAGAGCTGCATCGAACGGGCGTCCTGCAAACGTTCGATCGAGCACGCGCGGATCGACACAGGTCAGGGTTGCCTTGACGCCAGCGTCGATCATCTCTCGCGCGAGCCGCGCCGTATCCCGGCCCCAGATCGGAAACAGCGGCGTGAGTCCCGTGCCGGCGAGATTGCGCTCGCGATATGCGCGAACGTCCTCGAGAAAGAGATCACCGAACGCCGCGTGCGTGAAACCGTCAGCGACCGCGCCGGCGACTGCGGCCCGCATCCGGGCCTCGTACACGTCGTTCGGACACGGATGCGGAAGAGGAATCGTTCGGAGCGGCAGCCCGGCGGCTGACGCCTGCGCCTCGAGCAGACTCCGCCGGACGCCGTGCATCGCGACACGATCCACCGCCTCGTTCACCGTCGTCAGCAGCGCCGCGCCTGTCGTCAGTCCCTGCTGACGCAGTACCTGGAGCATCCACGCGCTGTCTTTGCCGGAGCTCCAGGAGATGAGGAGCCGCATCAGCGACCTTCGCTCGCCGAGGTGGGCTGAGGACGCAGAGACGATTTCAGCGCAGAGCTCGCAAAGGGTTTTTCAAACCGTTTCTTTGCGTTTTCTGCGAGCTCCGCGTTAAAGCCGTCTCCGCGTCCTCCGCCCTCTCCGCGGCTTCGAGAATGCAGGGCCCCCGCGATCAGCTCGGTTGCGTGCGCCACCCGCGGCCCAGGAACCATGAGCGACGGATCCGCGAGCATGTGGACGCGTCCCGTGCGCACGGCCGGCACGGCCGCAAGCGTATCCCAGACCGCGCGCTCGGCCGCCGCCTGGTCGGGATCGATCGAGCTGCGGAGCTCGAGGATGACGTCCGGCGACCGGGCGAGGATCAACTCGCTCGTTGCCTGCACCGACTCTCGTTTGACGTCGGCAAAGACGTTGTCGCCGCCTGCGGTCTGGAGCATGTCGTTGAGAAACCCGACGCCGCCGCTGGCGAATATTCCCTGCAGCGACATTCGGTCGCGCCCGAAGACGAGCACGGTTTTCGGTCTGGGCCGTCCGGCCATTCGGCGGCGGATTGACGTGAGGCGCGATTCGATGTCCGTGGCCACCCGCTCCGCCTCCTGCACGCGTCCGATTCGTGCCCCGAGCGCGCGAATCGTGGCGGTCACGCCGGCCAGCCCGCCGTGCTTGTACGAGAACTGCTGGATGCCGGCCCGTTCGAGCTGCTGCCGAAGATCCAGCTGCGTTCCGTAGACGATGACGAGATCGGGCTTGAGCGAGAGGATGCGCTCGACGTCCGGATCCAGCAGCGCGCCGACACGCGGCAGCGATTGCACCTCGGGTGGATGTGCGTCGAAGCTTCCGACGGCCACCACCTGGGGCGCCGCGCCGATGGCGAAGAGCATCTCCGTGGTCGCCGGAATCAGAGAGATGATCCGTGCCGGGTGAGTATCCGGCTGTTGAGACGCAGAGGTGATGGAGAACGCAGACCAGAGCGTGAACGCAAAGACGCAGAAACGCAGAGACACCCAGAGTCTCGGACGTGTCCGCATGGTCATCGTCTCACCAACAGCCACAGGAAGAACGGTCCACCGAGGACTGCCGTGATGACGCCGACCGGCAGCTCGACGGGGGCCATGATGGTCCGCGCGATCGTGTCGCAGGCGACGAGGAACGCCGCACCGAAGAAAGCCGATGCAGGCAGCACGATCCGGTGATCCGATCCAACCAGCAGCCGCACGAGGTGCGGAACGATGATGCCCACGAAGCCGATAGGCCCGCCGACTGACACTGCCGCGCCGGTCGCCAGCGATGCGCTGAAGAACGCCGTCCGCTGCGCCCGGACGATGTCGACGCCGCGGGCGGCTGCGCTGTCGGGCCCGAGGCTGAGGAGGTTGAGCGCCCGCGGCAGCATCGCGAACATCGCGAACGCCACCACGGCAAGCGGCAGCGCGACGACGATCGGCCGGAAGCTGCTCACGTCGAGATCGCCCATCAGCCAGCGGAGCGTGCGGAACGTCTCGGCAAAGTCGGCAAAGTACTGCACGAACAGAATCAGCGCGGAGATGAACGCGTTGAGCGTGACGCCCGCGAGGAGCAGGACGCTCGTCGATAACCCCCGCTGGCGCGCGACCGACAGCCAGTAGACGATTGCCACGGCGCCGATCGATCCGGCGAAGCTCGAGAGCGGCACCGCCGTGATTCCGGCAATCGCGAAACTCCAGCCGAACGTGATCGCCAGCATCGCGCCGAGCGCCGCGCCTGATGAGATGCCGAGCGTGAACGGCGTGGCGAGCGGGTTCCTCAAGAGACCCTGAAAGATGACGCCCGCCGACGCCAGCGTCGCGCCCACGAGGGCGCCCGCCAGGGAGCGGGGCAGCCTCGCGACGAAGAAAATCTGCGCGTCGACGTTTTCCGAAACAGGGATTGACGAATCGAAGACGCGCCGGAGATCGATTGACGTCGACCCGACGAGCGGCGCGCCCAGGATGACGGCGAGGGCAACACCGGCAAAACCCAGCGTTGAAAAAATGAACCGCCGGCGAATCCCACGGCTCACGGCGCCTCGCGCGAGATCGGAACGACGACGAGCCTTCCGGTTCTCGGATGCGGCGCGATCTCGCTCTCGACGCCGTACAGACGACGGATGAGTGCGGGCGTCAGGACGTCTGCCGTCGGCCCTGAAGCGATCACTTCGCCGGCTTTCAGGACGACGAGAGTGCGACAGAGGCCAGCCGCCAGGTTCAAGTCGTGGGTCGAGAGGACGAGTCCGATCCGGCGTTCCTCGGCGAGTTTCCGGACGACCGATGCGACCTCGAGTTGAAACCCGAGATCGAGCGACGCGGTCGGTTCGTCGAGGAGCAGGTAGGATCCGGGCTGCCCCTCGATCTGCGCGAGCGCCGACGCAATCACGACGCGCTGCTTTTCGCCGCCCGAGAGCGTCGAAAACAGGCGATCCTCCAGCTCCAACGTTCCGGTCGCCGCGAGCGCCGCCCGGGCGATCTCGAAATCCCGCGGGGACTCCAGCGCGAAGCGGCCGAGATGCGGGTAGCGCCCCATCAGGACCATTTCGATCACCGAGTAGTCGAACGCCGGGTGGATCTCCTGGGGCACGACTGCGATGCGGCGAGCGGCCGCGGCGCGCCCCAGCTTCGACAGCCCCACGTCGTCCAGCCTGACCGCTCCCGACGCCGGCCGGATCAGCCCGCCGAGCGCACGCAGCAGCGTCGTCTTGCCGGACCCGTTCGGCCCGAGGATGCCGACGAAGTCTCCCGGCGCGCAGGTTACCGAGACACCACGGAGCGTCGTGCTTCGTTCCTCGTACGAAAAGACGATGTTACTTGCTGACAGCAACACGCACCCCGATGAAACCCGTACGGCCGGGCGACGGGAAACCGTACGCCTCCTCGTAGTCCTCGTCGAAGAGGTTCGCGACGCGCGCGTAAGCGCTCACGCCGCGCGTGATGAGGAACGACGCGCCGGCCGACATCACGAGGTAGCCTGGCGCTTCGAACAGGCCGCCGCTTGCGCCGAACGATGGCTCGACGTCAAGCACTTCGCCGCGCGCGGTGCCAACCGTGAATGCCGTCAGCCGGCCTCGCCTGACCGTAACGTCGACGACACCCTGGTGGCGCGGGCGGCGAATCAATGGGTCGCCGACTTCGAAGGGGGACGGCGCCTGGCCGGGCGCGCGATCCACGGAAAGAATCTCGGTATCGAGGAACGTGTAGTTGCCGCTGACGGCGACGCCGCGTGCGCGCCACGATGCCGCGATCTCGAGGCCACGCGCCCGCGCGTTCGCGATGTTGTCCGTACGGTATCGGCTGGCGTCTGCGAACGATCGGCCGACGGCCACGATCAGATCGTCGTAGTCGTTGAAGAAGAACGTCGCCGACGCAACCGCGGCGCCCCTGGCGAAGGCGTGCTCGATGCCCCCGTCGAAGCTGACGCTGCGCTCCGGCTGCAGCCCCGGGTTGTCCGTGAACGCGATCTCGAACGCCGTCGGCGGGCGGATGCCTGTTCCTGCCGACGCGCGCAGCTTCGTCCATCCGGAATCGTCCGGGCTGCGCAGCAGCCAGAGCGCGGACACCCGCGGGTTCGTTGACCAGACGGTATCCTCGTCGAATGTGGGCCGCGGCTGGAAGGCGTTGGGATCGCCTTCGAGCGCATCCCGGCGAATGTGTTCGACGCGTACGCCTGCCGTCGCGGCGAGGCGGCCGGCCGTATATCGCGCTTCGCCGAAGTAGCCCGCGATGTCCCGGTCGATCGGAATCTCCTGCGAGATTTCGCCGGTTATGAACGTGCTGCGCGCCTGCTCGCGCTGGAACTCGAGGCCAACGCTGACTCCCAGAGGAACGGACACGTCGACATCCGACTGGAATCGCGCCGTCACTCTCTGACTTTCGGATTGGGTCGGGTTGTCCGGATCGAAGATGCTGATGAACTCGCTATCGAGATCCGAGAAGGTGACGAGCACGCGGTGACGCCAGCGCTCGCCGGTTGGCACGCGCCCGTCGATCGAAAACAGCAGCTCGTCATTCATGCCGCGCGAGACGCGATCGACACCGCCGTAGTTGCCGGCCGGATTCGAACCATACGGACCCGGGAATCCGCGCTCGTTCCCCGCAACTCGCACGCGGCTCTCGACGGCGGCGCCCCGTGCGCCGTGCCAGCCCCCGCCGCCCGTGAAGAAGTGGCGCGTGTAGTCCTCGTTGCTCACGACCTCCCCGGTGGCGGGCGCACTGCCGGTGAAGCCTTCGCTCTCGAACCGCTCCGCCGCGATGCTGCCGGCCCATCCGTCGTGCATGCCCGCGGCGCTGCCGTCCACGCGCCAGGTGTCCATCCCGCCCCCCTCGATCGAACCGTCTACCCGGGCAGGATCCCCACGCCGGCTCACGACCGAGACGACGGCCCCGATCGCGCCGCCTCCATACAGCGCGCTCTGCGGGCCGCGCACGACCTCGAGCCGCTCGACGCCGGCCGACCCGAGATGCGCGAAGTCGTAGCCTCCGCCGAACGCGTTCGTCGCGACGCCGTCGATGAGCACCAGCGTGTAGTCCGATTCGCCGCCGCGTGGAAACAGCGACGTCAGTCCGCCGGCCGATCCCGATCGACTCACCGCGACGCCGGGAACGAGCCGCATGGCATCCGCGAGCGTGTCGATCTGGCGCGCCTCGAGGGCCGCCGCATCGATCGCCGTGACGCTGTCCGCGACGCGCGTCAGCGGCACGTCGACCTGCGCCGCGGAAACGATTACCGACTCGGAGATCGCGCTTATCTCGAGCCTGAGCGTAATCTCGCGCTCGGTTCCACCATCGAGATCAACTGGAACGGCCGCCGCGCGAAGGCCGTCGCGCGACGCCGCGACGAGCAGGCCGTCTCCGGTGAGATCGCCAATCGCGAACTCGCCGCGCGAGTCGGTTGTCGTTTGCGCGACGATTTCGTAGCCGCGCGTGACGAGGATCGCCGCACCGGGGACTGGCTGTCCCTCGGGGTCGAGCGCGCGGCCGCGGAGACCCGCGGCCGCCGCCGACACAGGCACCAGGAGAAAAGCTGCGTGAATTGCGACAGAGAGAAGAAGAGGAACGCGAAGAGTCTTGGCCACTGGCCTCCTTCCGGCGTGCAACGCGCCGTGCGATGGGAGGACGCGCCGTCGGCCGGGTATCCTGACTCGCGAGGCTTGCAGCCTCGCATACAGTGGCGGCACCGCGTGGGCTTCGCACCCACTTCCCCCGGCCGCGGGCGAGCGTCGTTTGTAACCGCGAAGTATAGCATGCCAGAATGATCTGATGCTCGCCGCGGAACACGCGGAACTCACGCAGCGAATCGCCGATGCCGGGCTTTCTTACATCGCCGGGAAGCTCCAAGCAGGCGTGCGACTGGATCTTCGCGACGGTGTGAGGCTCTTCGAAACACCCGATCTGTTCGCGCTGGGCTGGCTCGCGAACCGCGAGCGCGAGCGGCGGCACGACGGCAGGACCTACTACAACTACAACATCCGGATCGAAGCGACGAATGTCTGCGTGGCGAGCTGCCTCTTCTGCGCGTTCGCCCGTCTCAAACCGGGCGACAAGGACGCGTACACGATGTCGCTCGAGGAAGTCTGGGACAAGCTGCGGAGCCGCGCCGACCAGCCGCTCACCGAGATCCACGTCGTCAACGGGCTGCATCCCGAGCTGCCGTTCGATTACTACACGGAGATGCTGCGCGGTCTGAAGCGCATCCGTCCGGACATTCACTTGAAGTGTTTCACCGCCGTCGAGATCGCCTTTTTCGCGGATCTCTACGGAATATCGGACGAGCAGGTGCTTCGCGAGCTGATGGCGGCGGGCCTCGACTCGCTCCCGGGCGGCGGCGCCGAGATCTTCGCCGAGCGCGTGCGCGGCAAGATTTGTCACGACAAGGCGGATGCCGATCGCTGGCTCTCCATCCATCGTCTCGCCCATCGCCTCGGCATGCGCTCGAACGTGACGATGCTGTACGGGCACATCGAGACGGCGGAGGAGCGCGTCGATCACATGATGAGGGCGCGCGCGCTCCAGGACGAGACCGGAGGCTTCCAGGCGTTCATCCCGCTGGCATTCCATCCGGACAACAACCAGATGCGCAAGCTCCCGGCGCCGTCGGCGGCCGACACGCTGCGGGTGCACGCCGTCGCGCGGTTGATGTGCGACAACATCCCGCACGTCAAGGCCTTCTGGATCGCGACCGGCGTCGAGGTCGCGCAAACCTCACTCTGGTTTGGCGTCGACGATCTCGACGGAACCGTCCAGGAAGAGCGGATTTACCACATGGCGGGAGCTCGAACGCCGGAGGCGATGACGACCGGCGAGATCCGCCGCCTCATCCGGGCGGCGGGCCGCGAGCCAGTGGAGCGCGACACCCTCTACAACGTGGTACAATAAGTAGCTTGAGAATTTTTTCACAAGCGGCCTAGAGGCCCGTGGAGGGCACGTACCACGACCATGAACGTCCAACTCCTGACGGACTACGAGAAAACCCAGATCGGCGAGCGGCAGTCGCTCCCCGAGCGGTATCTCGGTCTGCCCGACGAGGAGATGGATTTTCGAATCGCGGCCGCCCGCGCTTCCCTCGGCGAGCGCCTCGTCATCCTCGGCCATCACTACCAGCGCGACGAGGTCATCAAGTTCGCCGACTTCACCGGCGATTCCTTCAAGCTCTCACGCCAGGCCGCCAGCCGCCACGACGCCGAGTTCATCGTTTTCTGCGGCGTGCATTTCATGGCCGAGAGCGCGGACATCCTGAGCGGACCGCACCAGAAAGTAATTCTTCCGGACCTCGCAGCCGGCTGCTCGATGGCCGACATGGCCGCGGTCGATCAGCTCGAGCTGTGCTGGCGCGAGCTTGCGGAGATGGGCGCGGGTTCCGTCGTTCCCGTCACGTACATAAACTCCGCCGCTTCCATCAAGGGCTTCTGCGGCGAACACGGCGGCGTCGTCTGCACGTCGTCGAACGCGGCGGCGACGATGCGCTGGGCGTGGGAACGCGGGGAGAAGCTGCTGATGCTGCCCGACCAGCATCTCGGGCGCAACACGGCCTACAAGATGGGTGTGCCGCTCGAGGAAATGGTGGTCTGGGATCCGAACGAAGTGTGGGGTGGCCTGTCGCCTGAGGATGTCCAGCGTGCACGCTTGATTCTCTGGGAGGGCCACTGCTCGGTGCACACCCGGTTCAGCGTGCAGCAGATTGCGCGCTTCCGGCAGGAGCATCCCGAAGGTCGCGTGATCGTACACCCGGAGTGCACGTTCGACGTCGTTCAGGCTGCGGACGATTCGGGCTCGACCGAATACATCATCAAGACCGTGACGGCGAGCCCCGAAGGATCGATCTGGGCGATCGGCACGGAGATCCACCTCGTGAATCGTCTCGCGAGCCAGCTCGCGCCGTCGCGGACGGTCTCCACGCTTGATCCGTTCGGCTGCCTGTGCTCGACGATGTTCCGCGTGTCGCCGAACCACTTGCTGTGGGTGCTCGAAGGCCTCATAGACGGGCAGATCCACAACCAGATCGTCGTGGCCGAGCCGACAAAGCACTGGGCCAAAGTCGCGCTCGACCGCATGCTCACGATCTCCTAACATACCTCTCACGTGGCGTCCGGCGTTAGCCGGACAAGCGTCCAGCCCTAGCTGGACCATCACCGCAAGGAGATTCATCGTGGCGCACGAGCTTCCCCCGCTGCCCTATGACTACAACGCGCTGGAACCGCATATCGACGAGCAGACGATGCGGATCCATCACGACAAGCACCACGCGACCTACGTAAACAACCTCAACGCTGCGCTGGAGAAGCATCCCGACCTCCAGCAGAAGTCGATCGAGGATCTGCTGCGCGGCATCAACAGCGTGCCGGAGGACATCCGGACCGCCGTGCGCAACAACGGCGGCGGCCACGCAAACCACACGATCTTCTGGGAGCTCATGGCGCCGGGCGGATCCGCCGAGCCGAAGGGCGCGATCGGCGACGCCATCAAGGCGGCGTTCGGCGGCGTCGATCAGTTCAAGGAACAGTTTGCGAAGGCAGGCGTCGGCCGGTTCGGCAGCGGCTGGGCGTGGCTCATCGACGCCGGCGGCAAGCTCGTCATCGAGAGCTCGGCCAACCAGGACAGCCCGCTGATGGAGGGCAAGAAGCCGATCCTCGGGCTCGACGTCTGGGAGCACGCGTACTACCTCAAGTATCAAAACCGCCGTCCCGACTACATCGCCGCGTGGTGGAACGTCGTCAACTGGGACGCCGTGAATAAGCAATTCGGCAAGTAGGGCCTGGGGCATAGGGCCTGGGGCATAGGGCCCAGGCCCCGAGCCCCACGCCCCGAGCCCCGAGCCCACGCCCCACGCCCCACTTGTCATTCATCCTCTTCCTCTTCCTCGCGCACCTCGGCATCGGCATCGCGTGGACGCTGCTGCTCGTCCGACGAGAAGCCGGCGTGAAGTTCTTCCGCTTCAACGCCGGCCTGGCCGCGTTGCTGCTCGTTGCGGCGGCGGCGCTGCGGCCGAAGCCGCCCGACTCGACCGGGATCGATCTCGTCTGGGGTGTGGGTCTGTGGCTGCTCTACGCGACGATCGCAGGCCTGACGTTGTACTGGGCGACGATCGGCCGCGCGCTCGCGGCGCTTCGTCCGGTGTTTCTCTGGGCTGCGCTTCTCGCTGGCGCGGGGGCGATACTCGTCCACGCGCTGGTGATGTCCTGGCCGTCAGGAAGCATGGTCGTCCGCGGCCTCACCGCCGCGAGCTTCGTTACGTCGGCCGCGCTGCTCGGCGGCGCCTGCACCGCCATGGTCCTCGGCCATTGGTACCTCATCCTGCCGTCCATGGAGATCGGTCTTCTTCAGCGCATTGTCCGGTTCCATCTCACGTCGCTCATCGCGCGAGTCATCCTGGTCGCCGGCGTCGTGGCGGCGGTCGCGGGCGGCCTGATGGCCGCCAAAATCGATCTGGCGCATTACGCAACCTCGGCCGCCGGCGTGTTTCTCTGGCAGCGGGTCCTGTTCGGCCTCGCGGGACCGGCCGTTCTGGGCTGGTTGACGTGGGAGACGGCGAAGATCCGGTCCACCCAGTCGGCGACCGGCATTCTCTATGTCGACTTTTTCACGGTGATCGTCGGCGAGGTGCTCGCGAAATATCTGCTGATGGAAACGTCGCTGCCGCTGTAGCGTCGTGCAGATAACGCTGATTTGCCCGGGCTGCGGCGCAAGGCTGCCGGTCGACGCCGCACAACCGCCTGGCGGCGTGCGTTGCGGCCGTTGCTCGCGGGAGATGTCAGTCCACGTCACCAGCGCGGTTCGCGACGATCGAGCCGTCGACGCCTGCCCGCTCTGTCTGGGATCAGACTTCTACGTCCGCAAGGATTTCGATCCGAAGCTCGGTTTGACCGTCGTGATTGTTGGCGCGCTCATCAGCGGCATCTTCTACTGGTTCGGCCTCGATCTCATTGCATACGGGATTCTTGCGGCAGCCGTGCTCGTCGATCTCGTCGTCTACGGACGGCTGGGCGATGTCACCGTCTGCTACCGATGCCACACCGAGTTTCGAGGGCGATACAAACGTACCGCCGGCGCCTTCGATCTGCACACGGCTGACGTTCTCGAGCCCGAGTGGCAGCGCAAGATAGGTAAGCGCTAGCTGCACCGCAGCGCGGTGATCGGGTCAACACGCATTGCCCGGCGCGCAGGCACGTAGCAGGCGAGCGCCGCCACGGCGACGAGCGCGATCACGGTGCTCGCATAGCTCGGCGGATCGAACGGCGTCACCTCGAACAGGAGCGTCGAAACCAGGCGCGCCAGTGCCAGCGCGCCCGCCAGTCCGAGCACGATGCCGGCGATCACGAGCTTCATTCCCTGCCCCACGACCATGCCGAGAAGACGCGAGCGCGGCGCTCCGATAGCGAGCCGGACGCCGATCTCCTGAGTGCGCTGGCTGACTGAATACGAGATCACGCCGTAGAGCCCCACCGCGGCGAGGAGCAGGGCGATCGTTGCGAACAGGCCGAGCAGCAGCACCGAGAAGCGGCGCTGATCGAGCGATTCGCTGACCACGTCGGCGAGCGGACTCATCGAGAACGCGGGAAGGTTTCGATCGAGATCGCGCAGCAGGCCGCGCACGTTCGAGGCGATGGCGGTCGGGTCGCCGTCCGTCCGCGCCACGATCCACATCGTGCTGAACACATCCTGCTTATACGGGATGTACATCGTCGGCTCGGGCGTAGCGTCCAGACCTCCGTACCTCACGTCGCCGACGAGGCCGACGATTTCGTAGAACCCGTCCGTTCCGTTGCCGACGTCGATGCGCTGGCCAATCGCACCTGCACCGGGGAAGTACCGTCGCGCGAATGCCTCGTCGACGATCGCGACCATCGGCGCGCCGGCCGCGTCCCGATCGGTGAACGTGCGTCCCTGACGGATGGGGATGCCGAGCGCCTCGAAGTAACCCGGCGATGCGACACGATAGTTGGCCGAAGGCTCGGTGCCGGCCGCGGCCGGGCGGCCCTGGACGCTGAACGAGAGAAAGTAGCTGTCGCGGATTGGCAGCGACTGAATCATGCCGGCAGCCGTCACGCGCGGCAGCCCACGCAGGCGCTCGAGAAGCTGCGCGAAGAGCGCTTCCCTCTGAGCGTCTTCCTTGTAAGACGTTCTCGGAAGGCCCACGCGGAACGTCAGCACGTTCTCGGCGCTGAAACCCGGGTCGACGCTGGTCAGCCGGCTGAAACTGCGCAGCAGCAGCGCCGCGCCCACCAGGAGCACGACCGAGAAGGCCACTTCCATCATCACGAGCCCGTTGCGCAGCCAGCGGCCGCCCGAACCGATCGAGTTGCGGCCGCCCTCCTTGATCGCCTCGCTCACGTTCGGTCGCGAGGCCTGCCAGGCCGGCACGAGCCCGAAGAGAATGCCGGTGACGCCGCAAAGCAGCAGCGTGAACGCCAGGACTCTTCCGTCGATAGCCACATCGTCAATGCGCGGAATGCTGCCGGCGTTCAGCGCCTGGAGTGGGCCGATGGCGCCGTAGGCGAGCAGCAGGCCGATCGCACCCCCGGCGAAAGCGAGAACGAGGCTTTCAGCCAGCATCTGCGTGACGATTCTTCGCCGTCCGGCGCCGAGCGCGGTTCGGATGGCGATTTCCTTGTTGCGAACGGACGCACGGACGAGGAGCAGGTTTGCGACGTTCCCGCAGGCGATCAGGACGACCACGCCAACGGCGCCGACGAGCGTCAACAGCGCCGGCCGGATCTCGCCGACGATCTGCTCGTGAAGCCCCACGACTTCCCCGGACTCGTCCTTGCTCTGGGGGTGCTGCCGCGCGAGCCGCTCGGTGATCGTCTTGATCTCCGCGTGTGCCTGCTCGATCGTCGTGCCGTCCTTGATGCGAGCCACGACGCCGAGGTAATGCGCTCCGCGGGGAGCGTTCGCGGTCTCGAGGCCCAGCGGCACCCAGTATTCGGCTTCGGGAGACGGAAACTCGAAGCCGGCCGGCATCACACCCACGATCGTGTAGGGAACCTCGCTCAGGACCAGCGTGCGGTTGATGACGCCGCGATCGCCGCCAAAGCGGCGCTGCCACATGCCGTGGCTGATGATGATGACCTGGTTCTTCATCGCCACGTCCTCGTCCTGAACGAACGCGCGGCCGAGCACCGGTTTCACCCCCAGCAGGTCGAACAAGTCCCAGGAGACCGATACGTTCGTGACCCGCTCCGGCATGCCGTCCTGCGCGAGCGTCGCGCTGCCGACGTCGTACGCGGCGATGCGCAGGGCCGTGCTTTCGCGCCGCCAGTCGAGGAAGGTTGCGGGCGCAACCGAGAAACGGCCGAACCGCGGGGTGATTTCATAGACGCGCACGAGCCGGTCCGGATCGGCGTAGGGCAGGGGGCGCAGGAGCACGCCGTTGACGACGCTGAAGATCGCCGTGTTCGCGCCGATGCCGAGCGCGATCGTCAGCGTCGCGACAATCGTGAAGACCGGTGTCTTGGAGAACTGACGAACGGCAAATCGCATGTCGTGCAGCAAGTCGGCAATCATTCTGAGTCCCCTTCGCTTGTCGCCGGCGATGTCTCCGATGGCTGACGCCGCGCGCTCGAGCCGTGGCCGGGCATTCGGGCGATCGACGAGCCAGAGGTCCTGTGCCATCCTCCGCCAGTCGTCGATCTGCGCGCAGGCGAAGGCATCCGCCTCCGCATCGCCGAGGCCGCGCGCGATCGCATCCTGGTAGAAGTCTTCGAGCTGCGCGGCGATCTCGCGGATGATCCGGGCCTCTCGGGCCGGCGCGAGGCCCGGAAGCGACAGCCTGTCGCGCACGTACGTTTCCCAGTTACGCATCGCCGGTCCCCATGACCTCGTTGACCGCGGCGATGTAGGCTCGCCACGTGCGACGCTGCTCCGCGAGCACGCGTCGACCCTCTGCTGTCAGCTTGTAGTAGCAGCGCTGGCGCTCGCCCGCCTTCTCCACCCAGCGGCCTTTGATCCACCCGCGGTTCTCCAAATGGAGGAGCTTCGGGTACAGCGACGGCAGCGCAAACTTCAGCTTCCCGTTGGATCGGCGCTCGATCAGCTTTCCAATCTCGTAGCCGTGCCGCGCGCGCGCCTCGAGGAGCGACAGAATCAACATCTCCGTGCTGCCTTTTTTCAGCTCCGCGCTGAACATATGTATAGGCTCCCTATATATAGGAAGGCTTAACAATACAGCCGTGGCCGCCTGGGGCGCAAGGGCTTGGGCTGGGGGCCCGGGGCCTGGGCTCAGAGCTCAGAGCTCAGGGCTCAGAGCTCAGGGCTCAGAGCTCAAGGCTCAGAGCCCAAGGCTCAGGGCTGGTTAGAACAGCCTGACGTCTACCACGGTCCCGGCTTCGACGAACTCGGTCTGCGCGGGAATCTCGATGTAGCCGTCCGCCTGGGACATGCTCGTGATGTCGCCCGACGCCTTGAAGGCCGGATGCGCGGTGCCGTTGTCGACGCGCACCGTGTAGAACTGGTGCCGTCCCGGAGCGGACACGATCCGGCGCGCCAGCGTCGCGGGCACGGTCTTTGGTGTAAACGCGGGCAGCCGCGCCATGCGGCGAAGAATCGGCACGAGCAGGATGTAACCGTTCGACAGGCAGGACGTCGGGTAGCCCGGCATGCCGAGAAAGAGCCTGCCATTGACGCGGCCGAGCGCGGTGGGCTTGCCCGGCTTCACGGCGATGCCGTGGAAGAGCACTTCGCCGCGCTCGCGCATCAGATCCAGCACGAGATCGCGATCGCCGACCGAGCTTCCGCCCGAGAACACGATGATGTCTTCGTTTGCCGTCAGTTCCAGCGCGGCAACCATCTCCGGCAGCGAGTCCGGCGCGGTCGGGTACGGGACGGCGGTGCCGCCGTGGCGTCCGATCACGGCCGACAGCGTAAACCGATTGACGTCGTAAATCTGGCCGGGCGCCAGCGGATGCCCCGGCGCGACGATCTCGTTGCCGGTCGACAGGATCGCCACGCGCGGGCGCGCGTAGACGTCGACCTCGACGACGCCGCACGACGCGAGGGCGCCAACGCGGCTTGGATTCAGAACTGTGCCGGGCTCAACGACGGTCGTGCCCGCTTGCATGTCAGCGCCCCGCTTCCCGACGTTTTGGCCGGGATGAACCGGACTCATCACCCGGACCTGATCGTCGCGCGCGCGCTCGGTTTCCTCGACCATCACGACAGCGTTCGCGCCCTGCGGCATCGGCGCCCCGGTTGCGATTTCGATGCACGTGCCGGGCTCGACCGCTCGCCGGGCGATCTCGGCCGTGTAGACGCGCTCGACGCACCGCAGCGCGCGAGGGTTCTTGCGGCCGGCGCCGGCCGTGTCGGCCGCCACGACCGCATAGCCGTCCATCGCGGCGCGGTCGAACGGCGGCACGTCGGCGCGTGCCGTCACCGCCGAAGCCGCGACACGACCATCCGCGTCTTCGAGGCGCACGCGCTCCGTCCGCTCGATCGGTTTCGTTGCGTCGAGGGCGATCGTCAGCGCCTCGTCAATCGAGATCGTGTGCTGAATCGGACGCATTAACGGGACAGCTCCCGCACGATGTGGCCCAGCTCCGGGAGGATCAGCTTCGTCATCGCGAGGCGGACCGCGGCTTCCGAGCCAGGCAGCGCGAAGATCGCGCGCCCGCGGGCGGTTCCCGCGCACGCCCGGCTCAACATTGCCGCGGCGCCGACCTGCTCGTAGCTGAGCATCCGGAACAGCTCGCCGAAGCCGTCGAGCCGTTTCTCCAGCAGGCCGGCAATCGCCTCGTACGTGCTGTCGCGCGACGTGATGCCGGTCCCGCCGGTCGTGATGATCACGCGCGCGTCGCCGCTCGCAAGCTGCTCGTACAGGACGCGGCGCACCGCGGACGGATCGTCGCGGACGATCGCGTGGCCGACGATCGCGTGTCCCGCGGCGGTCGCGAGCTCGGCGATGGCGCGGCCGCTCGTGTCGCTGTCCGCCGTGCGCGTATCGCTGATCGTCAGCGTGAAGCAGCGGACCGATGCCGGCGCAGTCGCGCGATGATCTTCGGCTCCCATCGGCCTGATTATAGGGTGCCGGGACTGTGCGCGATAATGCGTCGGATGCGTGTTGCGATCTCAGCCTTCACCCTGGCGCTGGCGATTGGTGTCGCGGCGAACGGGCCGGATCCGCTCGCGCTCGACAAGGCCGGCGAGCGCTGGGTGGATGCGACGCTGAAGAAGATGACGCTGGACCAGAAGGTCGGCCAGCTCCTCGTGCCGTCGTTCGAGTCCACCTTTCTGCCGAGCGACGGCGACGGCTACGAGGCGCTCGCGAAACTGGTGCACGAGGCGCACGTCGGCGGGTTCCACGCGTTCGGCGGCTCCGAGCTTGCGCCGCAGGTGCTGCTGAATCCGAACTACGGAACCGTCACGCTCGGCCAGGGACTCGCGGCCGCCTCGGTCCTCAACCGGCTCCAGGCGATCTCGCCGATCCCGCTCCTCAACACCGCCGACTTCGAGGCGGGTGTCGGCTTCCGCATCGCCGGCGCGACGCTCTTTCCGCGCGCGATGGCGTTTGGCGCCGCGGGCGACGAGCGGCTCGCGTACGAGGCGGGACGCATCACGGCCATCGAGACGCGCGCGCTCGGCATCCACGTCAACTTCGCGCCCGTCGTCGACGTCAACAACAACGCGCGGAACCCGGTGATCAACACGCGATCGTTCGGCGAGGACCCGGCTAGGGTCGGCGCGCTCGCCAGCGCGTACGTCAGGGGACTCCAGGCGAACGGCGTCTTCGCCGCGCTCAAGCACTTTCCCGGTCACGGCGACACCAGCGTCGATTCGCATCTCGGCCTGCCGATCATTCGCAGCTCGCGGGAGCGCCTGGATGCCGTCGAGCTGCCGCCGTTCCGGGCCGGCATCGCCGCCGGCGCGCGCGCGATCATGACGGGCCACATCGAGATGCCCGTGCTCGATCCGATGAAGGGGATCCCGACGACGCTGAGTGCGCCCATCGTGTCGGGCATGCTCCGCGACGAGATTGGGTTCCGCGGCCTCGTGTACACCGACTCGATGCAGATGCACGGCGTCACCGCGCAGTTCACTCCGGGCGAAGCGGCCGTGCGCGCGATCCTTGCCGGCAACGACGTCGTCCTGCACTCGGCCGACAACGCCGCGGCGTTCCTGGCCCTGAAAACGGCGGTCGAGCAGAAGGTCATCGCCGAAGCGCGCCTCGTTGCGTCGGTCAACCGGCTGCTGCGCGCCAAGGCGCTGGCCGGGCTGCACCGCACCAAGGCAGTGAGCCTGGACGCGATTGCGACGCAGGTCGGATCGCGCGCGCACAAGGCCGTGGCGCGGGAAGTCAGCCAACGCGCGATCACGCTCATCAAGGACGCGCCGATCGATGGCGGCGCGGGCGCGGTACCGCTCAAGGTGCCGCGCAGCGCTGCGCTGCTGTATCTCTCCGTGCTCGATTATCCGGGCGGTTGGCGTATTGCTGCGCCGAGCCGCACGTTCATCCCTGCGCTTCGAGAGCGCTGGCCGGACGTCACCGCGGTCGAGCTCTCCGATCGGACGACGGCGTCGGAGCTCGAGCTCGTGCGGGCGATGGCGCCGCGCTTCGATGCGATCGTCGCCTCCGTCTTCGTCCGCGCCGCCTCGTCGAGCGGCCGCATGGACCTGCCGCCGACGCTCGTGCGGATCCTGCAGGACCTGGCGCGCGCGGCGGCGCGCGCGAAGCGACCGTACGTCACGGTGCTCTTCGGCAATCCGTACACGGCGACGTTCCTGCCGGACGTGCCCGCCGTGATGCTGACGTACGATTTCTACGACATGGCGGAGGAGTCGGCGGTCCGCGCGCTGGCGGGCGAGGCGCCGATCACGGGTCGGCTGCCGATCGCGCTGCCGGGGCTGTTCGAGGCGGGCCACGGTCTGGCGCGGTGATATAATCGGGGTTTCGCGAGCCTCTGGAACTGCTCGCAGTCACACCCACGCGCGCGCCCTTAGCTCAGTTGGATAGAGCGTCTGGCTACGAACCAGGAGGTCGCAAGTTCGAGTCTTGCAGGGCGCGCCATTTGTAATCAGGCACTTATAGCTTCCGCAGTTTCCGCCGACGCCGGTTCTGTGCCCTCTTTTGTGCCTCTCCGGTTCGAGTTCGCGCCTGGATCGAATGCCGCGACGGCTTCTCTGTGGGCCGCGCTTCCGATGTGTCCGTAGCGCTTCGCCATCTTGGTCGTAGTGCTTGGGCTCCACCCTAACAGGCTCGCGACAATCGGAAATGACACTCCAGCCTCAAGCAGCCGCGTGACGGCACTGTGCCTCAGGTCGTGGAAGCGACACGTTACATTCGCTGCGCGCCGAGCGTTCTTCCAGGCCGTCTTCCAAGCCCCGATTGGCTTCGTCGGATCTGCGTCGTACGTGCCTGGTTTTTCCTCTCCTGGTCTTCCGTACTGCTTCGCTGGAAAAACGTAGTGTTCTGCCTTCCGATTAGGGAATTGATTCGCCCACGCGCGCAGCGCCAGGGTGAGGCGGTCGTTCATCGGAATGTGGCGACCAGTACCCGCTGCCGCGACCTGTAAAGCAGGCAGGCAACAGGCGTTTTAGTTGGCCGACTTGAAATCTTGAAATTCCTGTAAATAACAGGGAAGAAACAGGAGTCACCCCGCTGGATGGGACGTAGATTTCTATGCGCAGGCTCCTGGTGACCGGGATACGAACAACCTCGGAGCCTCAGGCTAGAAGCCATCTCATAAACGACGGGCAGCCTCCGCCGACGCCGTTCAGTTAGGTCAACACTGGGCGACCAGGCGGGACCCATTCGGCTCGCCGTGATATGCCCGCGCCGTCTGCAGTGCCCCATCGCCGGCGTGCGGGCAGACAGGCATCCCGAACTTAGCGGCCAAAGGAGGATCGAGACCACCGCCGTGTTGGAGGAGTCGGCGGCAGCGACTGCCGGCAAAATCAGCGCGCACCCGAGCCAGAGAACGCTTCGTGAATGTCGGCCCGCTGGTTGTAGGGACGGGACCTCAATACGCCCGATCCCTGAAAACGGCGCCATTCAACTTCAACCCCGTTTGCCAGCGGCCGGCGCGTATACTAACCATCTGCTGACGGCGCTCCCCTCGATCCATAGGCCTGGCTGCGATCCTATTTCGCCGCGCTCGCACAGGATCACACTTTGCGTCGCTGGCTCCTTCGATGCAATTCTCGGCGCTGTGTGACGCGGTGGCCTACGAGCATCCCACCAAGGCCGCGCAGATGCGTGAGTGGTTGCCGGCCGCGCAGGAGGAGACGTGACCGCCTTTCGCATCGGCGAGTTCCACGTCGAGCCGTCGCTCTACAGGGTGAGAGGCCCCGCCGGGACGGTGCGTCTCGAACCCAAGGTCATGCACGTCTTGCTGTGCCTGACCGAGCATCGCGACCAGGTCGTCTCCAAGGACCGCCTGATGCGGGCCGTGTGGCCCGATACGTTCGTCACCGACGACGTACTG
>DATAFJ010000135.1:0-5122 GCA_036257535.1 Vicinamibacterales bacterium | reverse complement strand
GGCGATCCTCGGAGCCCAGTTTCTGGGCTATACGGCGGTCGGCGTCGCAGGCGGCCCATGGCAATTTCAGGGCGCTGCCGGCTTTTTCGGGATGGCGATGGCGGCCTGGCTGGCCGAGCGGGAGTGGATTCACGAGCACCTGCTGCTCGGCAAATCGTTTACTACGTGGTTCTTCGGAACGCTCGCACTCTCAGTCGCAGTCGGTTGGATGACCTGGCGTTTCGGACCTTCATAAACGCTCGACGCGCCGGCGGTCGCACGCGCTCGCCGGCGCGCGCTTTTCTTGACCCTCCCAGCCCGCCATAGTACCTTGATGAGGTTGTGCCCTCCGCGGCCGCGCCCTTAAAGCAGACTCCACTCTCGTCGCGTCATCGATCGCTCGGCGCCCGCATGGTCGACTTCGGCGGCTGGGACATGCCCGTCGAATACAGCGGCATCGTCGACGAGCATGTGGCGGTGCGGACGCGCGCCGGGCTGTTCGACGTCAGCCATATGGGGGAGATCGAGCTCGCTGGTGCGGATGCGCTCGTCGCCGTCCAGCGTATCTCGTCGAACGACGCCTCCAAGCTTGCGGTCGGCCAGGCGCAGTACTCGGCCCTGACGACGCCGCAAGGCACGTTCGTTGACGACCTGCTCGTGTATCGCCTGGCGCCGGAGCACTTCCTGCTGGTCGTAAACGCCGGGAACATCGACAAGGACTATCGCTGGATCGCCGAACAGATCAAACCGGCCGGCGACGCGGTGGCCGTCAACAACAGCGCGAGATACGCGCTGCTCGCCGTGCAGGGTCCCGCGGCGCGCGAGATCGTTCAGCCGCTGACCGGCGTGGATCTCGCGAGCCTCAAATACTATTGGTTCGCGACCGGAGAAGTGGCCGGCGTGCGGACGACGATCTCGAGAACCGGTTACACGGGTGAGGACGGATTCGAGATCTTCGCCCCGCCGCAGGCGGCGGAGCGGCTCTGGGACGCGCTTTTGAGCGCCGGCCGCGCCGCGGGCATGATCCCGTGCGGGCTCGGCGCGCGCGATACGCTGCGGCTCGAAGCCGCCATGCGGCTGTACGGCAGCGACATCGACGAGACGACATCCGTCCTCGAGGCCGACCTCGGATGGATCGTCGGATGGAACAAGGCGGACTTTATCGGTGCCGATCCGCTTCGCCGTCAGCAGGCGGAAGGCGTCGCACGCAAGCTGGTGGGCTTCGAAGTCGAAGACCGTGGAATCGCGCGGCACGGCCACGAAGTGTTCATCGACGGAACGAAAGCCGGCCACGTGACGAGCGGTACCCAGACGCCGTTCCTGAAAAAAGCAATCGGCATGGCCTACGTTCCAGCGGATCGTACCGCGGCCGGCGGGACGATAGAGATCGACATTCGCGGACGCCGCGTGCGCGCGCGGGTCGTGCCGCTTCCGTTCTACAAGAGGCTCCGGGAGGCAGGGGCCCCCGGATCGATCGACGCTCGGAGGAGCTGAAGCACCATGTACCCGGCGGACCGCAAGTACACGAAGGACCACGAGTGGATTCGCCTCGCAGGCGCCGAAGCCGAAGTGGGCATTACGGACTACGCTCAAAAGCAGCTCGGCGACGTCGTCTACGTCGAGCTGCCGGAGGTCGGACGCAAGGTCAAGCAGGGCGAGTCGTTCGGCACGATTGAATCGGTCAAGGCCGTCTCGGAGCTTTTCAGCCCGGCGTCGGGCGAGGTGATCTCCGTCAACAGTTCTCTGCCGGACAGCCCGGAGACTATCAACAAAGATCCGCACAATACGTGGATGATCCGGCTGCGTCTCGACGATCCGGGTGAGACGTCGAGCCTGCTGGACGGCCCGCAGTACGCGGACTTCGCAAAATGAGCCACGCCGGCATAGCTCTGGATACCACGCGAGCCCTGGACTCTTTCGCCTCTCGACACATCGGACCCCGCCCTGCGGATCGGGACGAGATGCTCCGCGCCGTCGGCGCAGCCTCGCTCGACGCGTTGATGGACGAGGCCATTCCTCCGTCCATCCGTCTTACGGAGCCGCTGAATCTTCCGCCGGGCGAGACCGAGCACGACTACCTGGAGCGGCTGCGGTCGGTTGCCGCGAAGAACCGCGTGCTCAAGTCGTACATCGGCATGGGGTATTACGACTGCATCACGCCAGCCGTGATTCTTCGGAACGTCCTCGAAAATCCCGGCTGGTACACGCCCTACACACCCTACCAGGCGGAGATCGCTCAGGGGCGTCTCGAATCGCTCCTGAACTTCCAGACGATGGTCAGCGATTTCACGGGAATGGCAATCGCCACCGCGTCGCTCCTCGACGAAGCGACGGCCGCCGCCGAGGCGATGACCATGCTCCACCGGGTGCAGACTGCGTCCGCCAAGGCGACGCCAGGCAAGCGGAATGTGTTCCTGGCCTCGCGCAAAACCTTCCCGCAGACTTTGGACGTTCTGCGCGGCCGGGCCGAGCCGCTCGGTATCGAGCTCCGCGTCACCGATCTCACAGCGGACGCTTTCGACGACACCGTCTTCGGCGCGCTGCTGCAGTACCCGGATGACGAAGGGGCGGTGATCGATCCCCGGCCAATCATCAACGCGGCACACGCGGCCGGCGCGCGCATTGCGGTCGCAACCGATCTGCTCGCGCTCGCACTGCTGATGCCGCCGGGCGAGATGGACGCGGACGTCGTCGTGGGGAACACTCAGCGCTTCGGTGTCCCGATGGGGTACGGCGGTCCGCACGCCGCGTTCTTCGCGACGCGCGATGCCTTCGTGCGACAGGCCCCCGGCCGGATCATCGGCGTTTCGATCGACGCGCATGGCAACCGCGCGTACCGGATGACGCTTCAGACGCGCGAGCAGCACATCCGCCGGGAGAAGGCGACGTCGAACATCTGCACCGCGCAGGCGCTGCTCGCCAATATCGCCGCGATGTACGCCGTGTACCACGGACCTGACGGCATCACGGCCATCGCCGCGCGCGTGCACGGCCTGGCGCGGGCACTCGCCGAGAATCTCGAATCCCTCGGGATCGTCCAGACCAACCCAAGGTTCTTCGACACGCTCTGCCTGCAGGCGCCAAGCGGCGCACCGCTCGGCGGGCGGGTTCGACGCGCCGCGCTCGACGCCGGGCTCAACTTCCGCTACTTCGCTGACGGCCGCGTCGGTATTTCGCTCGACGAAACCACGCGCGAGTCGGATATCGCGGCGATCGTTTCGGTCTTCGCGAAAACGTTCGGTGCGGCGTCGGGATCGAACGGAGCCCTGCGGACCGTCGGGGGACGTCGAGACGTTGCGGGCTCGCTGAATCGGACGTCATCTTTTCTCACGCACCCGGTGTTCAACACGCATCGCGCCGAAACGGAGATGATGCGCTACATCCGCAGCCTCGAGCGGAAGGACATCGGGCTCGACACGTCGATGATTCCGCTCGGCTCCTGCACGATGAAGCTGAACGCCGCTGCCGAGATGATCCCGATCACGTGGCCCGAGTTCAGCGAGATGCACCCGTTCGCGCCGCCCGATCAGGCGGCCGGCTACTCGCAGATATTCGAGGAGCTCACCGCGGCGCTGAAGGAAATCACGGGCCTGCCAGCGGTTTCGCTCCAGCCGAACTCCGGCGCCCAGGGCGAGCTCGCGGGGCTGATGGCGATCCGCGCGTATCACAGGGATCGAGGCGAGCCCCACCGCGACGCCGTGCTCATCCCGTCGTCGGCGCACGGCACCAATCCGGCGAGCGCCGCCATGGCCGGCATGCGCGTCGTCGTCGTCGCGTGCGAACCGAACGGCAACATCGACGTCGAGGACCTCCGGCGGAAGGCGGCGGAGCACGGATCCAGGCTCGCCGCCCTGATGCTCACGTACCCGTCTACCTACGGCGTGTTCGAGGAAGCGGTCCGCGAAGTCTGCGACATCGTCCATCGCCACGGCGGCCAGGTCTACATGGACGGCGCGAACATGAACGCGCAAGTCGGCCTGACGAGCCCCGCCGCGATCGGTGCGGACGTCTGTCACTTGAATCTGCACAAGACGTTCGCGATTCCACACGGTGGTGGCGGGCCCGGCATGGGCCCGATTGCGGTGGCCTCGCACCTGGCGCCCTATCTGCCCGGCCACGTTGTCGTGCCGACCGGCGCATCGCGCGCGATTCCGGCCGTGGCCGCGGCGCCCTGGGGCAGCGCGAGCATCCTGCTGATCTCGTACGGCTACCTCCGGATGCTCGGCGCTGAAGGGGCGACCGATGCGACGCGATACGCGATCCTCAACGCGAACTACGTCAAGGCACGGCTCGAGAGGCACTACGACGTTCTCTACACCAATCACAACGGACGCGTCGCGCACGAGATGATCTTCGACCTCCGGCCGTTCAAGTTAGGCCCGATCGCGGTCGACGAGCAGGACGTGGCGAAACGGCTGATGGACTACGGCTTCCACGCGCCGACCGTCTCGTTTCCGGTTGCAGGGACGATGATGATCGAACCGACGGAGAGCGAGTCGAAGGCGGAGCTGGATCGGTTCTGCGACGCGCTGATCGCGATCCGGGCCGAGATTCAGGCGGTGCTGGACGGGGCGGCCGACCCGAAGGACAACGTCCTCAAGAACGCGCCGCATTCGGCAGCCGCCGTCACGGCAAGCGAGTGGCGGCATCCGTACTCGCGCGAGCAGGCGGCGTTTCCACTCCCGTTCGTGCGCGCGAACAAGTTCTGGCCTCCGGTCGGGCGCATCGACAATCCGTACGGCGACCGCAACCTGATGTGCGTCTGCCCGCCGATGGAGGCTTACGCGGAATCTCCGACGTCCTGAGTGGCTCGCTGGGCCTTCGATCGAAACGCCGCGATGAGCCTCGCGGTAACGGGGCCCGGTTTCCCGGCTCCTATCATCTGATCTCCGACGCGCACGACCGGCGTGATGTTTCGCGTGGTGCTGGTGATGAACGCCTCGTCGGCGCCAAGCAGGTCCTCCAGGCGTAGTGTCGACTCGCGCACGGGTATTCCTTCCTCCGCGCCTAGCTCGAAGACGAACTCCCGCGTGATGCCCGGAAGAAGGCCAGCCGCAAGCGGCGGCGTCAGTGCAGCACCGCCCCGGACGATGAAGAGGTTCGACTGGGAGCATTCGGCAAGCTCGCCCCGGTGATTGCGCAT
>DATAFJ010000127.1:0-17497 GCA_036257535.1 Vicinamibacterales bacterium | reverse complement strand
ACCCGACGAGATCCAGATCAACAGCAACGAGAACCCGCTCGGTCCCGGCCCGAAGGCCATGGCCGCCATCGAGTCTTCGTTCGCTGATGCCGGTCGTTATCCGATGAACGCAAAGCCGGCTCTCGCGGATCTGCGAGGGCTCCTTGCTTCGTCGTTCGGCATAAAGCCGGATGGCGTCAGCCTCGGCGCCGGATCGGGCGAGCTGCTCATCGCCGCCGTCCGCGCGTTCACGTCGAAGGACAAGGCGCTCGTGACCGGGGCGCCGACATTCGAGTCGCCAGGGCGCACCGCGGAACAGATGGGATATCCGGTCCGCGCCATTCAGGTGGACGCCGCCGGCAAGCTCGATCTCGCGAAGATGGCGGCTGCCGCGCCCGGCGCCGGACTGGTGTTCGTCTGCAACCCGAACAACCCGACGGCGACGGTGCATTCCGCCAGCGCGATTCGGGAGTTCGTCGGACAGGTGAGAAAGACGTCGCCCCAGACGGCGATCCTGCTCGACGAGGCGTACCACGACTACGTGACCGATCCCGCGTACGAGACCGGTGTGCCGCTCGCGACGGAAGCCGGCTCGCGCGTGTTCGTCCTCCGGACGTTCTCGAAGGCGTACGGTATGGCCGGCCTGCGCGTCGGCTACGCGGTCGGGCAGCCGGAGATCATGAAGGCGATGGCGCCGTACCTGATGCCCTACAACGTGGCCGTCCCGACGGTCGCCGCGGCTCATGCCTCGTTCCAGGACAAGGCGCACATCGAGCAGGAGCGCAAGCGCAATACGCAGGTGCGCACGTTCACGCTCGACTTCTTCAAGAAAGCGGGCTGCACGGCGACCGACTCGCAGGGCAATTTCCTCTTCGTCGACATCAAGCGCTCTGCACGCGAATTCCGGGAGGCCTGCCGCCAGCACGGCGTGTACGTCGGCCGCGACTTCCCGCCGCTCGAACGTAATTGGGTCCGCATCTCGATCGGCACGATGGACGAGATGAAGCGGGCGACCGAGGTGTTCGCCAAAGTCCTCGGGGCCACGACGACGCTCGTGAGCAAGTAGAGGGAGGAGAACATGCTGTCACGCCGCTCGTTCGTTCGGACCCTTGGCGCCGGCGCAGCCGGCGCGCTCACGACGTCATATTTCCCCCGCCAGGCGGACGCCGCTACCGCGCGCTGGGTCGAGACGTTCATGCAGACGACGGGCATGCGCCCGCTCCTCCTGCACAACAACGAGAACCCGCTCGGGCCCGGTCCGAAGGTGCTCGACGCGATGCGGTCGCTCCTGCGCGACGGCGCGCCCGCCGGCCGGTATCCCGGCAATCCGCAGCTGCTCCGCGAAGCGGTCGCGGCGAAGTACAAGATCCCGACCGACAACGTGCTCGTCGGCTCCGGATCGACGCAACTGCTCCGCACGGCCACGCAGGTCTTCACTGCGCCATCTCGAGGGCTCGTCTGCGGCGCTCCCGCCTACGAGGAGTGCGCCGACTATGCCCCGCTCGTGGGTGCGCCCGTAAAGGCGCTGCCGCTCGACGCGGCGCTCCGCGACGATCTCGACGCGCTCGTTGCCGCGTCGCCCGGAGCGGGGCTCGTATATCTCAATAATCCGAACAACCCGACGGCCACCGTTCATCCGGGCAAGACCGTCGCGAACTTCATCGATCGCGTGCTGAAGGGCTCGCCGACGACGACGATCCTCATCGACGAGGCGTATTTCGACTACGTCACCGATCCGAGCTACGGCACGCAGATCCCGCTTGCGCTCGAGAATCCGCGGGTCATCGTCGCGCGGACGTTCTCGAAGGCGCACGGCATGGCGGGCCTCCGGGTCGGCTACATGATCGGCAAGCCGGAGACGCTGCGGTCGATGCAGGAGTGGCAGTACGGTACGAGCATGAACTGTCCCGGCGTCGCCGCGGCGATCGCGTCGATCGCGGATCAGACCCGGATCGACAAGGAGCGCGACCGCAACACCCAGGCGCGCGGCTTCACGATCGACTGGTTCAAGCAGGCCGGCTTCACCGCGAGCGATTCGCAGGCCAACTTCATCTTCGTCGACGTCAAGCGTCCGCTGGCCGAGTTCCGCGACCCGTGCCGCGAACGCGGGGTGCTGGTCGGCCGTCCCTTCCCGCCGATGACGACGTACTGCCGGATCTCGATTGGCACGATCGATGAGATGCGCAAGGCCGTGGCCGTCTTCGGCGACGTCCTCGGGGTCAAAGCCAAGGCGGCCTGACGCACTCATGCCATCGGGCATTGATGTAACCATGGCGGACCTGTCTACCGTCTTCACCGGTATTCGTTTCGACAGCCCCTTCCTGCTCGCCTCGGCGCCGCCGACCGAGTCCGACAGCAACATCCTGCGCGCGTTCGACGCCGGCTGGGCGGGCGTGGTCACGAAGACAATCGGCTTGCACCCGGTCGTCAACGTGAGAGGGCCGAAGACGAAGTTCCTGCGGGCGACATCGGGCACGTATCAGGTCTCGATGGAGAAGCGCGCGGGGACGACGCTGCACTCGTCCTGGAACTGGGAGCTCATTTCGGACAAGACGCTCGACTGGTGGGTGCCGCGGCTCGCGAAGATCAAGAAGGCGTTTCCGCAGAAGGTCCTCGTAGCGTCGATCATGGCCGGCTCCGGGAGCGATCGCGAGCTCGCGAACTGGCAGACGCTCGCGAAGGCCTGCCAGGACCAGGGCGCCGACGCCTTCGAGCTGAACCTGTCCTGTCCGCACATGGATCGGCAGGACATGGGGTCGAACATCGGGCGCGACGAGGGGCTCATCTCGGTCGTCACGCAGGCGGTCAAGGAAGTGGCGCGCGTGCCGATCTGGTGCAAACTGACGCCGTCAACGACCGACATCGTCGCCGAGGCGCGCGGATCGTTCGCCGGCGGCGCGGACGCGATCACCTCCTCCAACACTTTTCCTTCCATTCCGCTCGTCGATCCCGAGACGCTCGACTTCGAGATTAACGTCGACGGCTACGTGTCGAGCGGCGGCCTCGGCGGGCCCGCGATCCTGCCGCTGTCGCTCGCGAAGATCGCGCAGCTCACGCAGGCCTTCCCGGTCGGCGCGTTCTCGGGGATCGGCGGCATCGCCGAGTTCTCCCACGCGCTGAACTACTTTCTGCTCGGCTGTGGCACCGTGCAGGTCTGCACCGCCGCCATGTTGGACCACGCCGTCGGCCCCAACGTCATCCGCTCGCTCAAAGAGAGCCTGACGGAGTTCATGGAGCGCAGGGGGTACAGCTCACCCGAGGACTTCCGCGGCCTCCGCCGCGACAGGGTGGTCCCGCATTCGCAGATCCGCCGGCCTGACGAAAAGGACTATCACGGCGGGTACGAGGCAGAGGGGTACGCCCAGCCGGCCGCGGAGATTTCGGGAAAGCGCTAGGCCGTGGCTATTGTGATCCGTGCTATCAGTGGTTAACGACATGCTGACCGAAACTCAACTCCGTACACTCACGGGCGACGAGATCGTCGCGCTCACGAAGAAGCACACCATCTTCGAATGGTCGGCCCAGAGCAAGGTCGATCCGATCCCCGTTGCCGGCGCGAAAGGCTGCTGGTTCTGGACGCCGGAAGGGAAGCGCTATCTCGACTTCAACAGCCAGCTGATGTGCGTGAATATCGGCCATGGCGACGAGCGGGTCGTCGGCGCGATCCAGGAGCAGGCGGCGAAGCTGCCCTACATCAGCCCGTTCATGGCGACCGAGGCGCGCGCGCGGCTCGGCGAGAAGCTGGCGTCGATCGCGCCTGGCGACATCGACACGTTCTTCTTCACGAACGGCGGCGCCGACGCGAACGAGAACGCGCTCAAGATCGCGCGCCTCTATACCGGTCGTCATAAGGTGCTGGCGCGCTACCGGTCGTATCACGGCGGGACGATGGGCGCCGCCAGCCTGACCGGTGATCCGCGGCGGCTGTTCGCCGAGCCGGGCGTCCCCGGCGTCGTGCACGTCCTCGACCCGTATCACGGCATCGAGCGCGGCTGGGACACGGCGGGCCAGGCGCTCACCCAGCTCGAGGAAATCATCCAGCTCGAAGGGCCGCAGTCGATCGCCGCGTTCTTCCTCGAGACCGTGACGGGCACCAACGGCGTCCTGATTCCACCGGACGGCTATCTGCAGGGCGTGCGGGAGCTCTGCACGAAATACGGCATCCTGATGGTCTGCGACGAGGTCATGTCGGGCTTTGCCCGCACGGGCGAGTGGTTCGCCGTCGACCACTGGAAGGTCGTGCCTGACCTCCTCACGATGGCGAAGGGACTGACCAGTGCCTATGTGCAGCTCGGCGCCGTCGGCATGCGGCCCGCCATCGCCGAGTTCTTCCGCGATCGGATGTTCCCGAGCGGGCTGACCTACAACAGCCATCCCCTTGCCTGCGCCGCCGCGCTCGCGACGCTCGGCGTCTATGAAGAAGACGACCTCATCGGCAACGCGCGCCGGATGGGCATCATCATGAAGGATCTGCTCGCCGACCTCGAGCGCCACCATCCGTCAGTGGGCGCGACACGGTCTATCGGCCTTTTCGGGATCGTCGAGCTCGTGAAGGATCGGCAGACGCGCCAGCCGCTCGCACCGTTCGGCGGCACGTCGGACGAGATGGTGCGTCTTGGAAAGTATCTCCGGGAGGAGGGTCTCTACACCTTCGTCCGGTGGCACACGTTCTTCACGAACCCTCCGCTCTGCATTACCGAGTCGGAGCTGCGCGAAGGGTTCGCGATGATCGATCGGGCGCTGGGGAAGCTCGAAGCGTCGTCCATGTGAGCCGAGGCGCGAGGACGCCTGGGACGCTCACAACCCATCGAGCGTCGACCGACGACGAGACTCCCCCTTTTTCAGTCGTGGGAAGCGGACGACAACGTCCGCCCGCCCCGGCCATAGAGGGTTCGCCAGCACGAGAACTTGCGTCCGAACATGTCCTCCAGTTCCGCGACTTGATCCTTCTGCACACGGCGCAGATGCCCAATGAGCTCCTGAAGGCTGACCGACCTGCGATCGACCTCGAGCTCATTCGCAGCCCGCATCGTCGTCCGTAGCTGCTTGGGAATGATCTTCGATACAGGCGCATAGAGCCGCGATTTCCTGAGCTGCGCCAACGCACGAACGCGTTGCTGCACAATCGTGCCGGGCGTAGCGTTTTCGCGCACAAACTCCCGCGTACTATCAGCAGAAGGACGAACGCCCAGCCACTCGTACAACTTGCCCATGTGCTCGCCTGGCGCTGCACACAATTCTTCAAAGGTCATGAGCCGTATTTGTTCTGGCGAAAACAATTGGCGGTAAGCGCGCATCTGCATCGCGTAGTGGCTGAACGCAAGATACTCCGAGTTGTCGAGGATCGCGTCCAGTGGAGATCGGACTTCAGCATGAAAACGGCAGTTCCACCAGTAGTGGCTGATCGTCCGCTCGACTGGGTCTCGGACAAGGTAGATGATCCTGGCGTTGTGATTGAATGCGTGTATTCGATCGACTACGCCGTTCAGTGTCGGCAGTTTCGTGTAATGAGTAGACGCCTCGCCAAGATACGCATGGTCCCTGGCCCCGGCAAACAGGTTGAGGTACGTCGCCAGGCACTGGTCCTCTGTATCGCTGTTGCCGTAGAGATCTCGTGGTCGCTTGCACGGCTCGATAAAGTAGGCTGGCTCCTTGGGCTCGCTCATGAACACTTGAGGATGTTGCCTCAGCGCTGCATGCAGAGACGACGTGCCGGCCTTCATGGCCCCCACGACGAAAAGGTTTGGACCACGCGCGCGCTCGCGTTTCGCAGCACTCGTCAATGAGACGCCTGGGTGCCGATTTTTTGCGTGAAGTGATTGCATCGAATAGACCAGCTCATCCGTTCAGCCGGCGGGTCTCGAGCCGCGGGACGTGCTGCGAGTAGGACGAGCTAGCGAGCACTGCGGAGCCGGGAGCAAATCGCCTGCCGGCGCTGAGAGAGGAATTCAAGGTCCAGCGTGGGGCCTGAGATTCCTTATCCGAAGGAGTCCGTTTCCGTACGTGTGGCGCGAAATGCTGAATGAGGATTGCTGAATGACGTCCATCAGCAATCCCCATTTAGCAATACACGATTCTCAGAACCTGAAACGCAGCCCGATCTGAGCCTGCCGCGGATCGCCGACGCCGCTCCGGAGCGTCCCGTTGAAGTCGAACAGCAGCCCGCCGCTGATCTGCGACACGATGTTGTTGTCGCTGTTGGTGAGGTTGAACACCTCGAAGATGGCCTCCAGCGACCGGTTTTCCTTGAGACGGAACGCCTTCGAGACGCGCAGGTCGATCGTGAAGAACTCGTTGTCCTTCTCCTCCTGGTTGCGGCCGACGTCCTGCCCGTTCACGAAGCGCCGATCGTTCGCGTAGCCGTCGAGGTTCACGTCCTGACCGATGAGATCCGTTCCAGTCGTCGGCTGCGGCGAGCGGTACTGGACCAGCGCCGTGAACTGGACGTCCGCCGGAAGATCGAATAGGCCGAAGATGTTGATGCGGTTGCGGCTGTGGCGATCCGAGTGGCTGTACTCCGACTCGAGGTCGAACAGGTCGGCGTAGCGGATCGTGAACGGATCGCGCTCGTTGTCGTCGTCCGACTTGTCGTCGGAGATCGTCCAGTTCGCCTGCAGCTGCCAGCGATCGCTGTACCGCTTGTTGACGGTCAGAATGAAACCGTTGTACTGGCTCTTCGCCGTGCTTTCGGTCGAGAGCACCTGGCCTAGGGTCGGGAACGGCCGGCCGGGCGACGTGTTTCCACCGGCATAGATCGGCCGGCCGTCGGCGTTCGGTGCGTACGCGCCGGGGTCGACGTTCGGATCCGTGAACCGCGTGAGGTGACGCGTCCTCGCGTAGTTGTACGCGGCGCCGATCGCGAGGTTCGGCACGACCTCCCGCTCGACGCTGAAGCCGATCTGACGGCTCTCAGGATTCTTGAAGTCCTTGTCGACGACGGCGATTCCAGGAGTCGGATTGACGAAGCCTTCAGTCGGAACGACGTTGGGGAACGTCGGTACGCCGAAGTTGAAGTTGCCGTCCGGCGTCTGTACGATGACGCCCGTGTAGGTCTCGAAGATGACGCCGTTCGCCGTGCGCGGGTTCGCCCAGATGAGCGACGGCGTGCGCGCCTTGAAGAGCCCGAAGTTGGCGCGGACGACCGTCCGTCCGTCGCTCGTCGGATCCCACGTGACGCCCACGCGCGGCTGCCAGCCCGACCAGTCGTCCGGGATCTCGCCGGTGTCCGTCGGGAAGTTTGGATCGCTGAAGTAACGAGCGTACGGCGTCTCGTTGGGACTGGTCAGCATACCGGGCGAGTTGTAGCCTTCCCAGCGCAGACCGAGGTTGAGCGTGAGGTTCGGCCGGATGCTCCACTTGTCCTGGAAGAAGAACGCCGGCTCCCAGACGGGAATGTCCTGTCGTCCCGAGTCGTCGATCGAGCGGCCGCCGAGCGGCACGCGCTGCAGGTAGAGTACGAACGACGACAGCGCAGCCGGAGACGTCGGGGTGTCCAGGAACGCTTCAAACTGATCCATGCCGCCCGTAAAGATGTAGCGGCCGCGCGCGAAGCCCCTGAAGACCTGGGTCATCGACGTCCAGTTGACCTCGCCGCCGACCTTGAAGAGGTGCGGGCCGCGGACGAGCGAGATGCCGTCTGCGACCTGGAACCGCTTGTCCGTCGCCGGATCGACCGGCAGGAAGAACGGCCGGCCGAAGCGGAACGACCGATCGACGCCGCCGGGGAAGTTGCCGATCGCCGTGTCCGGCAGGTCCGGCCCCGTATAGGGCCGCGGCCGCGGCTCTTCCGCGTACTGAACCCGCAGCTCGTTGAGCATCGATGTGCCGAACGTGCTGTTGACCTGTCCCACCAGTGAATGGCTGCGATCCCGCTCGATGCCGTTGGCGCTGATCGCCCACGTGGGCACGTCGAACGTGCCGTTGATCTGCTGGGACCACGAGTAGGCGTAGCGGGCGCTGACCTGATGATGCGCCGTGATGTTGGAGTCGATCTTGCCGAGCAGCACGAGCGCGTCGTTCGTCTGCGGCATCGGGTTCGCGGCGCCCCCCTCGTTGTTCAGCCCGAACCGCGACGAGAGGATGTTCAGCAGGCGCGTTCCCTCGTTGTTCGGGTTGATCGACGGGTCCTCGAACGCCGCCTTCGACTTCAGCCGCTTCTCCTCGTTCTGGTCGTACGACACGAAAAAGAAGGTCCGGTCGCGCTTGATCGGGCCGCCGAAGGAACCGCCGAACTGGTGCTGGCTGAAGTCGTCGTCTTTCGTGCCGTCCGAGTTCTCCGAGAGCAGCCAGCCGTAACGCCCGAAATAAAAGCCCGTTCCCTGGAGCCGGTTCGTGCCGCTCTTCGTCACCATGTTCACGAAGCCGCCGGCCGAGCGGCCGTACTCTGCCGACGCGCCGTCGGTGACGACCTGGAACTCCTTCACTGCCTCGAGGCTGATGATGTACTTCGGCCGCTGGCCGCCGCGCTGCTCGCCGAAGAACGGGTTGTTCGCGTCGGCGCCGTCGATCATGACGTTGTTGTAGATGCCGCGCTGCCCGTTGATGCTGATCTCGGCGCCGTCTGGGCCCTGGACGATCCCCACCGTCGGCGCCAGCTTCACAAAGTCGATGAAATTGCGACCGTTGATCGGCAGGTTCTCGACCGACCTCTCGTCGATGAGCGACGACTGCTCGGACCGCGTCGTCTCGACGACGGGAGAGCCGCCGGCAACCTCGACCTGCTCTGTGACGCCTCCGACGCCCAGCGAGAAGTCGATGCGATGCGTCTGTCCGACCGCGAGCGGCACGTCCTCGCGCTGCGCCTTGCCAAACCCTGCCAGCTGCACGCTGATCGTATATGTGCCGAGCGGGAGCGCCAGGCCCCGGTACCGGCCGTCCGTGTCGGTGACGACGTCACGCGTGAACCCCGTGTTCGCGTTCAGGAACGTCACGGTCGCGCCGGGCAGCACCGCCCCGGTCGAATCGGACACGATGCCTTCGATCGTGCCGGTCGTGGCCTGCTGACCCAGCGCAGCCGCCGGGAGCGCAAGGAACGCCAGCCAGACGCAGAGAGCGGGGCGGATGAACAGCTTCGGGAACCGTCGCATGCAACACCTCATAGAGTGCGTGGGAAAAGCCACAGAATCGTAACACGTCGTACGGTGTAGAAAGTTCCCTAAACTGTCAGCCGGATTGACGTTCCCGTGATCTGCGAGAGTTCCGTACGGCTGAAACGGCAGGCAAGTACTTGACTTTTCAGAACTAACGGAACGGTCGATCGGCACACGCCTTGCGGTTGCTCTTCAGCGGAGGGACCCATGCGACGCATATCGATCCTTGCCGTAGCGACGGCGCTGACGTTCGCGGCGCCCGCTTTCGCTGCAAAGCTGGCCGGTACGCCCAAACCCAAAGTCACCGCGCCGAAGGCCCAGGCGCCCAAGCCGCAGGCTGCGAAAGCGCCGAAGACCTCGAAGGCCCCGAAGACGATGACCGCATCGTCTGCCACTACGACGAAGGGCGCCGCAGCGAAGCCCGCAAAGACGGCGAAGACGACCACCGCGGCGCCGACGCCGACGACACCGACGACGTGGACGCCGACCAATCCGATCGCGCAGAAGCTCTCGACGAAACCGAATCATCTGGCGAAGCTGCAGAGCGTGCTGCCGCCGGGCACCGACCTGAACATGGCGACGGCCGGCTTCAAGACCTTCGGGCAGCTCAACGCGGCCGTGAACAACTCCATCAACCACAACATCCCGTTCGCCGATCTCAAGGCGGCGATGACGGGCATCCGGATCGACGGCACCGAGACCGGTCTCGCCCCGGTGAGCCTCGGGCAGGCGAAGAAACAGCTGCAGACGACGCAGACGACCTCGGCGACGACGCGCGACCAGCGATAGCCGCATGTCCGTGCGCTCCCCGTTCGTCGCGTGCCTGATCGTGGCCGGCGGCATCCTTTCAGGGGTGTCGCCGGTGCTCGCGCAGGGGAAGGGCAAGGGGCTGGCGAAAGGGCGCGGCAAGGCACCGACCCCCACCGTCTCCGCGTCGTCTGCCGGCGCGCCGGTGGCGACCGGCATTCGCCAGTTCGGCGCATGGCTCGACGACGCGTCGATCGTCGAACCTGGAGGCGGCTGGGCGGCCATCTCGCTGAGTCACTTTCGATCGAGCGGTGGCCGGCAAACCGACTTCCCGATCGTGGACGGCGCGGTCGGCCTTGCGCCCCGGGTGCAGATCGGCATCACCGTTCCCTACTATCGATTGAGCTTTGCCGACAGGACGACCGCGAGCGGCCTGGGCGACGTCTATCTCGCGGCGAAGGTAGGCCTGATCGATCCGGCTGAGACGGCGAGCGGATTCGGCCTCGCCGTTACTCCTCTCGTGGAGATCCTCGCGGATCCGGATCCCGTTGGCCAACGCAACTTTCACTGGGGCGCGCCGGTCAGCGTCGAATGGCGGCAGCCGAAATATCGCCTCTACGGATCCAGCGGCTGGTTCTCGCGCGGGGCATTCTTCGCGAGCGGCGCCGTCGAGCTCCCGTTGACTCAGCGCCTGATTGCGACCGGCGCGGTCGTGCTCACCCGCGCGCTGAACGACGACCCGAATGCGGATGCGATCGGGCTTTCCAAGTCGCGGATCGATCTCACGGGCGGCGCGGCATTTTTCGTCACTCCGACGGTCGGCGTTTTCAGCAGCGTCGGCCGGACCATTTCCGCGCAGGATTCCAACGCGGCTTCGTTCATGTTGAGCGCCGGCGTCTCGATTGGATTCGCCGGAGGTTCCGCCTCGGCCGTCCCGTAGCCCGCGCGCGCGCCAGCGGCTATAATCCCCCCACCATTCCACCCAGCTTTGCGCCGTTGGCAGGTCTGTGCCAGACGGAGGTCGCCATGAGACGACATGTACTATTCTGCGGCCATCTTGGCCATGTTCCGCGTATTGCGCGGCTCGTGTTGCTGCTCTGCTTCGTCCTGGTCGGTCGGGTCGCCGCGCAACCGGCAGCCCATCCGCTCGACGGCCTGTCTACAGCGGAGTATTGGGCTGTCTTCGAAGTCATGAAGGCTTCCGGCAAGCTTACCGATTCCGGCCGATATGCGAGCGTGAATTTGAAGGAGCCGTCGAAGGCGGAGGTGCTGGCTTGGAAACAAGGCGCGCCGTTCGGGCGCGAGGCACTTGCCGTCATCAAACAAGGTCCCGAGACCTACGAAGCGGTCGTAGATGTTGTCGGACGCAGGCTTTCGTCGTGGCGGAAGATCGACGGCGCGCAGGCCAACGCCATCCCGGAGGAATTCGGGGCGATCGAGGAACTGGTCAAGGCAAGCGCGGACTGGAAAGCGGCGATGAAGCGCCGGGGCGTTGTCGACTACGAGACGGTGAACTGCTTTGGCGGTGTCCTCGGCTATTTTGACACCGAGCCGGAGCGTGGTCGGCGCCTCATACGGGCGGTGTGCTCCGATCGCCGCGGCGCGTCGAGTGGTCAGTTCCGGCCGATCGAAGGCGTCACGGTGCTCATCGATCAGGACAAGCGGCAGGTGCTCAAGGTGATCGACACGGGAGTCAGACCGCTGCCGCGCGAGACGGGCGGCTACCAGGAGCTGGATGGGCCGGTGCGGGACGTCCCGAGCCCTTTGTTGCTGCAGCAGCCTCTTGGTCCTGGTTTCCGACTGGAGCGGCAGGAAGTCCGCTGGCAGAACTGGGCGTTCCACGTCAGGGTCGACCCGCGCGTGGGGACGGTGGTATCGCAGGTGCGATACACGGATCACGGACGCGAGCGGCCTGTCATGTATCAGGGTTTTCTGTCCGAGATCTTCGTTCCATACATGGATCCTGGCGAGGATTGGTACTTCATCAATTTTCTCGACATCGGCGAAACCCCGATGGGCATCTCAAGCCCCCTCGAACCAGGAACCGATTGTCCAGCTCATGCCACCTTTTTCGATGGAGCGCACGCCGATGAACGCGGCATCCCGCACCAGAGACGCCGCCTGGCATGCCTCTTCGAGCGCGAGACCGGTGACATGGCGTGGCGCCACTTCAGCCGGCCGAATTCGATCGAGAGTAGGGTGCGTCGTGATCTCGTGCTGCGGCAGATCGCGACGATTGGCAACTACGACTACCTGGTCGACTGGGTCTTTCAGCAGGATGGCGCGATCAAGGTGGTCGCAGGCGCGACGGGCCAGGTGAACGTGAAGGCGGTGTCGGGGAAGACAGTCGAGACCAGCGCCGGCAACGGCAACGGGTCCGGCACGAACGGTGGCTTATCGCCGGCGCGTGACGATGCATACGGCCGGTTCATCAGAGAAAACATCGTTGCGGTGAACCACGATCATTTCCTCTCGTTCCGTCTCGACCTCGACATCGACGGCCAGGCGAACAGCTTCGTCACCGATCGGCTCGTTCCGCAGCCGTTGCCGGCGGGACATCCTCGCCGCAGCATCTGGGTCGTAAAGTCCGATACGGCGCGCACGGAAGCTGACGGCAAGCTGGCTGCGCACGCATCCCAGCCAGCGCTATGGCGCGTCGTCAACCCCACCAACCCTGGCCCGATGGGCTATCCGGTGAGCTATCAGCTGAAACCGGGCCACAGCGCGACGTCGCTGCTTGCGCCCGACGACAACCCGCAGGTGAGAGGCGGCTTTTCGCAGTATCAGCTCTGGGTCACACGGCAGAGCGATAGCGAGCGCCTGGCGGCTGGCCCCTATCCTACGGGCGCGAGGCAGGCCGACGGCCTGCCGGTCTGGACGAAAGCCAACCGCTCGATCGACAACGCGGACCTCGTCGTGTGGTACACGATGGGCATGCACCACGTTCCTCGAGCCGAAGACTGGCCGGTCATGCCGGTCGTCTGGCACGAGCTTGAGATCCGGCCGTTCGACTTCTTCGAAAGGAATCCGGCTCTGGATCTTCCTCGTCCGCGGTGAAGTCTCATGGACTGGCGTCGACGCGCGCATCGAACGTTCCGGTCTGCACGCCACTCGACCGCCTGATCTGCACGAAGATTCGATAGTCGCCCGGCTCCGGGAAGCCGTAAGGGAAAGTCACGACCGACGGTAAGGCGGCCGCGGTCGCGTGCCCGGCATGCGGGTCAGCTCGCGGCGCGTCGGCGGAGCGCAGCGTCGCCGCGGCGAGCGCCATCGATGCCATCGGCGCCGTTCCGGACGGATGAACGTGCGCGAAGACGCTGAGATCCCGCCTGACGAACACCGCGTGGCCCGGCATGCCCATGTAGAGCTCGAGATCACGGGCGGGCCGGCCGCTTGCATCTTCGACCTTGAAGCGAAACAGCGTCGCCTGTTTCGCGACAATCGGTCCGGACGGACGTTCCCACACGATGCGGCCGCCGTCGGGAAGCGATGACGCGACGCGATCGGGCTCGAAGCCGGTGCTCCCGTCGGCCGCCGAATCATCTCCGGTGAGCTGTCCCGCGCGCGTCTGCAGCTCCATCTCTGACAGAACGGTTTCCGGAAGCCCGGTTTCGTGGACGATGTCGGCGAGGAGGTGATACCGTCCACCATCGACGGCGGGCAGATCGTGTTCGAAGAGCCCGGCATCGACCTGCCGTGGATGCAGGTGCACGAGCCGATCGAGGGCGGGAGTACGAACGAGAAAGAGGTGCATCGGGTGGCCGTGGTCGGGGACGAGATCATCCAGCACCCGCGAGGCCAGCCAGCCTGGATCGTGCAGCCGCAGTACCAGCCGTCCATCCTGGTCGAGCGACGGCGTCATCTGGATCGGTTTGTAGAGATATCGCGAGTACGCGTTCGCTTCAGCATCCCACCACCGACTGCTCAGGAGTACCGCGACTGCAACGAGTACAGCCGCGATGGCGCGCGCGATCCATGCTCGCCGGCGGCGCGGGCGTGGCAGCTCGCGGCCCGGGTCGATCTGCGCCTGTCCGACGCTCGCGCCAACGATCGCGATGAACCCGAAAGCGAGAAAGAGGCCGAGCGGGATGAGGATCAGCTTCAGCCCGGCGCCGAGGCGCAGGGTTCTGGTCGCGAGCGCGTCGACCGGAATCGCGACTTCGCCGCGGCCGCGCTCTCCCTCGACCGTGACGCGCACCTGCCAGGCACCGGTCACCATCATCCACAGTTTCGCGGTGAAGAATCGCTCGTCGTCTCGCGAGCGGCTCGCGACATCCGGTACCGGCGCGAAGACCGCTCCCGGTCCCGTGAGACGGAGCGGGACGACGCGCACCTCGCGGGGCGTGTCGTCGAGCGCGCGGACCTCGACGTCCGCAACGCCGGGGACGACGGGAGGCGTGCGAATCGCGACGAGAAGGCGGTACGGACCGGCCTGGCCTTCGAAGTACACATCAGGGCTGCCGACGTGCGCGGTCAGGGGAGCCGACAGAGTCGTCACGAGCGCAGATACCGAGATGAGCCGAGTCCATCGTGCCATGGGTGATCGGGTCATCTGGCCAGGTAATCGGGTGATCGCGGCATCTCTTTATCGGATTATCGGAGCTATCTGAACGGGCTATCGGGGTATCGGCGATATCGAACGAGAACGATCGATAACGGCCGATCCTCCGATAACCCGTTCGGATACCCCGATACCTAATACACAGATGACCCGATGAGATGTTTCGATGATCCGATCGCACATGACTCGATCCGTGCGGTTATCGCCTTATCCGTTTCAGCCAGTCGCCAAGGGCCAGACCGAACCGGGCGCTGAGCGGTGCGAAGACGAAACCCATGGCCAGGATGCGCCAGAACTCGGCTGCCGACGTTTCGACCGGGAAAAATCGATACGTGGCTGAGTAGCCGGTCGACGGAATCATGTACGCCCGATAGTGCGATCCGAATACCCAATTGCGAGCCGCCGGGGAGTTCAGGAAGATCGCGAACAGCCACTGCGCAGCGAAGAACACCGCAAGAAAGCCGACTCCTGCGGCGAGAGCCGTCAGCCAGCGCGGTCGATCGGCGAGTTTGCGCAGCATCACGTCCAGGACGACGGCCGGCACGATGAAGAGCAGCGGGAAGCCGTTCGGCACGAAGTGCGTGACTTGCGTGTACACGGGGCCGAGCTTCGGCTGAGCGGGGAAGAGCGGCAGAATCCAGACGAGCGCGAGCAGGAAGATTGTGTAGATGGACGCGATGATCGTGCATGCCCAGCGATGTCCCGACGCAACCGAGAACGCGCAGAGCATCGCGGGAATCGACACCGCAAGCGCCCGATACATCGTGGCGCTGTGCTGGTACGGCAGGAACGTCCACTCCATCTGAAAGACGAGCATGTCCACGAGCGCGAGGCCCGCGACGAGAAAGAACGCGAGCAGGAGGTGTCCGCGCTCGCCACTGCTCTCGGCGGCGCGGTTCAGTCTCGCCTGAATCAACACGAGCGTGCCGATCATCACGCCCATGCCGCCGATGATGAGCAGCACGTGCGGCGGGCTGACGATCTTGACGTCGAGGCCGTACGCGTCGTGCCACCAGTTGTCGAACGGCGCTGACGTGATCATCGCCACGCCGCCCCAGGCCGCGATGAACGCGCCAAGTGGCCCCCTGAGCCCGTAGATGGTCACCACGTCTTCGAGCTTCGACCCGACCCTCCCAAACGTCGTCCTGAGAATCAGGTACCCGAACGTGATGCCGGCAAGAACGCCCATCATGTAGATGGCGATGTGCGGCGGCGACCAGAACGTGTCGCGCCCGATCGAGCGATGCCAGGAGATGTCCCAGTGCGCGCCGAGCACGCCGGAGAAAACGGCGAGGACGGCAGTCCAGACGTACCACGGCGCGGCGACGGTATCCCGCGAACCCCTCGACTCCGCTCGGGGCAGGCGCTCGACCGCCACGCGTGGCGTGCCGACGGCGGCGCTGGTTGTGCTCATGGACGCTTCCGCAATTATTGTAGTCATTACGGGTGCTCCGTGCCGTCGGATGCATCCGCTACCGAGATGACCAGCATCAGCGAATTCTATTTGTCCTGGACGGGCAGACTGGCCGAGGATGCTCCGAGAAGACACGGGGTCTCTGACCGGGGGACAGGGGCCCCCGGGGAACACCATGACCTGTCCAGATTGCGAAGGCTTCGGGTTTGTCGCCGGCGAGCTCGCGGGCGGTCGCGTGAAGTGCCTGCGATGCGGCGGTTCCGGACACGTCGTCAATCCACGGCTGAGCCAGGGGCTGGAGTCCGACGAAGGCGAGCTCGTCATCCAGTCCTCGACCGCTCGACCCTCCGGAGCGCCGCGCAGCCGCTGATCGCCCCCGGCCGGCGATGAACGTCGCCTGCGTCGGCGACTGCGGCATCGATCGCTACGTCAGCCTGGGCGTCGATCGCCCGGGCGGCATCACGTTCAACGTGGCGTCCCACGTCCGCCGCTGTTTTCCTCCCGATACGCGCATCACGATTGTCACCGCCATCGGCACCGACCCCGCCGCTCCGGTCGTCGAAGATGCCCTTAACCGCTCGGGCTGCGAGGCGAGCGTGACGACGCTCGAGGGCGCTACGCCCGTTCAGTACATCGACCTCGAGCCGTCCGGCGAGAAGTGCTTCCTGAAGTACGACGAGGGCGTTCTCCGGCAGTTCCGTCTGGGGGATCGCGAGGGCGAGATTGTCGCGCGATCCGACTTGCTCGCGACGACGGTCTTCAAGCACGTCGAGGGCCTGTTCGATTCCGTGATGGCGATCCCATCGGCCGGCCTGCGCGTCGTCGATTTTACCGACCTGTGCGACGTGGGTGATGGCCCCGAGCTGGTTTCGCGCTACGTGGGCCGCTTCGACATCGGGTTTTTCGGTCTTCGTGCGGATGAAACCCAGCTGATTGACGGACTCGAACGCATCGCGGCTGCTAACGGCCGCCTGTTCGTCGTGACGCTCGGTGCGGACGGAAGCGTGGCTCTCGGAAGGACCGGGCGCATCGTGCAGCCCGCGGTCCCGGTCGCGCGTGTCGTCGATACGACCGGCGCCGGCGACAGCTTCGCGGCAGGTTTTCTCGCGGAATACTGTGCCTCCCGCGATGTAAAGAGTGCGCTGGCACGCGGTGCGTCCGAAGCCTCGCGCACGATCCAGCACGTCGGCGCCTCCTGAGCGCCGATCGGCCGCCCGTTCAACCCACGAGGATCGGGCACGTCATGCAGTGCGCGCCGCCCTTTCCGGCGAAGAGCTCGTCCGCCGGGAACGTGTCGAGCGTCCAGCCCGCGCGGGACATCTCGGCGCCGATGCGCGTCGCCGATTCGAACCCGACCGCGCGCTGCGACTGCACGGTGACGACAACGTTGAGGTGGCCGCCGCGCCGCTCTTCATGTGAGATCGGGATCCGCCTGAAGCCGCGCTCGTCGAGGAACTCGAGAAACATCACGTGGCGCGGTTCGCTTCGGCCCTTCTCGAACAGTCGGCACGGGAACGTGTCGAGCGACGGCTCGAACACGAGGCAGAGGCGCTCGTCGAGCACCATGAAGATGCCGTCGATGTGAATGTGCCCCTTCGGGAGCGGCACCTCGAGAAAGTATTTGGACCCAGCGGCAAACGACGCGTCGCGAAGCGTCTTCAGCCCCAGCGGCGTCGCGCGATCGCAGAGCGACGCCACGACGGTGTC
>DATAFJ010000117.1:0-11494 GCA_036257535.1 Vicinamibacterales bacterium | reverse complement strand
CGCGCGCGGAACGACGAAGCCGCTTCCCACGACGGGACGCGTGACCTGTTCCCGCGGGTACGCGAGGACAACGATCGCCGTCGACGTGTAGCGAATCTCCGCACAACGCGCCGACAGCTCCGAGTCGAGCGGCGCGACGATCGAAGCAGCGCTCCACGCCGGCGCCGCCAGAATGACCGAACGCGCCGGGAGCGATTCCTGCACAGTGCGAACGTCGAAAAGGCCGCCGGCCGACGCCTGTATACCGGATACCGGTGAACTCAAACGAACGGTGCCGGCGGGCAACGCAGCGGACAACGCTTCGACGAGCTCCTGCATGCCGCCAGGCAGCGACACGAACAGGCCTTCCGATGAGCGCGTCGGCCGGCCGGCGCGTCGAAGACCCCGGCGCACGCTGCCCGCCGTTCGTTCCGCTTCGACGACAGACGGAAACAACGCATGCATCGAGAGCCGTGCGGAATCTCCCGCGTGAATTCCGGCAAGGAGCGGGTCGGCGAGGTACTCCACCGCCTCCCGGCCGAAACGGCGGCCGATGAACTCCGAGATCGATTCGTCATCCTTCGGCCAGCGAGGCACGAATGGCTCGAGCGCCATCCGAACGCGCCCGCCGGGCGAGATCATCGAGGCGCGTCCGACCGCACCCCACGTCAGAGGCAACCCGAGAACCGCAGGCTGCGGAATGGCGTGGAGCCGGCCGGACCGCAGCACGTACGCGGTGCGCGGCGGCAGCGTACGAATCAGCCGAGGCGCCAGGCCCAGCTCCTCACACAGCTCGAGGCCCGCTCGTTTGGCGATGAGCATGGAATCGGGGCCGCCGTCGATGACCAGGGGACCGTCGCGATCGGTGAGGATCAGGCCGCCGGACCGGTTCGACGCCTCGAGGACGATTGGGACCAGGCCTCGCCGCACCAGCTCGTACGCGGCGGCGAGCCCCGAGATCCCCGCGCCGATGATGACGACTGGCGCGGTCATCTTCCCTTAGCTCGCGCGGGGGCTAGGCCCTGTATTCATGCACGAACCGCGCGAGCGCTTGGACTTCCTCGACCGGCGTCGTGGGCAGAATGCCGTGGCCGAGGTTGAAGATGTGTCCGGGACGCCCCGCCGCGCGGCGAAGGACGTCGGCCGCGCCGGCGAGGAGGCGCGACCGCGGCCCGAGGAGCAGCGTCGGATCGAGGTTGCCCTGCACGGCGCGATCGCTGCCGACGACGTCCCAGCCTTCGTCGAGCGGCACGCGCCAGTCGAGCCCGATGACGTCGCCGCCCGCCTCGCACATCAGTTTGAGGATCGTCGTCGTGCCGACGCCGAAGTGAATCGACGGCACCAGGCCGCCGACTGCGTCGAACACCCGCTTCGAGTGGGGGAGTGCGAACTCCCGATAGTCCGCCGGGCTCAGCGAGCCAACCCACGAGTCGAAGATCTGGACGACGGCACAGCCAGCTTCGATCTGCGCTCGCAGGTACTCTCCAACCACCGTCGCGAAAAGATCGAGCAGGTTGTGCCACACGTCAGGCTCGCTGTACATCAGCGCTTTCGTCCGGCTGAAGTTCGACGACGGCCCGCCTTCGATGGCGTACGAGGCGAGCGTGAACGGTGCGCCGGCAAAGCCGATCAGGGGCAGGCGGCCGTGGAGCTCGCGGCGGACGATGCGGATCGTCTCCAGAACGTGAGCGAGCGCCTCGCGCGGATCGAACCGGCGCAGCCGATCGACGTCTGCGCGCGAGCGGATTGGATTCGAGATCGATGGGCCCTCACCCTTGACGAAGTCAAACGGCAGCCCGAGCGGCTCCAGCGGTACGAGCAGATCGGAGAAGAGGATCGCGGCGTCGACGTCGATTCGGGAAACGGGCTGCAGCGTGACGGCTGTTGCGAGATCCGGTGTGCGGCAGATGTCGAGGAGCGAGTACCTCTCGCGAATCGCGCGGTACTCGGCAAGGTACCTGCCCGCCTGGCGCATGAACCAGACGGGAGTGACGTCGACCGCCTCACGCTTGCAGGCGCGAAGGAAGCGGTCGCCCGGTCCCGGGCTCACACCGCAACCAGCGTGCGGGCGAGAGCGAGCAGATCCTCCAGCCACATGGGCTTGAAGCGGAGGGAGGCGCCAAGCGACTTGATCTCGGCGGCAGTTGCCTCGGGCATGAAGTAGTCGCCCGTGACCATCCCGACCGGCACGTCGACGAGGTCGGGATGCGAACGAAGCCGACGGAGCATCTGAATGCCATTCACGACCGGCATCCGCAGGTCGAGGATTATGGCATTCGGCCGCATTTGCTCCGCGAGCGTGATTCCGGTCTCGGCGTCGGCGGCGGTCGCCACGCTGAATCCTTCGAGCTTGAGCAGCCGCGCCAGCGTATCTAACGCCGACCGGTCGTCGTCCACGATCAGGATGCTCTTGCCCGGCTTGGTCGATTCCGGCGTATCTAACTGAATCACGGTGGGTTTGTCCATTATCGACAGGAAGTCTCCGGTCGTCAAACGCGCGTCATCTGTGGTAGAGTCCGCGGTTATTTCGCATCCGGAGGCTGCGTGCCTATCCTCGTCCGACCAGTGCGTGAGCAGCTCGAGCACGACCGGGTCATCCGGCACCTCCACGCCAAGCTCAAGCGCAAGTACGACGTCGTGACCAACATCGGCGAGGAGAGAAATGCAGCCGTCAAGGCTGGACCGCTGCAGGTTTACCCGGACCTGGTGTTGCACTCGATGGAGCGCGGGCGCCGGGTGCAGGGCGTCATTGAGGTTGAAACGGGCGAGTCGGTCAACCACCTGGAAGCACTCGCGCAGTGGGTCCATCTCGGGCGCGCTCGCGTGCCATTCTCCCTGTATGTCCCAGCCGGTGCGGTGGAGATCGCCAAGCGCCTCTGCGCCGACAACGGCGTAACCGTCTCGGAGATCTGGTCGTTCCACGCGATCGGCGACCAGATGCGATTCACGCTCGTGCACCGGGCTGTCCCTTCGGCACCGGCGCGGCCGCGCAAGCCGGCCAAGCCGGCTCCGAGACGTAAGACGCCTGCCGGGCGCGGTGAGCGGCGCACCACGAGCGCGCGCAAGCCGGCACGGGCCCAGAAGAGGAAGTAACCCTGCCGTTCATGAGGTTCAGCCGCGACCGTCGCGGCTACGAGCACACCTACGTTCTCCACGCGGCCCGCGGTCAGAGTCGCCAGGAGCCGCGGATCCTGTACTGGTTCCGGACGCCGCCCCACGTCCGCGTCGGCCGCGCGGCCATCGACGAAGAAGCCATACGGCTGCTGGAAGAGACGCATCCCGACGTCTCATTCGAATGGTCGCGGATGCTGAAAGCGCAGCCGCCGCCGGCGCCGCCAGCGGACGAATTCCCGCGCCGGAAAACGAAACAGCGACGGCCTGACGAGAAGAAACCGCAGCGGCCTCAACCCGCCACACCCGTCGAACCGGTGCGCGTGGAGGATGCCGAGACCGAAGCGCCGGTCGATCTGACGCAGCTCGAGCCTGACGAGCTTCAGGAGCAGCTGGAGGCGGCGGAACCGGCGATATCGCTTGAAGCGCCGGACATTCCGGAAGCGCGTGCAGAAATTCTCGAAGCGGCCGATGCGTCTGAAGCGGTTGAGAGGCGAGAACCGACAGGGCTCCTCGACCCCGAAGTCCTGGAACGGCTTCGCACGCGCTACGCGGAGCTTCTCGCGCGCATCTCACAGCGGATCGCCGACCCGGTTCAGCGAGACGTCCTCCGGCAGGAGGCCGAACGTCTAAACCCCGAGATGTGGGTGACGCCTGACGAGGCGAGAAATGGACTCGAACACTTTGAACAGTGGTTCGAGGGCATTCGATCCCAGCTGCCTGCCCCAGCCGGGCACCGGCGCCGGCGGCGCAGACGAGGCCGCGGCGGATCCGGCCCGGCGCCTTCATCCGGTCCCGGGGAGGTATAATCCCGGTATGTTCTTGAGGCGACTGGCGTTTTCGGCTGTGCTGACCATCGGCCTGCTCCCGTGCGGTTCCTCCGCCCAGCAGCAGTCTTCTCAACCGCAGTCGCAGCCCGCGCCGGACCAGCAGAAGCCGCCGGCACCCGGTGCGGTCGTCGTTCCCGATCAGCCTACGTTTCGCGCCCGAATCGACCTCGTCACGACGGACGTCATCGTCCGGGACGATCGCGGGCAGTTCGTCGCGGACCTCAAACGAGAGGATTTCGAGGTTTTCGAAGACGAAGTGAAGCAGGAGGTGACGTCGCTCGTGCTCGTGCACGGCGGCCGCACCTTCAACCAGGTCACGCCGCCTCCGCCACCGGCGCCCGAGGGGATCATCCTGCCGCCGGCAAGGCCGACCAACGATGCCGCCGGCCGGATCTTCCTGATCTTCGTCGACGACCTTCACCTCGACTTCCGCAACACGGGACGGATCCGTGAGCTGTTCAAGAAGATCCGCACCACTCTGGTTCACGAAGGGGACATGTTCGGCATGGTCTCCACGGGTCCCTCGTCGATTGCGATCGATCTGACGTACGACCTGAAGCGGTTCGACGAAGCCATCAAGAAGATCGCGGGCAACGGCCTGAAACCGTCGGATATCCTCGACGCGCCCCAGGGCGCGGAAGGACCGAGCGAGGTTCGATACCGGGCGCACGTCGCATTCTCGACCGCCTACGACATCATGAAGAACCTCGAGACGGTCCACAATCGCCGCAAGGCGTTCGTGTACGTGAGCAATGGATACGACTTCAATCCCTTCCCGCAGGCGCGCTCGGGGACTGACCTGTATGGCCGGATGGGCGGCAACTCGAGAAATCCGGAGCGGGGGAACGAGAGCTTCGAAGATCCCTTCATGCGCCAGGGTAACCAGTTCGCCGAAGCGGATCTGGCGCGCGAGCTCGCCGAACTGACGCGCGCCGCCAACCGCGCGAACGCGACGATCTACACGATCGACCCGCGAGGACTCGTCGGCGGCCCGGACCTCGACGAGCAGATCGATCCGGTCGAGTACTCGAACTATGTCCGCATCTCACAGGACAGCTTGCGGGTTCTGGCAGAGGAGACAGGCGGAATCGCCGTAGTGAATCAGAACGACTTCGACAAGGCGCTGAAGCGCATCGACAACGAGACGAGCGACTACTACGTGCTCGGCTACTACTCGACGAACCCGGATCCGCTGAAGCGGACGCGAAGAATCGACGTCAAAGTCAACCGTTCGAACCTGAGTGTGTGGTCGCGGCGATCGTACTCCCTGAAGCCGATCCCACCCTCACAGACCTCAAAGCCGTAACTTCCACACCCCGTGCTTTGGCCGTCGTGCTTCGTTCGAAGCCGATGAACGACGGACGAAGCACGAGGTGTTGACCGGTCCTACCAGAGGAACTTGATCCCGAGCTGCATGTCGCGCGGACCGAACAGCGTGTTGCTGGCGGCCGTCGGCAGCAGGAAGCCCGTGTTCTCCGTCAACGTGACCGTCGCCAGGTTGGCCGCCGCGTTGTAGCTCGCCGCGCCGTTGTAGCGGATCGCGCCGAACGCGGTGTAGTTCACGGTGTTGAAGAGGTTGAACGCCTCCCACAGCAGAACAAGCTGTCCGCGGTTCGCGATGTTGAACCCCTTCGAGAGCCGCATGTCCAACGTCTTGCGTCCTTCCTGACGGAAGCTGTTCCGCTCGAGGAACGGCGCGCGGAACGAGCCGCCCGTGCCGTTCGACGTGTTCGTCACGACCGCTCCTGTTCCGCTCATGTTGACGCTGATCGTCGGATCCAGCGGCAGACCGCTCTCGAGCGTCAGGATGCCGCCCACCTGGACGCCCCAGAGCCACGCCGGCGCGTAGTGGAAGCTCCCGACGAACCGGTGACGGCGATCGAACGCCGATGCACCCTCTTCACCGTCCAGGTCGTTCGGATCGACGACGGTGGGGAAGTTCGAGATGAAGGTCGTCGAGTTCTGCCCGTCGTCCGTGGCTTTCGACAGCGTGTAGTTGACGTTGAACAGCAGGCCGTTCCTGTATCGGCGGTTCGCCTGCAGCACGAGCCCGTGATACCGCGAGTCGACGACGTCGAGCACCTCGATCGCGGCGCCGATCCGCGTGTCCGGGCGCGGCGAGCGATAGAACGGGAATGTGCCGAGGTTCTGTCCGGCCTGCACGAACGTCACCTGGGAGTTCGGGGCCGGCAGGTTGGTGTCGATGAAGAGCGGGAGGTGCGTCCCCCGGCTGAACAGGTACGACGCGGAGACGGACAGCCCTTCGGCGATCTCGTGCTCGAAGGTGATGTCCGCCATGTGAATTTCCGGCCGCTCCAGGTCCGGCGAGAGGTACTGAATGCTCGGCACCGAACCCGGCGTCGTCGGCGGCGCCGCGAGGACGTTCGGATACGTCGGCGCGCCGGCTGCAGTCGGATTGAAGCTGTAGGTCGCGAAGGTGACCGCATTACTCGTCAACGCACTGAACATCACGCTGTTGCTCGTCCGGCCGAAGTAGATGCCGTATCCGCCGCGGACGATCGTCGTGTGGTTCCCGCCGAAATCGTACGTGAACCCGAACCGGGGCGCCCAGTTGTTCAGGTCCTGGTTGAACTCCTGCGTGAGCGGGTAGTTCGGGTTACCCGTAAACACAATCCCGTTCACTTCCGCGTCGCCGGGCTGCGGGAGCTGCTGGTACTCGTAACGCAGGCCGAGGTTCAGCGTGAGCTGGGGGCTGACCGTCCACGTGTCCTGAATGAAGAAGTTGTAGTCGGTCGTGGTGAAGAACGCGTCGCCCGCCAGGCCGCGCAGGTCGAAGGTCTGGATGTAGTTGTTGTAGTGCCGCCCGGTGTTCGCGTCGACGAGCCGCGTGCAGCCGGCCGCCGCCGCGGGGCAGTCCGAGGCGATGGCGTTCAGGCTCGCGTAGCTGTAGACGCCTCCGCCCTGGAACAGGTTGATGATGTTCTCGCGAACGTAGTTGATGTCGAACCCGGCTTTGAAGCTGTGCGAGCCCATGTAGTACGAGATGTTGTCGACGAACTGGAACCGTCGTTCATCCGGATACTTGGGTCTCGGCAGGAAGTTCGGCATCCCGAACGCGATGCCGGCATTCCCGGTGAAGGTCGTGGCTGGGCCCGGCGAGTTCGGCTCCTGCGCCTCGAAGTCCCGGCCCATCTGGAAGCGGAACTCGTTCAGCAGCTTGTTGCTCAACACCGAATTGAGCGACGCGACCGCGAAGTCTGTCTTGACGATATCGGTGCCGTTCGCATTATTGGCCACGCCGACGAGGATCGGCTGCGTCTGGATGCCGTTCGGCGAGCGCCACCGGTGCAGGTTGTACTGCACGGACAGGTTGTGCTTCGAGTTCAAAGAGGAATCGACCTTCCCGAGGAAGATGCGATTGTTTCCCTCACGCGGGAAGAAGCCACCGAGGCTCTCGATGTACGCCCGCGTGGAGGCGCAGCCGGGGGCCGTGCAGGCAGAGTCGAGGAACGTCGCGTTGCCGGTTCGCACGAACCCTGGAAAGTCGCGCAGCTGCTGGTCGTAGTTGGCGAAGAAGAACACGCGATCGCGCTTGATCGGGCCGCCGACGCTCAGGCCGAACTGCTGACGGCGCTCGTCCGGCTTGGTCGGCGTGAACGGCTCCCGCGCCTGGAACGCATCGTCGCGGAGGAAGTAGAAGCCCTCGCCGTGTATGTCGTTCGTGCCCGACTTCGTGACGGCGTTGACCGTGCCGCCCGCCGCGCGGCCGAACTCGGCGGAGAAGTTGCTGATCCCGACCTGGAACTCCCGGATCGCCGCCTGGCTGATCGTGTAGGACGTCCGCGTGCGGCCCCGGGCCTCGGAGAAGAACGCCTGGTTGTTGTCGACGCCGTCCACCGTGTTGTTGTTGTAGAGGCCCGAGATGCCGCGATAGCTGACGAGGCCGAAGTTGCCGTCGTTGGTGACGCCCGGGCTGAGGAGCACGAAGTTCTCCCAGCGCCGTCCGTTGATCGGCAGGTTCTCGATCGCCTGCTGGCCGATGACGTTGCTCACGTCGGTCTTGGCGACGTCGATGACGGGCGACTCGCCGCTCACCGTCAACGTCTCCGAGACGCCGGCTGCGCGCATCTGCACGTCGATCGGAACGGTCTGGCCGACCTGGACGATGACGTCGCCAATCTTCGCCGACTCGAAGCCGGCCAGGGTGGCCATCACTTCGTACCGGCCCGGCTGAAGAGCAGGCGCGCGATAGCGCCCGCCTTCGTCGCTCACCGTTTCGCGAGCGACGTTGGTATCCACGTTTCGAACCGTTACGGTAACGCCCGGGAGCACACCTCCGGTGGCGTCCCGGATGAGGCCTTCCACAGTACCGGTTGCTGCCGTCTGCGCGAGCGACGGCGCCGCGAACGCGAGTGCGGCCAGCGCCGCAACAATCGCGCACACCCGCTTTGCCATGAATTCCTCCCTGAGAATCCTGAGGGACGACCTATCCTAATACCGTCCGCGCGTCCGTGACGCCGAATTTACGCGTCCGGTTTCTTCAGCCGCGAACAGGCACCCACGGCGCCGGAGGGGTCGAGCGCCGCGCTGCCCTGATCGATGTGTTGAACAACGCCATCCATGTCGACGACGAACGTCGTCCGGCGCGCGACGCCGGAGTTCTCGTCGAGAATTCCGTACTTCCGCGCGACCTCCTTCTTGAAGTCGCTCAGAATCGGGAAGTCCGCCCCGAGCGCCTTCGCGAACGCCATGTTCGCCCAGATGCTGTCGACGCTGAGGCCAAGGATGACCGTGTTGGTTTCGTTGAACTTGCCGGCATTGTCCCGGTACCGGGACATCTCCGTCGTTCAACCGGGGGAAAACGCCGCCGGGAACCAGGCCAGGACGACGTTCTGTTTACCTTTGAAGCTGCTGAGGGTGACGTCTTTGCGCTCGGGTCGATCGCCCTCCTTCGCCGGGGGCGCAAAGTAGCTCAGCGTGAAGTCCGGCGCCGGTTCTCCGACTTTTACCGCGGGCGGCGGCGGAGGGGGTTGCTGCGATGGAGCTGCGGCGGGCGGCTGCTGCATCGCGAGGAGCACGGCAAATGCGCCGATAAACATGCGCTCATTCTACTGCCGAACGGGGGGATGAAGACGACGGGGGAGCGGGAGGACATTCGGAAAGAAAAAGGCAACCGGGCCGCGCGGCGACATACGCGCCGGCAGGACCGGATGCCTCGGGAAACGCTAGGAAGCCTTGGCGGCGACCTGGAACACCGCGCCCAATCGCGCAGGCGCGACCGTATGGTTACGACGATGCGCGTGGTTCAAGCACGCGGTCCCCTTCGCCTCCACGTAGGTGACCTCGCGGTTTGTAGCCAGCTCGCGATACCTGCCCGTTACGCAGCCGCACGTCAGCGTCGTATAACCAAGGAACCGAACTAGAGAGCTCATACCCGAAATCTCCTGCCGTCGCCTGAGCAAGTTGTGTGCCGATTTCTTTTGAAGATTTAGACGCCGATTGCGCGGATTTTGTGCCGTCGATCTTCTTTCAGTCGGCCCTTGGCCACGTTTTGTCAGCCGCAGGGGTGTCTTTGTGTCACTACGGGGAGACTCCGCGGTTGGATTGGTGACGACGGAGTTTTGGATCGAAGGCGTGCGCGATCAGCTGCCGCGCCGCACCGCCGCCGCGCGATCGGCCTGCCCGAGAATTTCGAGCGAGCGTGCGAGACCTTCGCGTGCCGGGACCGACGAGGGTTCGAGCGCAAGCGCATCCATGAAATACCTGCCGGCCGCGGCGGGGTTTGCGCCCTGGAGCTCCAGCGTGCCGAGGTTCACGTATGCGACCGGATCCTCCGGGCTCGCTTCGAGCGCCGCGCGAAAGGACGCGCGCGCGCGGTCTACGCGGCCGAGCGCGCCGTATGCCGCGCCCGCAAGGTTGTGGACTCGCGCGTCGCCCGGGCGAAGCGCCGCCGCCTGCGCGGCCAGCTCCGCGGCGCGTGGCGGATTGCCTTTGAGGAACTCCAGGCTGGCGGCGTAGTACAGCGTCGATGCCGAGCCCGGGGCCGCCTGCTGCAATCCCGCCACGACTACGGCCAGTGCCTCCGAATCCTCTTCGTCGGCGACGACCGCCGCGAGCTGCTCGAGGGCGGCCTGGCTTCGAGGGTCGAGTTTGCCCGCCTCGACGGCGAGCCGGCGCGCAAGCACGTAATCTCCTCGGGCGGCGGCGAGGCGCGACCGTTCGAGCCTCGCGGCCGCGTTTCCGGAGTCTTTCGCAACGAACTCCTCGAACAGCCGATCCACGGCCTGAAGCTGCTGGGTGCGCGCGGCGGTCCTGGCGAGCTCCTCGAGCGTCTCGCGGTCCCGCGGGTCGAGCCTGGCCGCGTGCGTCAGATCCTCGAGAGCGGCGTGGTGCGCATCGGCGGCCGCCAGCATGCGGCCACGATCGCGCCAGTCGGCCGCCGTCGCGGCCGCGAACGCCTGCGCGACGGCTGCCGGGCGGCGTGCGCCGGCTGCGCGCTGCCGGAGATCCCTCGCATTCACATCGCTCGACCGGCCGAAGATGGCGCGGGGGGCGGAAAACTCCAGCCCGAGGAGGTCGTCGGTCTGAATGATCGCGCCGGCGGAAAACTCGCGCAGCGCGTCACCGTCGCCCGCGAAGAGCGAGAACAGCCCGAATGGGGAGCGCACGCGGACCTGCTCCAGATCGCGCCGGACGCGAGGACGCCGGAGCGCCGATGCAACTCGATCGAGGTCGGGACTAACGCGATCGGGGCCCCCGATGAGCAACAGGTCGCCCTCGCCGACGAGCCACATCTGGGAGTCAGGAAACACCGCCACGAACGTCGCGACGATCGACTTGAGATCCGCCGCGCTGATGTCGTATGTGTGCGCCCACTGGCAGAGCAGTCCCTTCGGTGCGAGCCGCGCCTTCGCGGCCTCGAAGAACTCGCGCGTGAAGAGACTCGCGACGCCGGCCATCCACGGGTTCGAAGGCTCCGAGACGATGACGTCGTACTGCGACGATCCGAGCTTCAAATGCGACCGGCCGTCCCCCACGATCAGATTCAGACGGGGATCGCGCAGCGGCTCGTTGTTCTCCCTGCCGAAGTAGGCAGAGGCTTCGACGACCTGCGGCGAGATCTCCAGGACGTCCACGCGCACCACGTCGTGCGTGAGCGCAGAACCTGCCGTCACGCCACTTCCGAGACCGATGATCGCGACCTGCCGCGGCGCCGGATGGAGCAAGAGCGGCAGATGAGCGAGCAGCCGCTGTGTCAGCATGTCCGCGTCGTCCGAGGCGTCGACCTTGCCGTCGATAGCCAGCGCAGTCGATGCCGCAGTGCGGCGCACGGTGACGGTCCCGGCGGTTCCTTCGCGGTAGTAGAGAAGCTCTCCGGACAGCAGCCCGGTCTCGAGGTCGCCGCCCCTCAAATAGGGGGCGTACTTGTAGGCGCCACCCGACATCAGTTCCGGGTCCCAGCGCGGCAGCGCGAAGAGTACGGCGAGCACGGCAACCGCCAAGCCCGTCGTGACGATTGATTGCCGCGCCCGACCCGTCGTCAGCGCGAGCGCAGCGGCGGCGGCCGCTCCAACGGCCGCGAGCGTGACGATCGTGCCCCTGAGGCCGAGCAG
>DATAFJ010000102.1:0-3583 GCA_036257535.1 Vicinamibacterales bacterium | reverse complement strand
TCCCGAGTGGGAGGAGTACATGCACACCGCCGACGCGCATCTCGAGATGCGCACGCCGGTGAAGGCGGGCCTTCACGAGGTCGGCGTCTCTTTCGTCGGGCGATCGTGGGAGCCCGAAGGCATTCTGCAGCCGCCACAAACTGGCTTCGGACGGACGACCAACGAGTATTACCACGGCAATCCCGCAGTGGAGATCGTGTCGATCGGCGGTCCCTACGGGGTTCTGGCTCCCGGTCGCTCGACCGGCCGCCGGAAGGTATTTATCTGCCATCCGACGGACGCGGCGTCGGAGGAGCCGTGTGCCCGGAGAATTCTGTCAACCCTCGCGACGCGCGCCTATCGGCGGCCAGTGACCGAGCGCGACATGCACGCGCTGCTCGGCTTTTACCAGGCGGGGCGCGCCGAAGCCGGATTCGAGGCCGGCATCCAGCGCGGGCTCGAGCGCATTCTCGCGGCTCCGAGCTTTCTCTTCCGCGTCGAACGCGAGCCGGCTGGCGTGGCGCCGGGAACTGCCTATCGCCTGAGCGACCTCGACCTGGCATCGCGACTGTCGTTCTTCCTCTGGGGCAGCATTCCAGACGACGAGCTGCGCTACGCGGCGGCCCGCCAGACGTTGAGCGTTCCCGGCGCGATCGAAAAGCAGGTGCAGCGGATGCTCCGCGATCCGCGCTCGAACGCCCTGGTCGACAATTTCGCCAGCCGCTGGCTCGAGCTGAGCAAGCTCTCGGGCGTCGTCCCCGACACGGAGCTGTATTCGGAATTCGACGAAAACCTGCGCGACGCGATGGAGCAGGAAACCAGGCTGTTTATCGGAAGCCAGGTCCGCGGCGACCACGGTGTCATGGATCTGGTGACGGCCGACTATTCGTTCCTCAATGAGCGGCTGGCAACCCACTATGGCATTCGCGACATCTACGGCAGCCATTTCCGCCGGGTCACCTTCACCGACCGCACACGAGGCGGGCTGCTCGGGCAGTCGAGCCTCCTGACCATCACGTCGTACCCCAACCGAACCTCGGTCACGATGCGCGGACGATGGCTGCTGGCGAACCTGCTGGGCGCGCCGCCGCCACCGCCGCCGCCCGACATTCCTGCGCTCCAGGAAGCCGGGCGAGACGGTCAGCCGCGATCGCTTCGCGAGCGGATGGAGCTGCACCGGAAGAATCCTGCATGCGCGTCGTGTCATCAGCGGATGGACCCGCTGGGGTTTGCGCTCGAGAATTTCGACGCTCTCGGAAAATGGCGGAGCTCGAGCGATGATGCCCCGATCGATCCGTCGGCGTCATTTCCCGACGGCACGCGGTTCGAAGGCATCGCCGGTCTGCGGACGCTGCTGGTCAGCCACAAGGAAGACTTCGTGCGCACGCTCGCCGGAAAGCTGCTGGCGTACGCGACCGGCCGCGGGCTCGACCATCACGACCTGCCGGTGATCCGCAAGATCGTGCGCGATGCCGCGCCGGCCGATTACTCGTGGTCGTCGCTCATCACCGGCGTTGTCAGGAGCGCACCGTTCAGTATGGGAAGCTCACGGGGAGATCAGGGAGAGAGGTCGCAACCATGATCGTCGCAAAGAAGGCGATCCCGAGGCGCACCGTGCTGCGCGGTCTGGGATCGGTGCTGGCATTGCCGCTGCTCGACAGCATGGTCCCCGCGCTCACGGCGCTGCAGAAGACGCCGGCCCGACCGATCAACCGGTTCGGCGTGCTGTATGTGCCCAACGGTATGATCATGAAGGACTATCTGCCGTTGACCGAGGGGGCGGCCTACGAGCTGACGCCCACCTTGCGCGCGCTCGAGCCGTTTCGCCAGCACGTGCTGGTGTTGAGCGGCTTGGAATGCGTCCCGACTCCCGGCCGTCCGGGCGGCGCACACGCGAAAGCCAGTACGCGGTTTCTCACCGACGTGTCGCCGCCGACCAGCGAAACCTGGCTCGATGCCGGGATTTCGATGGATCAGATCCTGGCCCAGGAGACGGGGAAGCAGACCCAGGTGGCGTCGTTGGAGCTGGCGATCGAGTCGAGCGAGACCACGGGCGCGTGCGACACCGGATTCGCGTGTCCGTACACCAACACGATCAGTTGGCGAAGCCAGAGCACGCCGCTGCCGACGCAGAACAACCCGCGCGTGATCTTCGAACGGCTGTTCGGCGACAGCACGAGCACCGATCCGCAAGCGCGCCTCGCCCGGCTGCGCCATCGGCGGAGCGTGCTCGATTCGGTGAGCGACGAGGTCGCGCACCTCCACGGGTCTCTGCCGCAGAGCGATCGGACCAAGCTCGCCGAGTACCTCGAGGCGATTCGCGATGTCGAGCAGCGCATTCAGATCGCCGAGGCGCAAAGCGATCGGGAGCTGCCGCTGGTCGAGAATCCGGCAGGCATTCCGGCCGGCTGGGAAGACCACGTGAACCTGATGTTCGATCTGCAGGTCCTGGCGTTCCAGTGCGATCTCACGCGCGTCATCACCCTCATGCTCGGACACGAGCACAGCGGCATGACCTATCCGCAGATTGGCGTGCCCGACGCGCATCATCCGATTTCGCATCATCAGCAGGAGCCGGACAAGGTGGCGAAGGTCGCGAAGATCAACGCCTATCACATGCAGACGTTCGCGAAGCTGCTCGCCAAGCTCCAGGCCACGGCCGATGGCGACGGCACGCTGCTGGATCACGTGACGATGATGTATGGCGCCGGCATGGCCGACAGCAACAGCCATTCGCCAATCGACATTCCGTTGATTCTCGCCGGCGGCGGCGGCGGCCAGCTGAAGGGCGGACGGCACATCCGCTTCAAGAACATGCCGCTGGCGAATCTGCATCTGACGTTGCTGGATCAGTTCGGCGTGCATTGGGATCGGATCGGCGACAGCACTGGAAGGGTCGATGCCGGCCTGCTCGCCCTTTAGGAGCGTCGTCGTCGCCGGCTGTCTCGCCGTCGCGGCTTCAACCGTCTCGGCCGAAGACCTGCGGCTGATTCAGGCGGTCAAGATCCGGGACATGACCGCCGTGCGCGGGCTCGTGAAGCAGCGCATCGACGTGAACGCGACGCAAGGAGATGGCGCGACGGCACTCCATTGGGCCGCGCACCGCGATGACCTCGCCATAGCGGATCTGCTCATCCGTTCCGGCGCGCGTGCGAACGTCGCCAACGACTTGGGTGCGACCCCGCTCCACCTCGCCTGTACCAATCGCAGCGCGGCGATGGTCGAACGCCTCCTGGCGGCAGGCGCCGACGCGAGAGCGGCGCTGCTGAACGGGGAGACGGTCTTGATGACCTGCGCCCGGGCCGGAAGCCCCGCCGCGGTGAACGCGGTGCTGGCTCGCGGCCCCGACGTGAATGCCAAAGAGCGCGAGCACCATCAGACAGCGCTGATGTGGGCGGCATCCGAGCGTCATCCAGAGGTTGTCCGGCTACTCATCGAGGCCGGTGCCGACCTGCGTGCGCGATCGTGGACCTACCCGCAGACCGTCGTGAACGAGCAGACGCAGCGCGCCGGACGCGAAGAGCTCAACTACACGGTGCCGCGCGGCGGGGCCACGGCGCTGCTGTTTGCCGCGAGGGTCGGCGACGTCGAGTCCGCCAGGGTG
>DATAFJ010000089.1:0-88550 GCA_036257535.1 Vicinamibacterales bacterium | reverse complement strand
GAGTCGGTGCTGTAGGGGCTCTCGATCGTCGCCGGCACGGGAATGTTGCGCTGCCGCGCGTACTCGATCTCGTCCGGCCGCGTCATTCCCCAGACGCGAGCGGGGGCGATGACCTTGATCTTCGGGTCGAGCGCCCGGGCGGACACGTCGAGACGAACCTGATCGTTTCCTTTCCCGGTGCAGCCGTGCGCAATCGCCGCCGCCCCTTCGAGATGCGCGATCTCGACCAGCCGGCGCGCGATCAGCGGCCGGCCGAGCGCCGTCGCGAGCGGATACCGATCCTCGTAGATCGCGCCCGCCTTCAGCGCCGGCAGGATGAACTCGCGCGCGAACTCGTCGCGGACGTCGAGGACGTGCGCGCGCACCGCGCCGATCGCGAGCGCGCGCTCGCGGATGTCTTCGAGCTCGCGCCCCTGGCCCAGGTCGAGCGTGACCGCCACGACCTCGGCGCCGTACTGCTCGGCGAGCCACGGAATGGCGACCGACGTATCGAGGCCGCCCGAATATGCCAGAACGATGCGCTGCATGTGTCTTTTTCTCCCTCGAACCTTCTCGAACCTTATAAGCCCCGCGCCCAGCCTTCAATCGTCTTCACGAACGCGCGCGCCCGCTTGGCGTCCCGCACGATCACGAGGAGCGTGTCATCGCCGGCGACCGTGCCGGCGACCTCCTCGAGGCTCGCCCGGTCGATCGCGATGCCGAGGATGCCTGCCTGGCCCGGCGCGGTGCGGATGACCACGAGCTCGCGCACCCGCTCGACCCCGCGCACATATTCGGCGACCGCAGTCGACAGCGCGGCCGACGGATCCGCCGGCTGTCCGTTCGTTCCGGATATGCGGTAGGCGCCGTCCGACGCGTGCTTGACGAGCGCCAGCTCCGCGATGTCGCGCGAGAGGGTGGCCTGCGTCGCCTCGACGCCGCGGCTGCGGAGCCGCTTCCTGAGCTGTTCCTGGCTCGTGATGGCTTCACGCCCCACCAGCTCGAGGATCAGTCCATGCCGGAACGACTTCATGCCGACCTTCGATTCTACTTGATATCTCGCCGAACCGTATGTATAAAAAATATAGTAGATGAATAATTATTCGAAAGTGGCGGTGGGCGTCGCCGGCGCGACCGGCTACAGCGGCCAGGAGCTGGTCCGGCTGCTCGCCCGCCACCCGCGCGCGGCGCTCGGGCCGGTCATGGCCTCGAAAGCCTCCGCGGACGCGTCCCCGCGCCGCCTGCCGGCCCTCGCCCGGGTCTGGGAGGGAGACGTCACGCCGCTCGACCTGGATGGCCTCGGTGCGACCCACGCGGTGTTTCTCGCGACGCCCGAGGCCGCCTCCGCCGAGCTGGCGCCGGCGCTCCTGAAGCGTGGCGTCCGCGTCTTCGACCTTTCCGGCGCTTTCCGCCTCCGCTCCGCGGACGCGCGGGCCAAGTGGTACCCGGCCTCCCCGGAGCTTCCGGCCGGCGCCGCGTACGGCCTCGCCGAGCTGCATCAACCCGCGCTGAGATCGGCGCCGCTGGTGGCCTGTCCCGGCTGCTATCCGACGGCCGCCCTGCTGGCGCTGACGCCGCTGCGCGACGCGGGGCTCTTCGCGGATGACCCGTCAATCGTCATCGACGCCAAGTCGGGCGTCTCGGGCGCCGGCAAGACGCCGACCGAGCGCACGCACTTCTCGGAGTGCCACGGCAACGTCGCCGCGTACAACGTCTTCTCCCATCGCCACGGCGCGGAGATCGAGCAGGAGCTGGGCTCTGGCGTCACGTTCGTGCCGCACCTCGTGCCGCTCGACCGCGGCATCCTCGAAACGATCTACGTGCGTCTGCGGCCGGGAACGAGGGCGGCCGATATCACGGCTGCGTACGAGTCGGCCTACGCGCGCGCGCCGTTCGTGCGGCTCCGAGGAGAGACGCTGCCCGAGATCAAGCATGTCGCCTGGACCAACTTCTGCGACCTTGGCTGGCGCGTGTCCGGCGACCGCGCCGTGATCGTGTCGACGATCGACAACCTTTTGAAGGGGGCGGCCGGCCAGGCGGTTCAGGCGTTCAACGTCGCGTTCGGGTTCGACGAATGCGCGGGACTGCTTTGAGCACGGCTTCCACACCGACGGTCCTGAAGATCGGCGGCGAGCTCGTCGAAACGGATGCCGGCCTTGCCTGGATCGCCGCCCAGATCGTCCGCCTCTCCGCCGGCGGCCCTCTCGTGGTCGTCCATGGCGGCGGCAGGAGCATCGACGCGGAACTGGCCAGACGCGGCATCGCGAAGAAGACCGTGGACGGCCTCCGCGTCACGGATGCTGAGACGCTCGATGCGGTGCTTTGCGTGCTGGCTGGTCGTGTCAACACGCGGCTCGTCGCCGCGGTCGGCGGCGCGGGCGGCCGGGCCGTCGGGCTGACGGGAGCCGACGCGGGGGTTGGACCGGCGGAGCAGGCGACGCCGCTCGAGGCGACCTCCGGCGCGAGGGTCGATCTGGGAATGGTTGGCGAGCCGAAGGCCGGCGACGGCACGCTGCTCCGCGCGCTTCTGGGACTCGCGATGGTCCCGGTTGTCGCCAGCATCGGGATGACGAAGGAGGGACGGCTCCTCAACGTGAACGCCGACACGTTCGCCGCGGGGCTCGCCGCCTCGCTCGGCGCGAGCGAGCTGATCGTGGCGGGCGCGACGCCCGGCGTCCTCGACGAGGGGAAAACGATCGCGTCGCTCGACGGTGAAGCTGCGGCGAGGCTGATTGCGGCCGGCGGTGCGCGCGACGGCATGGTTGCGAAGCTGTCGGCGGCGCTGGCGGCCTGCGCGGCAGGCGTCGGCCGCGTTCGCATCATCGACGGCCGCGGTCCGGCGGATCTGGCGAGTGCCGCCGGGACCACGATCGGCCGCTGACGGATACGGATCATGACGACGACTGAGATCGCTACGAAACTGTCGGAGGTGCAAGCGCTCGAAGCGGCGCACGTGCTGCAGATCTACCGGCGCACGCCCGTCGTGTTCGTCCGCGGCAGCGGCTCGCGGCTGTACGACGACGAGGGACGTGAATTCCTGGACCTCGTGTCCGGCATCGGCGTGGCGTCGCTGGGGCATGCCAATCCGGCGCTCGCGCGCGCGCTTGCCGATCAGGCCGCGACGCTCGCGCATACATCCAACCTGTACTTTCATCCGCTGCAGGGCGAAGTGGCGCGGCGGCTGGCGGCCTTGTCCGGGCTGCCGAGGGTGTTCTTCTGCAACAGCGGAACCGAGGCGGTGGAAGCCTGTTTGAAGTTCGCGCGCCGCTACTGGCACGCTCAGGGTTCGCCGCGCACGAAGATCGTTGCCTTCGACCACGCCTTCCATGGCCGCACGGCAGGATCGTTGTCGGCGACGTGGGACGCGCACTACCGCGATCCTTTCGCGCCGCTTGTACCAGGAGTCACGTGGGTTTCGCCGAAGGATCCGGTCGCGCTCGCCGCGGCCGTCACCGCCGAGACCGCCGCAATCATCGTCGAGCCGATCCAGGGTGAAGGCGGCGTGCGGCCGATCCCGCTCGAAACCGCACGCACCATTCGCGAGTTGAGCGATCAGACGGGCGCACTCGTCATCGCCGACGAGGTTCAGAGCGGCCTGGGCCGGACCGGCGTTCCGCTGTATTCGAGCGTGCTCGGCCTGAAGCCCGATCTCGTCGCGGTTGGCAAGGCGCTCGGAGCCGGCATGCCGGCGGGCGCCGCGCTCTTCAGCCAGCGTGTCGCCGACCAGGCGGCGCCTGGCGATCACGGCACGACGAACGGCGGCAACCTGCTCGCCTGCCGAGCCGCGCTCGTGTTCCTCGAGGCGTTGACCGAGGGCGGACTGATGACGCACGTCGCCGAAACGGGCCGCCACCTGCGCGCACGGCTCGAGACCCTGGCTGCGAAGCATCGGGCGATTATCGAGGTCCGCGGCGCCGGCCTCATCTGGGGCCTGGAGCTCGATCGTGACGCGACGCCCGTCATCGAGGCGGCATTCGAGCGCCGCCTGCTCGTCAACCGCACGGCCGGCACGGTGGTCCGGCTCCTGCCGCCATTGATCATCTCGACGGCGGATCTGGACGAGGGGATCGCAAGGCTCGACGAGGCATTTGCCGCATGCAAGCTGTCATGACACCTGTCGTCCGCCCGGCGAGACCGGAGGAGGCGGAAATCCTCCAGGCGCTGATTACAGCGCATCAGGAAGAAGGCCACCTGCTGCCGCGGACGTTGTCCGACTTGCGCGCGCACGCGTCGCGGTTTCTCGTGGTGGACACGGGACGGATCATCGCGTGCGGCGAGCTCGCTCCGCTGAGTCACAACGTTGCCGAGATCAGGTCGCTCGTCGTCGATCGGTCGCACCGCCGCGTGGGCCTCGGCTCGCGGCTGGTCGCGGCGCTCGAACGTCGCGCGCGGCTCCACGGATATCTCCGGTTGTGCGCGTTCACGCACCGGCCGGACCACTTCCTGAAGCTCGGGTTCTCGATGGTTCCGCACGGCTGGCTGCCCGAGAAGATCGCCCTCGACTGTCAGACGTGCCCGCTCTTCCGCAGGTGCGGTCAGCACGCGATGCTCCGGACGCTCAAGCCAATCAGCACGGAATCGCGCCAGCCGGCACTTGTTGGGGCGGCCGTGTGATCGCGCATCGCGCCGAAGAAGCAGTCGAGCGGATGACCGGGGGCGTCACTGCCCCGCTGGGCTTCCGCGCATCCGGCGTCGCCTGCGGGATCAAGACAAATGGCGCGCTCGATCTCGCGCTCGTCGCCTGCGACGAGCTGGCGTCGGCCGCCGGCGTATTCACGACGAACCGGGCGCCTGCCGCGCCCGTGCTGCTGTCTCGCGCGCACCTGCGCCGGTCGCGCGGGCGCGCCGCCGCGGTCGTGATCAACAGCGGCTGCGCCAACGCGTGCACCGGTGAAGATGGCGCGGCGGTTGCCGAATCGATGGCGGCCGATACGGCACGCGCGCTGTCGGTCACGCCCGCACAGGTGCTCGTCGCGTCGACCGGGGTCATCGGCGTCGCGCTCGACGCCGCGAAAGCGGGCCGGGGCATCGCGAAGGCAGCTAAGGCGCTCGAACGCAACGGGGACGCCGACGCCGCGCAGGCGATCATGACGACCGACCCGTTCCCGAAGTCGCATGCGGCCTCGACCATGATCGATGGGTCGACCGTGCGCGTCGGCGGAATGGCGAAAGGCTCCGGGATGATCGAGCCGCAGCTCGCGACGATGCTGGGCGTGGTGACGACGGATGCGGCGATTGAACCCACGCTGCTTCAGAAGGCCTTGAAGGAAGCCGTCGCAGACAGCTTCAACGCGATCTCGGTCGACGGAGAGTGTTCGACGAACGACTGCGTGTTTCTGCTCGCCAGCGGCGCGAGCGGCGTCACGATCGGTCCAGGCGAATACCGTACGTTCGTCGCGCTGCTCACCGACGTCTGCCAGGCGCTCGCGATCGACATCGTCCGGGGCGGCGAGGGAGCGACGAAGGTCGTCACCGTAACGGTGCGCGGCGCGGCGAGCGGCGCCGACGCACGGAAGGCGGCGCGCGCCATCTGCAACTCGCTGCTGGTCAAGACCGCGGTCCACGGCGGCGATCCGAACTGGGGCCGGCTCATCGCCGTTGCGGGCCGGGCGGGCGTGGCACTGAAACTCGACCGCTCGGCGGTGCGAATCGGCGACGTCGAGCTTTTTGCCGCCGGCCGACCGCATGACGACCGCGCGCCGATGGCAGCGAAGCATCTCCGCGGCCGCGAGGTCAGCCTCGAGGTCGATCTCGGCAGCGGAAAGAACGTGGCGCGAATGTGGACATGCGATCTGAGCGCGGAGTACGTGCGAATCAACGCGGAGTACCGAACGTGATTGCAGCTGCCAGCAAGGACTTCCTGTCGATTCTCGACCTCTCGCCCGACGAGCTGGACGCGTGTCTGCGGCTGGCTGCAGCGATGAAGGCGAGCCGCCGGGTCGGCCCTTCGACGGGGCTCGGGCGAAAGACCGGCGATCGACCCTTCGAAGGACGGCACGTCGCACTGCTGTTCGAGAAGCCGTCGCTCCGGACCCGGGCCACGTTCCAGATTGCGATCCGCGAGCTCGGAGGCGAAGTGATCGAGCCTCCGGCAGACGTGGCGCTTGGCGGCCGCGAGAGCGTCGCCGACGTCGCCCGTAATCTCGAGCGCTGGGTGTCAGCCGCGGTCGTTCGCACGTTCGCGCAGGCCAGAGTGGTCGAGTTCGCCCGGGCCGCGCCGTGCCTGCACGTCGTGAACGCGCTGACGGACGAGCAGCACCCCTGTCAGGCGCTGGCGGATCTGCTCACGCTCGAGGAGCGCTGGGGATCCGTGCGGGGACGCACGATCACGTTCGTCGGCGACGGCAACAACGTGGCGACGTCGCTCGCGCACGGAGCCGTCATGCGCGGCGCGCGCGTGCGCGTCGGCTCGCCGCCAGGATACGAGCTGCCGGAGCTGGTCGTCCGCGAGTGCGAGGCAGCGGCGCGCTCCGGCGGCGCCGTCGAGATCACGAACGATCCGGTGGCGGCAGTCGCCGGCGCCGACGCGGTCTACACCGACGTCTGGGCGTCCATGGGACAGGAGGTGGAAGCGGACGCGCGGCGTGAGGCGTTCGAGCCCTTCCAGGTCAACGGCGCGCTGATGGCGCACGCGGCGCCGCGCGCGCTCTTCATGCACTGCCTGCCGGCGCACCGCGGCGCCGAGGTCACCGACGAGGTGATCGACTCGCCGGCATCGGTCGTCTTCGATCAGGCCGAGAATCGCCTTCACACACAGAAGGCCTTGCTTACGATGCTTGTACGATCGTAGGACGCTTGCTCAAGTACGAAGTACAAAGTTCGAGGTTCGAAGTACTTCAAACTTACTTCGTACTTCGAATCTCGTACTTCGTACTTGATCTAGGTTAGTTCGCCGCGAGCTTCATCGAGGCGACGTTGATCGTCTTCTGACCGTCGACCTCGGAGACCTCGCCCGACGCCTCGACCTTCTTGGCGACGAACTCGATCAGCTTCGCGTTCTTGTCGGCGGTGTAGTCGCCCGTGATCGTGTAGACACCGTCAGCTGCGAGAATTCCCATCTTGGCGCCCTTTTTCGCGCAGCTCTCCGCGCAATTCTCGTGCGCCTCGCCGGTATTCTCCGCCTTCTTCGCCTGACACTGGACGTCGACCACTTCGCCCTTGACCGTCTTGGCTTCGGGAGCGGCGACGATCGGCGCGGCCATCGCGGCGACGAACAACGCGGCCGTAAGACTCGAGATGACCCGTTTCATGCAGTTGCCTCCTGGGGAACCTTTCTATACTACGTCCTCGCGCGGCCGGCAATCGGGAACTCGGCCGCTCCTGCATCAACACCCCCGGCCGCCAGACTATTCCCGGCGCCCGGTGGATCGTAACTCGCTGATTGTTGAATACTTCAGGTCTCATGCGCCAGGTGGTCATCAGCCGGTACGGGCCGCCCGACGTGCTCCGCACCGAGGAAGCGCCCGACCCGACGCCCGGCGCCGGGGAGGCACGCATCCGCGTCCGCGCGGCCGGCGTCAATTTCGCCGACGTTCTGGCGCGGCTCGGGTTGTATCCCGACGCCCCGAAACCCCCGCTGGTGGTCGGGTACGAGGTGTCCGGCGTGGTGGATGCGGTCGGATCGGGAGTGACGGCGCTCTCGGAGGGGGACCGCGTCCTCGCGCTGACGCGGTTCGGCGGCTACTCCGACGTCGCGGTGACGCCGGTCACGCGCGTGTTCCAGACGCCGGACGGATTGAGCGACGCCGAAGCGGCGGCAATCCCTGTGACGTTTCTGACAGCTGCGATCGCCCTCTATCGGATGGCGAACGTTGCCGCGGGCGAGACGGTGCTGATTCACAACGCGGGCGGCGGTGTCGGGATCGCCGCCGCGCAGCTGGCTCGGCTGCGCCGCGCCCGAATCCTGGGAACCGCATCGGCCGCCAAGCACCACGCGCTCGCGGCGTTCGGTGTGGAGCATGCCATCGACTATCGGCACGCCGATGTCGAACGCGAAGTGATGAAGCTCACGAATGGGCGCGGAGCCGATGTCATCCTCGATCCACTCGGAGGCGCGAGCTTCGCATCGAGCTACCGGATGCTCGCGCCGCTCGGCCGGCTCGTCATGTTCGGCATGTCGGCCGTGGTAACCGGTGACCGCCGCAGCTGGTGGCACGCGTTCCGCGCCTGGCGCGCGCTGCCATCGTTCAAGCCGTTCTCGCTGATCGGCCGGAACCGCGGCGTGTTCGGGCTGAACGTCCTTCATCTCTGGAGCGAAGAACGGCAGCTGGGCCCGCTGATGGAGCTGCTCCTCAGCGAATTTAGAGCGGGCCGCCTGCGCGCCGTCGTCGCGAAGACGTTCCCGCTCGATCAGGCCGCCGAGGCGCATCGATATCTGCAGAACAGATCGAACATAGGCAAGGTCGTCCTCACGACGTAGTCCGCCACAAAGGAATGAACATGAGCCGCAGTTTCACCCTCGTCGTTCTGAACGCGCTCGCCGTCGCGGCGCCGTCCGTGCGCCAGGACAATCGAACGCCGACGATCGATCAGGCGATCGAGCTCAGGCGCGCCGGCTCGCCCACGATCTCGCCCGACGGCCGCCTGGTCGCGTACACGGTTCGCGAGACGAACTGGGACGACAACGCGTTCGAAACGGAGATCTGGATCGTCGAAGCCGACTCGGGCGCCGGAGCCTCGGCGAACGCGCCCGGACAACCGCGGCAGCTGACGCGTGGCAAGAAGTCGAGCACGTCGCCGGCGTGGTCTCCGGACGGGCGCCGGCTCGCGTTCATCTCGGATCGTACCGACAAACGTCAGGTCTACGTGATCAATCCCGAGGGGGGCGAGGCCGAGCCGCTCACGACCGACGCGAAGGAGAGCGCGCCCGAAGGCGTCAGCGCGATCGCCTGGTCTCCGGACGGAAAGTCGATCGCGTTCACCGCTACGGACCCGAAACCCGAAACGCTCAAGGACCGCGACAAGAAGTACGGAGAGTTTCAGGTCGTCGATCACGATCACCTCATGACCCACCTCCACGTCGTCGATGTCGCTTCGAAGGCCGTGAAACGGCTGACCGAGGGAGCGCTCACGGTCGGCTCGTTCGACTGGGCGCCGGACGGCTCGCAGATCGCGTTCGACCACCGGATCAATGACGACCCTACGAACAGCGGCACCGCCAACATTTCCGTCGTCCGCGTCGCGGACAAGGCGGTCAGCAAGCTCGTGACACAGGATGGACCGGACACGGGTCCGCGATGGTCGCCCGACGGCACGCGCATCGCGTTCGAGACGACGATGGCGAATCAGTGGTTCTACTATGCGAACGGCCTCATCGCAGTCGTGCCCGCTTCCGGCGGACCAAACATCGACGTCTTGAGCAAGGCGTTCGATGAGGACCCCATTCTGCTGGATTGGGGAGTGGACGGCATCTACTTCTCCGCCGCCGAGCGCACGTACTCGCACCTCTATCGCATGGACCCCGCGACGAAAGCGTTTTCGAAACTGACGAAGGATGCCGGTGGAATTCCGGGCGCGTTCACGTTTACGTCGGACTTCCGCAGAACGGCGTTCCTCACGAGCGCCGCTGACACCTTTCCCGAGATTGCAACGGCCGACGTCGCGACGATGTCGCCGCGGCCGCTCACCGATCTGGGCGCGCAGCTCAAGGACTGGACGCTTGGCGCCAGCGAAGTGATTTCATGGAAGAGCACGGACGGGACGACGATCGAGGGCGCGCTCCACAAACCTCCATCGTTCTCGCCAGGCAAGCGCTATCCCCTCTTCGTCGTGATCCACGGCGGGCCGACGGGCATCTCTCGCCCGGCAAAGTTCCGTTCCAACTCGGTCTACCCGATCGATATCTGGCTCTCGAAGGGTGCGCTCGTTCTCGAGCCGAACTATCGCGGCAGCGCCGGCTATGGAGAGAAGTTCCGCTCGCTGAACGTGCGGAACCTCGGCGTCGGCGACGCCTGGGACGTCGTATCGGGCGTTGATCATCTGATCGCGCAGGGGCTCGTCGACCGCGATCGCGTCGGCGCGATGGGCTGGAGCCAGGGGGGCTACATCTCGGCGTTCCTGACGACCCACGACAGCGCGCGGTTCAAAGCGATTTCGGTCGGCGCGGGAATCTCTGACTGGATGACGTATTACGTCAACACCGACATCCACCCGTTCACGCGCCAGTACTTGAAAGCGACGCCGTGGGACGATCCGCAGATCTACGCGAAGACCTCGCCCATCACGTACATCAAGGGCGCGCGGACGCCGACGTTGATTCAGCATGGCGAGCTTGACCAGCGCGTGCCCATTCCGAACGCCTACGAGCTCTATCAGGGACTCCAGGACCAGGGCGTCCCGACCAAGCTCATCGTCTACAAGGGCTTCGGCCATGGGCTGAACAAGCCGAAGGCCCAGCGCGCCGCCATGGAGCACAACCTCGAGTGGTTCGATCGATACCTGTTCGGGCAGTCGCGCTCAACTACCCCGTAGGATCCGGCGCCGCACTGACCGCGCCGAGCGTGGGCGAGGCGTGGCAGGCGCTGGGGTGGGGCCCCAGCGCAAAGGGAATGATGATAAATTTCCGTCCTTCGGGAGGAACGCCCGTGCCATTCAAAACCCCGTCCCGTCTAACGCTGACCGCCGTCGCCTTTGCGCTTACGGCGGGGGCGAACGCCTCACTTCTGGGCCAGCCAGCGCCGGCGCGCCGCACGGCGGGCGTGGTCGCCATCAAAGGCGCCACGATCCTGACCGTGACGAAGGGAACGATCCCGAACGGGACCATCGTCTTGCGCGACGGCAAGATTGCCGCCGTCGGCGCGGCGGCCGACGTCCCCGCCGGCGCGGAGGTTGTCGATGCAACCGGCAAGTACGTCTCGCCCGGCATCATCGACGCGCACTCGCACATCGCGGCCGACTCGATCAACGAGGGCGGCACGACGGTGTCGTCGATGACCGGCATCGAGGACGTCCTCGACCCGACCGACATCAACATCTACCGCGATCTCGCCGGCGGGCTGACGACCGCGAACGTTCTGCACGGGAGCGCGAACCCGATCGGCGGGAAGAACGCGGTGATCAAGCTGCGCTGGGGCAAGACACGGGCGGAAGAGCTGCTCTTCGAGGGCGCGATGCCGGGGATCAAGTTCGCCCTCGGCGAAAACCCGAAGGACATGCGGCAGTTCGGCCAGACCGGGCCGCGCCGTTACCCGATCACGCGCGAAGGCGTCGAGTTCGTGATTCGTGACGCCTTCACGCGCGCGAAGGCCTACCAGCGCGCGTGGCGCGAGTACGAGAAGAAGAAGGCCGCCGGCCAGGACGTCGTCGCACCGGCGCGCGATCTGCAGCTCGAGCCGCTCGTGGAGATCCTGGAGGGCAAGCGTCTCGTGCACGCGCACTGCTATCGCGCCGACGAGATCCTGATGCTGCTGCGGCTCGCCGACGAGATGGGCTTCAAGATCCAGACGCTTCAGCACGTGCTCGAAGGGTACAAGGTCGCGAAGGAAATCGCGGCGCATGGCGCAGGCGCATCCTCTTTCTCCGATTGGTGGGGGTACAAGATCGAAGCGGAAGACGCGATCCCGCATAACGCGACGATCATGGTTCGCAAGGGCGTGCTGGTGTCGATCAACTCCGACAGCGCCGAGCACGCGCGCCGGCTGAACACAGAAGCGGCCAAGTCGGTGAAGTGGGGCGGCCTCACAGACGACGAGGCGTTCGCGCTGGTGACGATCAATCCGGCGAAGCAGCTCAAGATCGACAACCGCGTGGGATCGCTCGAGCAGGGCAAGGATGCGGACGTCGTCATCTGGTCGCACCATCCGCTCAGCTCATACGCCATCGCCGAGCGCACGTACATCGACGGGATCGCCTACTACGACAGGATCGCCGAGGAGCGGCGGCTGACGGACATGCGCAAGGAGAAGGAAGGCCTGCTGACCGCCGAGAAGCAGGACCGGCGCGCGCCCACGGCGAACGAGGCGCAGGAACCGCCCAAACCTCGCGACGCAACGGTCGCGAGGCCTAAGGAAGAAGAGCCGAACGGCAACGGAAACGGAACCGGGAACGGAAACGGCCACGGCACCACGCCGACGGTGGGCACGACGGGCGCGGCGAGCTCCCAGCAGCCCGCGCAGCGCGCCGTCTGGGCGATCACGAACGCTCGCATTCACCCGGTGACGAAGCCGGTCATCGAGCGCGGGACGATCGTGATTCGCGGCTCGAAGATCGAAGCCGTTGGCGCCGGCGTCAGCGTCCCGGCCGGGGCGAAGACGATCGACGCGGCGGGCGCGGACGTCTATCCGGGCTTCATCAACGCGCGCACGACACTCGGCCTCGCCGAGCCCGGTCCGCGCGGGTTCGACGACGTGAGCGAGATGCTCGACTTCAATCCGGAGCTTCGCGCCGTCGTGGCCTATCAGGCCGACAGCGACGCGATACCGGTCGCGCGCGCCAACGGCGTCACGACGGTGGCGGTGGTTCCCACCGGCGGGATTCTCGGTGGCCAGGTGGCGGTGATGAATCTCGACGGATGGACGTGGGAAGAGGCGGCCATCCGGCAGACGGCCGGCGTGAGCTTCACCTTCCCGACCATCGGCCGCACGGGATTCTTCTTCGGCCCGCCGCCGTCGCCGCAGGAGCAGGAGCGGACCTACGACGATCTCAAGAAGGAGCGCGATCAGAAGCTCGAGCGGCTCGCGCGGCTGCTGGACGATGCGCGCGCGTATGCGAAGGTGCCGAAGGATCAGCGACTCACCAACTGGTCGCTCGAAGCGCTCGTGCCGATCGTCGAGAAGAAGGCGCCGCTCTTCGTCGCCGCGAACCGTGAAGCGGACATCCGTGACGCGGTGGCCTTCGCCGATCGCGTCAAGGTCAACATGATCCTGACGGGTGGGCTGGAAGCGCCGCTCGTGGCGCCGCTCCTCAAGGAGAAGAACATCCCGGTCATTCTCGGCTCGGTCCTGACGCTCCCCTCGCGCGAGGACATGTTCCACGCGGCCAGCTATCAGGCGGCCGGCGAGCTCGCCCAGGCTGGAATCAAGTTCGCGTTCGCGACGGGCGACAACACGAACGTCCGGCTCGTTCCGTACAACGCGGCGATCTCTGTCGCGTGGGGGCTGCCGCACGAGGAAGCGATCAAGGCGCTGACGATCAACGCGGCCGACATCCTCGGCGTCGCGGATCGGATGGGTAGCATCGAACCGGGCAAGGATGCCAACCTGCTCGTGTCGAAGGGCGATCCGCTCGAAATCCGCACGACCATCTCGCACGTCGTCATCGCCGGCAAGAATGTCGACCTCGACAACAAACATCAGACGCTCTTCGAGCGCTTCATGGCCAGGCCATAGTGATCAACCGTCTCGCGAATCAGCGCGCCGAGCGTGCGCGAGGCGTGGCAGGCCGTGGGGGTAGGGCCCCACGGCAAAGGAAGAAAATGCTGAGCAGAACTTCGTCGTTGCTTGTAGTTGGCATCGCTGCCGCCGTGGTCGCGTCGCCGCACGCCGACGCGCCCTTCGCGTACGCGATCCGCGGCGCGCGGATCGTGACGGCCGCCGGGGCGCCGATCGCCTCGGGTACGATCGTCCTGCGCGGCGGTCTCGTCGAATCGATCGGAGCCGACGTGGCCGTGCCGGGGGATGCCCGCGTCGTCGACGGTGCCGGCCTGACCGTGTATCCGGGCCTCATCGACATGGGGACGGCTGCCGGCATCGAGCTGCCTCGCGCCGGAAGTCAGGAGTTCAAGACGACCGAAGAGGCCGAACGGTACAAGCGCGATCAGATCCTCCGTCCGCAGCTCGAGGCGGCCGAGCACATTCGTCCCGACGCGCCCGGCCTGACCTCCCTCGCGTCGGTCGGGATCACGTCGGTGCTCGCGACGCCTTCCGGCGAGGTCGTGAAAGGACGCAGCGCGCTCGTGAACGTCACGGCGCCGGAGGAGGACCCGCAGATCGGTGCAGTCGCCGATGCGCGGAGCGGTCTCGTGATCCTGCGGGCGCCGGTTGCGCTGCACGTCGAATTCACCGAGCGACCGCGCGGCGACGGGTATCCCGCGTCGCTCATGGGCGTCATCGCGTTCGTTCGCCAGGCGTTCCTCGACGGCCAGCACCACCAGGCGGCAGCCGATCAGTATCAGCGCGTCAAGGCCGGCGTCACGCGGCCGGTCTTCAACCCCGCGCTCGACGCTCTCCAGCCGGCTCTCGCCGGGAAGATGCCGGTCGCGTTCGAGGCCGACACCACGCGGGAGATTCTGCGTGCGCTGAAGATGGCGGCCGAGTTCAAGCTCGATCCGATCGTCACCGGCGCGCGGGAAGCCGATCAGGTCGCGGCGGACCTGAAGGCACGGAATGCGCGTGTCATCCTGAGCCTGAACTACCCCACTCGTCCGCGCACGCTGGCGCCAGACGCCGACGAGTCGGTTCGTGCGCTCCGCGATCGGTCAGCCGCGCCGAAGACGGCGGCCGCGCTCGAGAAAGCGGGCATCCTGTTCGCATTCGAATCGGACGGGCTGAAAGAGTCGAAAGACTTCGTCAAGAACGCCGCGCGTGCGGTGAAAGACGGCTTGGCGCCGGACGCCGCCGTCCGCGCGCTGACGATTAACGCCGCCCGGATCGCGGGCGCCGGCGAACGACTCGGATCGCTCGAGAAGGGAAAGATCGCCAACGTGCTCGTCATGGAAGGCGACCTCTTCGACGAGAAGGCCAAGGTCAAACACGTTTTCATCGACGGCCGGCCGGTGAACATCGAACCGCCCGCGGCCGCCCCTCCAGCGCGCCGGACGACTCAGTAAGAAGGGAGGGGTCGCTCGCGCTTTTCCGAGCGGACGACCCTTCCTCCGTCGAGCTCGACTACCCAATCCGCGAGCATCTCCACTTCGGCCAAGTCGTGCGACACGTGCACGAGCGGCACGCCCAGCTCGTCGCGCACGCGGCGCAAATACGGAATGATCCGGCGGCGAAGCGGGACGTCGACGGCTGCCAGCGGCTCGTCGAGGAGGAGGAGATCCGGCGCCGACAGGAGCGCACGGGCAAGGGCCACGCGCTGCCGCTCGCCTCCCGAGAGATCGGTTACGCCACGCTCGATAAGCGACTCGATCTCGAGCATGGCCAGGATGCGATCCAGCCCGGGACGCTTGGCTCCCGAGCCGCGGCCGTCCCGGTTCCGCGCGGCGCCGTACAGCAGGTTCGCGCGGACCTTCATGTGGGGGAAAAGCGCGACATCCTGCGGTACATAGCCGACACGCCGCAGATACGGCGCCAGGTCCACACCGCGCGCCGACGAAAAGAGGACGTGATCGCCAACGGCGATAGTGCCGCGCTGCGGGCGTCTGAGACCCGCTATCGCTTCGAGCAGCGTCGTCTTGCCGGCGCCCGAGGGACCGACGAGCGCCACCGCCCGGGCGTCGATTCCCGTCTCGACGTTCAGGATGAAGGCGCCCTGAACCAGGCGGACGTCAAGCATCAGCATCGTCAGCGTGCCGCGCCGGCCAGCCGGTTCGAAATCGCGACCGCCGCGAAGGCCAGGCCGATCGACACGGCCGCGACGGCGGCCGCCTGCGAGTCGCGGCCGGTCTCCGTGTATGAGTAGATGGCTGTCGCCAGCGTTCGCGTCCGGCCCGGGATGTTGCCGGCAATCATGATGGTCGCGCCGAATTCGCCGAGCGCCCGCGCAAACCCCAGAACGGCGCCCGCGACAACGCCGCGAGCCGCGAGCGGAAGGCTGATCGAGAAGAACACTCTCAACGGCCTCGCGCCGAGCGTAGCCGCCACTTGCTCGTAGCGCGCATCCACTTGTTCGAACGCGGTGCGCGCGGTGCGGACGACGAGCGGCAGTCCCATGACCGCCATCGCAAGGACAACGCCGCGCCAGGTGAAGACGACGTCGAGCCCCGCGGACGCCAGCGATGCGCCGAGCGGTCCGCGGCGGCCGAACACGTAAAGGAGAAGGAGGCCCGTGGCGACGGGCGGGACGACGAGCGGCAACGACACGACGGTCTCGAGGAGGGCGCGTCCGGGAAAGCGACCGCGGGCGAGCACCCACGCGATCGCAATCGCCGGAGGAACGGCCAGGGCCGTGGCCGCGAGGGCGGTCGCGACCGTGAACGCGGCAACCTGGAGCAGCTCGGGCGTCACGCGGCTTTCACGGCCTCCGGGACGCGGTCTTCGTTGCAGGCCACGCTGCCGAACCCGTGGCGCCGGAAGATGGCGGCCGCAGCCGGCGATCGGAGGTACTCGAAGAAGCGGGCGGCATGCGGCGTCGCCGACAGAAGCGCCGCGGGATACAGGACGCGCGGCTCGGGCAGCGGCGGGAAAGCCGCCCGCACGCTGCGTGCGATGCCGAGATCCGTGCGATACACCATCGCGGCGTCGACGTCTCCTGACTCGAGAGCCGCGAGCGCCGCCCGTACGCTCGCCGTGGGAACGATCTTGGACTCCAGGCGTCTCCACAAGCCAGCCTTTTCCAGGAACTGTTTCGCGTAGACACCGGCCGGAACGCCCGCCGGATCCCCGATGGCAATCCGGCGCACCCCGGGCTTGGTGAGATCGGTCTCCGACGCCAGAGCAACCTTGGAATCCGATCGGACGGCAACGACGAGCTGATTGACGAGCAGGTCGACGCGCTGGCGTATGAGGCCCTCTTTCGCGACGACATCCATCTGGGCTGCATCGGCGCTGATGAACACGTCGGCGCCCGAACCGGAAACGATCTGGCGCGCCAGCACGTTCGACGCCGCCAGGTTCAAGGTCACGCGAATCCTCTGCTGCTTCTCGGCAGCCGCCGCGATCTCCTGGAGCGCTTCCGTCAGGCTCACCGCGGCGGCCACCTGCACGTCGGCCGGCTGGCCCCCAAGCCCAAGTCCCCAAGCCCCGAGCGCCACAAGAACTAGGCGCTTCAATACGATTCCAATCGATTTACAATGCACTTCGAGGCGATTATGTCACGACCTACACCGGCGTCCAATGGGCCGCTCGTCACGCCGCGCGAGGCGGCCACGCGACTCGGCGTGAGCTACCAGACGATCAAGCAGTGGATTTATCAGGGTGCGGTGCGGACCACTCGAACCGCCGGCGGGCATCACCGCATCTCGATGACGGAGATCGATCGGCTGCTCGCCCGCCGCGACGAGCCCGCGACCGATCGCCGCCGACGTAAACCGGTTCGCGGCGCGCTCGTGGCGATCAGCGGCAGAAACCAGCTCTCGGGTTATGTCGAGGAAGTGCGGCTCGACCGCCTCTTGGCGCAGGTTCGGCTCCGGATCGGCGACCAGACGCTCACCGCGGTCATCACGCGCGACGCCGTGGACGAGCTCAAGCTGAAGCGCGGCGATACGGCGCTGGCGATAATCAAATCGACCGAAGTGATGATCGCGCGGTCGTCACTCTAGCCGTTTCAGCAGCGCCATCGACCAGGCCTCCGCCCGGAAGATTCCTCCCCCCGGAATCAGGTCGCCCCTGCCCTGCTCGTCCGGCGGCCGCGTCTCGCGCGTGTCGAAGACGGTAATCCAGCGGGCACCCCAGTCCGCGGGCGGCAGCTGATAGGCGATCGGCTCGTGATGCGCGTTGGCGATGAGATAGAAGCTCGCGTCGGTGACGCGCTCGCCGCGCGGCCCCGGCATCGCGATCGCCTCGCCGTTCAGAAACATCGCGAGTGACTTCGCGAACCCCTGTCCCCAGTCGGCATCCGACATCTCCTCGCCTTTCGGGTTGAACCAGACGAGATCGCGAAGCGTCGTCCCGTGGATCGCACGCCCCTGGAACCACTGGCGGCGCCGGAACGCGGCGTGCCTGTGGCGGAACGTGATGAGCCCGCGCGCGAACGCCAGAAGCTCGCGGGCCGTCGTTCCATCCGGGGGCCCCTGCCCGCCGGCGGCCTCCCAGTCCAGCCACGAGATCTCGTTGTCCTGACAATACGCGTTGTTGTTGCCGTGCTGCGTTCGCCCCAGCTCGTCGCCGGAGAGAAGCATCGGAACGCCCTGAGAGAGAAAGAGCGTCGCGAGGAAGTTGCGCTGCTGCCTGGCGCGCAGCGCGTTGATCGCCGGATCGTCGGTCGGCCCCTCGACGCCGCAGTTCCAGGAGCGGTTGTGGTTCTCGCCGTCGCGGTTCTCTTCGCCGTTCGCCTCGTTGTGCTTCTCGTTGTAGGACACGAGATCGCGAAGCGTGAAGCCGTCGTGCGCCGTCACGAAGTTGATGCTGGCGAACGGACGGCGGCCGGTGCGCTCGTACAGGTCCGAGCTTCCCGTCAGGCGATAGCCGAGCTCGGCGAGCGTTCGATCCTGTCCGCGCCAGAAGTCGCGCACCGTGTCGCGGTACTTGCCGTTCCACTCCGACCACAACGGCGGAAAGTTGCCCACTTGGTATCCGCCCGCGCCGACGTCCCACGGCTCGGCGATGAGCTTCACCTGGCTGACGACGGGGTCCTGCTGAATGAGATCGAAGAATGCCGACAGGCGGTCGACGTCGTGGAGCTCGCGCGCGAGCGCGGATGCGAGGTCGAATCGAAACCCGTCGACATGCATCTCGAGTACCCAGTACCGGAGGCTGTCCATGATGAGCTGCAGCACGTGCGGATGCCGCATGTTCAGGCTGTTGCCGGTCCCGGTGTAATCCATGTAGTAACGCGGGTCCGGCATCAGCCGGTAGTACGCCGCGTTGTCGATGCCGCGGAACGACAGCATCGGTCCAAGATGGTTTCCCTCGGCCGTGTGGTTGTACACGACGTCGAGGATGATTTCGATGCCGGCCCGATGCAGGTCCTTCACCATCTGCTTGAACTCGTGGACCTGCTCTCCCCGCTGCCCGCTCGCCGCGTACTCTGCGTGCGGGGCCAGATACCCGATCGAGTTGTAGCCCCAGTAGTTGCGCAGCCCTCGCTCGACGAGGTGCGCGTCGTGCACGAAGTGATGGACCGGCATCAACTCGATCGAGGTGACGCCGAGGTTTTTCAGGTGGTCGATCGCGGCGGGGTGAGCCAGACCGGCATAGGTACCGCGCAGGTCGTGAGGAATGTCGGGATGCCGCTCGGTGAATCCCTTGACGTGCGTTTCGTAGACGACCGTGTGGTGCCAGCCGGTGCGCGGTGCGCGATCGCCGCGCCAGTCGAAATATGGATTCACGACGACCGACTTCGGCATCGACTGGGCGCTGTCCTCGGTGTTCGGCGGGCCTTCCGGATCCCCGGGGTTGTACGGAAAGACCGACGGGCTCCATTCGATGTCACCGTCGATCGCTTTCGCGTACGGATCGAGGAGGAGCTTCGCCGCGTTGCAGCGGTGTCCCCGTTCCGGCGCCCACGGCCCGTGCACGCGGAAGCCATAACGCTGCCCGGGGCCCACATTCGGCAGGTAGCCATGCCAGCAGAACGCCGTCATCTCCTGCAGCTGCAATCGCGTCTCCTGTCCGGCATCGTCAAACAAGCACAGGTCTACCCGTTCCGCGACTTCGGAGAAGAGGGAGAAGTTGGTGCCCGCTCCGTCGTATGTCGCGCCGAGCGGAAACGGCTGCCCGGGCCAGACCTCGAGTCGAGACTGACGTCTGCGGCGTGGTGTCGTCGTGCGCTTCACTACGGTCGGGCCAGTCGTCACGGGGACATTCTATGTGGCAAACGGTGTGCCGCTGGGGTGCGCTCTGACCCCTTATTGCGCGCGCCGTGGGGTGAGGCCCCACGGAGAGTGGAGGAGGATGAGCATGCTGCGCCGCCGACACCTTGCAGCCTTTCTCGTCGCGGCCCTGGCGGTCCCCGTGATGGTCGCCACCGCGGCTCACGAGAAGCGCCCGGATCGTCTGACCCTGGACGACTATCTCAAGCTGGAAACCGTATCCGATCCCCAGCTGTCGCCGATGGAAGCCAGATCATTTACACGCGCGGCTGATCGACAAGATGGGCGACTCGCGCGAGTCAGCCCTCTGGATCATGAACACGGACGGCACGCGCAATCGGTTTCTGGCCAAAGGCTCGATCGCGCGCTGGTCTCCGAACGGCGATCGCATCCTGTACACGGCACCGGGAGAGCCGAAAGGCTCGCAGGTTTTCGCGCGATGGATGGACGCCGAAGGGGCCACCTCGCAGGTGACGCGCGTCGAACAGTCGCCGAACGGCGTCGGATGGTCGCCTGACGGCGCGCAGATCGCGTTCTCGATGAGCGTCGAGGACAAGGTCGAGTGGCCGATCAAGATGCCGAAGAAGCCGGAAGGTGCCAAGTGGACCGAAACGCCGCAGATCGTCGAGCGGCTCAATTACCGGCGCGATCGGCAGGGCTTCACCGACACGGGCTATCGCCACATCTTCGTGGTGCCGGCGAGCGGCGGCACGCCGCGGCGGCTCACCGACGGCAATTTCGATCACGGCGCAGCGCCCGAGTGGACGCCCGACGGAAAGTCGATCCTCTTCAGCGGCCTGCGTGAGAACGACGCGGAGTACCGTTGGCGCGGAACGGAGATCTATGCCATCGACGTCGCCAGCGGCGCCGTGCGTCAACTCATCGCGCCGCAAGGGCCCGGACAACAATCCGGTCGTGTCGCCGGACGGAAAGCGCGTCGCATACGTCGGCTACGACTGGACGAAAGACACGTGGATCGACAGCAAGGGCTACGTGATGAACGCGGACGGGTCGGATCCCAGCCTCGTTTCCGGCGACTGGGATCGGTCGCCGCAGGACATCAAATGGGCTGCGGATGGCAGCGGCCTCTACTTCACGGCGCAGAATGAAGGATCACAGAACCTCCATTTCCTCCCGCTGTCTGGCGGCGCCGTGGGCAAGGTGCAGCCGGTCACGAAAGGTGTGCACATCCTGAGCGTCGGCGACATCGGCAAGAGTGGTCTCGCCGTCGGCACGCTCACGAGCCCGCAGAAACCGGGGGACATCGTGTCGTTCAATCTGAAAGCCGCGGCGGAACATCAAGCAGTTGACGAACGTCAACGATGACATCCTCGCAGGCAAGACGCTCGGCGCGGTCACCGAGATGTGGTACACGTCGCCGGATGGATTGAGGGTGCAGGGCTGGTACGTCATGCCGCCCGACTTCGACGCATCGAAGAAGTATCCGGTGCAGCTCCACATCCACGGCGGCCCGCATGCGATGTACGGCGTCGGATTCAACTTCGGCTGGCAGGAGCACGCCGCCAACGGTTACGTGGTGCTCTACACCAACCCGCGCGGTAGCACGGGTTACGGCAGCAAGTTCGGAAACGCGATCATGCGCGCTTACCCGAGCAAGGACTATGACGACTTGATGGCGGGCGTGGATGCGCTCTTCGCCAAGGGCTTCGTCGATCCCGCCAACATGTTCGTCACCGGCTGCAGCGGCGGCGGCGTTCTGACCGCGTGGGTCGTCGGCCACACCGACCGCTTCGCAGCCGCCTCGTCCAACTGCCCGGTGACCGACTGGTTGTCGTTCGTGGGCACGACGGACGGCTCGAGCTGGTACTACAACTTCGAGAAGCTGCCGTCGGAGGACCCCAGCGAGCACATCCGCCGATCGCCGCTCACTTACGTGGGCAACGTCAAGACGCCCACCATGCTGATGACCGGTGTCAACGACCTGCGCACCCCGATGGCCCAGACCGAGCAGTTCTACAGCGCGCTGAAGCTCCGGAAGGTGCCGAAGGCGATGGTCCGCTTCAACGACGAATGGCACGGGACGACGTCCAAGCCGTCGAACTTCGTCCGGACGCAGCTCTATCTGCGGTACTGGTTCGAGAAGCACAAGAGGAGCGGGACGCAGACAACAACGCAACAGTAGCGCAGCCCTTTCCGCCTTCGCGGAAGCTTCGGCGGACCCGCCGGAGCCTCGGCGGAGGCGGGCAGGGCTGCTTCGTTTGACAGTGCTCGAGCTATTGAAGTAGGGTCAGACCACATGCAGCGCCACCACCACCGGCATCATCACCATCCCGCTCCGGCGGGGCCGGTGGAGGACTGCACGCGGTTCGGCTGAAGCCGAACGGCAACCCAGCGCGAAGCAGAGTTCACGAGCCCCGCCGGATGATTCCGGCGGGGCTTTTCATTTTTTGCCACGGATTCCACGGATCGCACGGATCAGTAAATGCTGGACTTCGACAAGATGGCAGGTCTTCTCCCCGCTGTCGTCCAGGACGACGAGAGCGGTGAGGTGTTGATGGTGGGGTTCATGAACGAGACCGCACTCGCGCGGACGCGGGAGACGGGGTTCGTGACCTTTTTCAGCCGCACGCGCAACGCGCTTTGGACGAAGGGGGAAACCTCGGGCAATCGCCTCGCGGTCAAGCGCCTGCTCGTGGATTGCGACGAGGACACGCTCCTCGTCCGAGTGGAGCGGCAAGGCGACGGAAACGTGTGCCATACGGGAGCAAGAAGCTGTTTCTTCCGCGAACTGCAAGCGTCTTCAACGAGCCGTTCCGAAACAGCGCCCCGAGCGAGCGAAGCGAGTCGAGGGGTGGCGGGCGTTGGGGGTGGGGCCCCAACGCAAGAGAAAAAAAGATGAAACTCAAACTCGGCATCCCGAAGGGGTCGCTGCAGGAGGCGACCATCCAGCTCTTCGCCCGCGCAGGCTTCAACATCTACGCGAGCGAGCGATCGTACTTCCCCGCCATCGATGACTCCGAGATCGAATGCATGCTGATCCGGGCGCAGGAGATGCCGCGCTACGTGGCCGACGGCGTTCTCGACGCGGGGCTGACCGGCCAGGACTGGATTGCCGAGCACGGGGCCGCGAACGGCCAGAACGGACTCGTACCCGTCATCGAGCTTGCGTATGCGAAGCAGAGCTTCGGCAAGGTCCGGTGGGTGCTCGCGGTCCCCGAAGAGTCGCGCTTCCGGACGCCACGCGATCTCGACGGCTGCACGATCGCGACCGAGCTGGTCAAGGCGACCGAGGCGTACTTCGCGCGCTTGAACGTGAAGGTCAACGTCGAGTTCTCGTGGGGCGCCACCGAGGTCAAGCCGCCCGTGCTGGCCGACGCGATCGTCGAGGTCACCGAGACCGGTTCGTCGCTGCGCGCCAACCGGCTGCGCGTCATCGAGACCGTCATGGAATCGACGACCCAGCTCATCGCGAGCCCGCAGGCGTCGCGGGATCCATGGAAACGTACCAAGATCGATAACGTCGCGCTGCTCCTCCGCGCCGCCATCGAGGCGCATGGGCGGGTGGGCCTGATGCTGAACGTGCGCCGCGCCGATCTCGACGCCGTCCTCGCACTGCTTCCGGCGCTTCAACGGCCGACGATCTCGCCGCTCACAGACAATGACTGGGTTGCGCTGAACACGATCGTCGAAGAGAAGACCGTCCGCGACCTTATTCCGCGGCTCAGGGCCGCCTCCGCCCACGGCATCGTCGAGTATCCGCTGAACAAGATCGTCGTCTGACACATGCCTCGACTCATCGAATCGTCCGACCGGAAGGCTATCGACGGCGTCCTCCGACGCCGCGCGCGGCGCGATCGTACAATTGCGCGCCGGGCCGCCGCGATCGTCGGCGCGGTACGCCGAGGGGGCGATGCCGCACTCGCATCGTTCGCCCGGAAGCTGGACGGCCTCGACGGACCGATCGAACTGTCGCGCCGGGAGATTCGAACCGGGGCAGCGCGCGCGCCGCGGGACGTCCGGCGCGCCATCGCGAGCGCTGCGCGAGCGATTCGCAAACTCGCCGAGCGCCAGGTGCCCAGGCCGATTCGTGTGTCGACCACACCAGGCGTCGCGATCGAGTTGCGGCCGATCCCTCTGGCGCGCGTGGGCTGCTACGTCCCCGGCGGCCGCTTCCCGCTCGTCTCCACCGTTCTGATGACCGCCATCCCCGCGTCCGCGGCCGGCGTCGCCGAGATCGTCGTCACGAGTCCACGGCCCGGGCCGGCGATCCTCGCCGCGGCGCACGAGGCGGGCGTCACGCGGCTGTTTCGAGTGGGCGGCGCGCACGCCATCGCGGCGCTTGCGTATGGGACCGGGAGCGTGCCACGCGTGGACAAGATCGTCGGCCCCGGCAACGCGTGGGTCGCGGCCGCGAAACGGCTCGTCGCGCGCGACTGCGACGTCGATTTCGAGGCCGGCCCGACCGAGCTCGTCATTGTCAGCGTCAACGGACTCGCACGTGAAATCTCGGCGGACCTGGCCGCGCAGGCGGAGCACGACCCCGATGCGCGCGCGCTGCTCATTACGCCGAACCGGCGGCTGGGCACAGAGGTGGCCGCGGCGAAAGCAGGCGACGTCATCGTCACACAAACCGTGGCGGAAGCCCTCGCGCTGGTCAATTCGATGGCGCCGGAGCACGTCGCGGTAGACGACGAGCGAATGGCGGTCCTCATCCGGAACGCTGGGACGATCTTCGTGGGCCGATGGTCGGCGCCGGCGGCCGGCGACTACGCCACCGGATCGAACCACGTGCTGCCGACGGGCGGCGCGGCACGGACGCGCGGCGGCCTGAGCGCGTCTGACTTCGTGAAGATTGTGGCGATTCAGCGGCTGACCCGGCAGGGGCTTCACCGCATCGCCCCCGCTGCCCTCGCCCTCGCCCGGGCGGAGGGCCTTCGCGCGCACGCCCGGTCGATCGAGGTGAGGTTCCAGGGGATAGGGGCTCCTGGGTACAGACTATGACAGGCGAATACGACAGGCCCGCAGCCGCACCAGGCGCGCTGCGGCTTCATCTGAACGAACGATCGGACGGGTGCGCGCCTGGCGCGCTCCAGGCGATTCGCTCTCTCACGGCGGCAGACTTTGCCGCGTATCCGGATTACGACCGGGCGATCGCCGCGGCGGCCGACTACTTTCATCTCGAGCCCGGAGAGTTCGTGCTGACGAACGGCCTGGACGAGGGACTGCACGCCGCGGCGACGCTGGCGCTTCGGGGCCGGACCGACGCGGAAGCCATCATCATCGAGCCGGCGTTCGACATGTACGAAGTCGTGACGCACGCCAACGCAGGCCGCGGCGTCCGGCTCGATCCCCTGCCCGACTTCTCGCCAGGCGTCGAACGCATCAAGCCGGCGATTACGCCGCGGACGCGGATCGTTTTCGTCAACACGCCGATGAACCCGACGGGAGTCGAGATCGCTCGCGAGGCGATCTTCGACCTCGCCGTTGCGGCGCCTGACGTGCTCGTGTTCGTGGACGAAGCGTACGCCGAGTTTGGTACCTGGAGCCTCTTCGACGATCGCGCGCGGCTCGCCTCCGCTCCGAATCTCGTCGTCGGCCGCACGTTCGCAAAAGCGTACGGGCTGGCAGGGCTGCGCATCGGTCTCGTCGCCGGCGCGAAGGAAGTCGTCGCCGAGCTCAAGGCGATCGTTCCGCCATACACGCTGAATGCGGCCGCTACGGCGGCGCTTCCGGCGGCGCTCGCGGATCGACGGCACGTCGGCCAGTATGTGGACGAGGCGCGGCAGTCGAGAGAAATTCTGTACGTCGCCTGCGACCGCGCAGGAATCGGTTACTGGAAGAGCGCCGCGAATTTCGTCCTCCTTCGCGCGGGGGACGCGGCGCCTCGGCTGCTCGAGGCCTTTGCCGCCAGAGGCATCGCGGTACGAGATCGGACCGCAGCCCTGGGGGTCGGCTGCATCCGCGTGACGGCCGGACGCATCGCCGATACCCGGCGGGCGGCTGAAACGATCGAGGAGACGCTGTGCGGAGCGCGGTGATCGACCGCCGAACGTCGGAAACGCACGTGAGCGTGCGGATCGCGCTCGACGGTCGCGGAAAATACCGCATCGCTACCGGCATCCGGTTTCTCGACCACATGCTCGAGCTCGTCGCGCGCCACGGGGCGTTCGACCTGCAGATTGACGCCCGCGGGGATCTCGACGTCGACCAGCACCACACGGTCGAGGACGTCGGGATCGCGCTCGGACAATCGATCGACAAGGCACTTGGCGCGCGCAGGGGCATTCACCGTGCGGGCTACTTCGTGATGCCGATGGACGAGGCGCTCGGCGTGGCCGCGATCGACCTGTCGGGCCGCGTTCATGCGGTCGTCGATCTGCGAGTCCGCCCGCTGCGCGTCGGCGATCTGCAGGCGGAGCTCGTCGACGACTTCTTCGAAGGCTTCGCGCAGGGCGCCCGCGCCAACGTGCACCTCAAGGCGCTCTACGGACGTTCGAGCCATCACCAGGTCGAGGCACTTTTCAAGGCATTTGCGCGCGCGCTCCGCGCCGCTTGCGCGAAGGATGCGAGACTCGGACGCCGGATGCCGAGTACTAAAGGACTCTTGTAGGGCTTAGGGCTTAGGGCTTGGAGCTTGGGGCCTGGAGCTTGGGGCCTGGGGCTTGGGGCTTGGGGCACTAGGCCGGCGTGGCTTGCTGTTGCGAGACAGCGCGCCGAGCGTGGGCGAGGCGTGGCGGGCGCTGGGGGTGGGCCTCAGCGCAAGTAAAGAAATGATTGCTTTAGTCGATTACGGCGTGGGCAACCTGCAGTCGGTCGAGAAGGCGCTCGTCGCCGTCGGCGGCCGCGTGCAGCGCTTCACGCATCCGCGCGACATCGACCAGGCCGGCGCCGTCGTCGTGCCCGGCGTCGGCCATTTCGGCGCGACGGCAGCGCTCGGGGCCGAGTGGCGCGACGGCCTCCTGAGGTTCGTCGATGACGGCGGCGCGCTCCTCGGGATCTGTCTGGGCATGCAGTGGCTCTTCGAAGGCAGCGACGAAGCGCCCGGCCTGGCCGGGCTCAGCCTGTTTTCCGGCCGGTGCCGGCGGCTCCAGGGAGCGCGCGTGCCGCACGTCGGCTGGAACTCGCTCGAGCCGGCCGGTCCCTCTTCGCTCCTCGATGGCATCGCACCCGGCAGCCAGGTTTACTTCACCCATTCGTTCGCCCCGCCCGTTGGCGCCGGCTGCGTCGCGGCGACGTGTCACGGACTCCGCTTCGCGAGCATCGTCGAGCGTGGACGCATCGCGGGCGCCCAGTTCCACCCTGAAAAATCCGGTGAGACGGGGCTTCGCTTCCTCAGGAATTTCCTCGCGAACACGCGCCGCCCGGAGGCTCCGTAATGCTGTCGCGCAGGATCATCGCGTGCCTCGATGTCCGCGACGGCTCGGTCGTCAAAGGAATTCGCTTCCAAGGGCTTCGAAACGCCGGCGACCCCGCATCGCTCGCGAGACGCTATAACGACGAGGGCGCGGACGAGATCGTCGTGCTCGACGTGTCGGCGACGATTGAAGGGCGGCGGGCGCTCGGCGATACCATCCGCGCGGTCGCGCGCGAGATCTTCATCCCGCTCGCCGTCGGCGGCGGGATCCGCAGCCGCGACGATGCCGTTGTGGCGTTCGAGGCTGGCGCCGACAAGGTGTGCATCAATACGGCGGCCGTCGAAGATCCATCGCTCATCACCGCGCTCGCGGATCGGTACGGCAGTCAGGCGGTCGTCGTCGCGATCGATGCGCGCGGCGGCGAAGTCGTCGTCCGCAGCGGACGGCAGGCAACGGGCCGAGGCGCAGCGGCGTGGGCGCAGGAAGCGGCCAGCCTCGGCGCAGGTGAGCTGCTCGTGACGTCGATGGACCGCGACGGCACGCGCGCAGGATTCGACTGCGCGCTCACAGCCGCGATTGCCGACGCCGTTTCCATCCCTGTGATCGCGTCGGGCGGCGCCGGAAGCCCGGAGCATTTCGTCGAGGTCTTCACGACAGGCCGCGCCGACGCGGCGCTCGCCGCGTCGATCTTTCACTACGGCGAACGCGCGGTCGCGGATCTCAAGCGGCTGCTGGCCGCTCGCGGCATTCCTGTTCGCCCGTGCTGATTCCCTCGATCGATCTCAGCGAAGGGCGGATCGTGCAGCTGGTGCAGGGCGAGCGGCTGGCGATCGCGACCGACGACATCGATCTCTGGATCGAGCGGCTGCGAAAGTATCCGCTCGTGCAGCTCATCGATCTGGACGCCGCGCGCGGGCTCGGAGCGAACGCCGGGCTCGCGGCACGAATCCTGCGCGAGTTGCCGTGCCGAATCGGTGGAGGCGTGCGGACCAGCGTACAGGCGGGCGCACTCATTGACCTGGGTGCGCGCGAGGTCATCGTCGGCTCGGCGCTGTTTTCTGACGGCCGGCCGGACCCGTCCGCGGCCGACCGGTTTGCCGCAGCGATCGGTCGAGAACGGCTCGTGGCCGCCGTCGACAGCAGGAGCGGGCGTATCGTCGTCCGAGGCTGGCGCGAACAGGTCGATATCACCACGGTCGGCGCGGTCCGCGCACTCGATCCGGCGGTGGGAGGTTTCCTCTATACCCACGTCGACACCGAAGGCCTGATGCAGGGCATCGATATGGCAGCGGTAGAACGCGTTCGGGCGGCGGCCACCGGACGCCTCGCCGCAGCCGGCGGGATTACAACTCTGGACGAGATCAACCGGCTGGACGCGATGAAGGTCGACGCCGTCGTCGGGATGGCGCTCTATACAGGGCGCCTGCAACCTTTCGACCGATGATCCCGTCTATCCGGAAGTCTGGAGAACGGACATGCATACGAGAATCTTGCTCGCCGCCTGTCTCGCCGTCACGCTTGCGTCTTCCCAGGCGACTGCCCAGCCCAGGGAAACCGAACGCGTGGACCGGACAATCCCGTTCGCGTCCGGCGGTTCGCTGGTGCTCAAGAACTTCTCGGGCGACATCCGGATCAGTGGATCCGGCGGCGACCAGGTGGTCGTGAAGGCTGTGCGGACGGCCACCCGCGATCGGCTCGACCGTATCAAGCTCGACATCAGGGTCGACGGCTCGACGCTGCGGATCGATGCCAACCGTCGAGACAGGTCGTATGACAACGACAAGGAAAACGTCGTCAAGACGGACTTCGAAATCTCCGTCCCCGCTCAGACCGCGATCGATCTCGACGCGTTCTCGAGCGACGTGACGATCGACGGCGTCGAAGGGGCGCAGAAGCTGCACACCTTCTCGGGCGGCATTACCGTCAGGAACGGCACCGGCCCATTCACGCTGAATTCGTTCAGCGGCAGCATCGATCTCGATCTGTCGGCGTCTGCAGGGGCGCCAGAAATCGACGCCGAGACCTTCAGTGGTGACATCGAGGCGCGCGTGCCTGGCGACGCCGGCGGCGACGTCCGGTTCAATTCGTTCAGCGGAGGTTTTTCGAGCGATCTTCCCCTGACGACGCGCAGCGGCGGCAGGAAGCGGTTCAACGGCACGCTGAACGCACGCGGCGGCAACGAGCTGCGCTTCAAGACCTTCAGCGGCGACGTCCGGATCCGGCAGTAGCTCGTGATATAAACCGGCGCGTGCGGCGCGCAGCCCTCCCGATCGTCCTGGCCGCGGCCTGCACAGCGTGCGCGCCGCGGCCCGCTTCCGACTTCTCCACGACAAACGCCCGTGCCCACGTCGACGTGCTCGCGCGCGACATCGGCCCGAGACCGCTTGGATCACCCGCCAACGCCCGTGCGCGCGCGTACCTCGTCGAGGCGCTTCGGAAGGCGGGGTTCCCCGACGTTCGCGTCAGGACGAGCGACGCCCGACGGCCGGAAGCCGGCCTCACCGCACGTGTCTCGAACATCGTCGCGATCAAACCGGGCCGCCGCCCCGAAGCGATCGCACTCGTGGCGCACTACGATTCCGTGCCCGAATCGCCGGGCGCCACCGATGATGCGTTCGGGACGGCTGTCGCCGTCGAGGCGGGCCGAGTGCTCGCAGCCAGGCCGGCGGCGCAGTACAGCCTGATGGTCCTCGTCACCGACGGCGAAGAATCCGGCCTTCTCGGAGCGGCCGCGGCCGCGGCCGACCGCGACATCGCCTACCGGATCGCGACCTACATCAACATCGACTCGATCGGCTCGAGCGGTCCCTCGCTGCTGTTCGAAACCGGGCCCGGCAACGGGTGGCTGACAGGCGTCTGGGCCCGCGCTGCGCCCCGGCCCCGCGGCGCCTCGTTCGCCACCGACATCTACCGGCGTCTGCCCAACGACACGGATTTCTCGATCCTGAAGCGGACCGGAGCGCCCGGCCTGAACTTCGCGCCGATCGGCGACAGCTACAGCTATCACACGGCGCGAGACACGGCGGAGCGGCTGAGCGACGACACGATTCGTCAGACCGGCGAGAACGTCGTGGCCACGGCACGCGCGCTCGACCATCGCGACCTCGCGCCGCGAAACATCGATCAACCGGTGTACTTCGACATCGTTCGTACCGCCGCGGCCGCCTTCGGACCGTTGACGTCGGCGATCATTACGCTGAGCGCGCTCGGCGCTGGTCTGCTGGGTTGGTATCGAGCCGCGCTCACGAGCGTGCGCATCGGCGGCGCGGGCCGCGTTGCGTTCAGCGCGCTCTGGACACACGCCGGCTCCATCGCGGTCTTCGCCGCGATGACGCTCGCTGCCATCGCGCTGCGCGGCTCGCGCGAAACGTACCATCCGTGGTACGCGCACCCCGAGCGGCTGCTGCTCTACCTCGCGGCGGCAGGCGCGATCGTCGGGTGGGGAGCCGCGCGGGCGGGTGCACTGCTGCCGCAGCAGTGGCACGGTGTGCGACACCCCGCGCTCGTCTGGACCGTGGCGCTGCCGATCTGGATCCTCTTCGCGGCCGCCATGGCGCTGGCGGCGCCGCTTTCCGCCTACCTGTGGACGATTCCGCTGGGAACGGCTGGCGTTCTCCTGATGTTCCTCCCGCACTCGACGGCCGCGATCCGGTCCGCGTCAGCGGTCGTTCTGGCCATCGTCGCCGTGCTCTGGCTCGACAATCTCGCCGCGCTCGTCATGTTCACGGTGCCGATGTTCGGACGACTGCCGATCGTCACTCCGGCATGGATCTATCCAACGCTTCTCACGCTCGCCGGCGTCATGCTCGGGCCGCCGATGGTGGCCATCGTCATCGGCCGCCGTCGCCTGCTGCGGCCAGCGGGGGCGACGGCCGTGGCGCTGGCCGCCGGCGCGGGCACGCTTGCCTGGGCCTGGATGGCGCCCGCGTACACTGCGGAGCGGCCGCTTCGCCGCGAGGCACGCTACGTCCACGACGCCGCAAGCGGCCGCGCATCCCTGGAAGTCGCAAGCCTCGAGCCGGAACTCGATATCGGAACCGGAGCACCGTCGGGCTGGGCGGCGGTCTCGGATCCGCCGCCGGCGAGCCTTCCCCTTCCTTCGTTGTCGTTCCCGTTCGTCTACCGCGGGCCCGCGGATCCGAACCCGGCGCCGGCGAGCGCGTCGCTGACGTTCGACGAAGCGACCATGACGATGACACTCCGCATTACACCGAGCGAACCGGCCCTCGACGTGACCATCGTCATGCCTGACGGCGTCCGTCCGATCGCCTCGAACCTGCCGGGCCTCGTGCGGCGGGGCCGCTGGATGGCGCGGTGGGCGGGCCTGCCGGCGGAGGGCATCGCGTGGACGGCGACGCTGCCGGCCGGCCGGCGGGCCGGCGGGCTGAAGGTGGTGATCGTCCGGCACGGGCTCCCCGGCGCCGCGGGCGGCGCCGTCCCGGCGTGGCTGACGTCGGACCGGAGCGTGTGGAAGACGTGGTCGGTGTGGATCGTTGATCCCGCAGGGCTGTTACGTTAAACTCCGTAACCATTACGGCTTTCAACGTAACCCGCAGAGCAACCGGGAACCCCTTCGTCTACGGCGAGATCACGCCGATCGCCGCGTTCGTCGACCGCGAGGCCGAGCTCGATCGCCTGGGCCGCGATCTGCTCGACGGACAGAAGGTGTTTCTGATCTCCCCGCGGCGCTACGGGAAGTCGTCGCTCATCCGCCACGCGCTCCGCGCCTGCGAGCGACACGGCGCGCTCGCCGTTGACGTCACCGTCTCGAGCTACAGCTCCTACGTCGCATTCCTCGAGGGATACGCGAAGGCGCTCGTGTCGATCGAGACGCGGCTCGATCGCGCCCGCGCCTGGGTCCGCGATCTGCTCGGTGCCGTGAAGCCGGACGTCCGCGTCCGCGCGGGCACACTCGAGATCCTCTTCCCGCAGGCGCGCACGGCGCGCGACGTGTCGCGCCTCGCCACCGAAGTGTTCCAGCTGCCGGCGCGGGTGGCGCGCGAGCGCAGGCGGCGGTTGACGGTCGCGCTCGACGAGTTTCAGGCGATCTCGGCGTTCAACGGCGGCAGCGTCGAGCACGCGCTGCGCGCCGCCGTTCAGGGCCAGCGCGAGGTCGGATATGTATTCGCCGGCTCGGAGCCGGCGCTCATGGAGCGCATGCTCGGGCGGAGCCGGCCGTTCTATAAGGCGGGCCCGGTGATGCGGCTCGGCAAGATCCCCGCCGATCGGTTCGCAGCCTTCGTCGAGTCACGCTTTTCGCGATCCGGAATCAAGCCGGACGAGGGGCTCGGCCAGGCGGTCGTCGAGCTCGCCGGCAACCTGCCCTACGATGTCCAGCGCCTGGCACACGAGGCCTGGGACGATGCGCGCGCGGCGGGACGCCGCCGCATCGGCCTCGACGATCTGCACGAGACGCTCCGACGCCTCCTCGGCGAACAGGACACGATGTTCGAAACGATCTGGCAGCGGCTGACGCTCGGCCAGCGCGCCGTTCTGCGCGCCGCCGTCGTCGAGGATGGACGGGAGCTGCTGTCGGCCGACGTGCGGAGCCGCCATCGCCTGGGCGGCGCCTCCACCGTGCAGGCCGCGCTGGCGGCGCTCGCGCGCGAGGACGTGCTGACGCGTGGAACCTTCGACAATCCAGAGAGCAGGGGCAAGGCGGACCGCTATGCGGTCGTCGACTCGCTTTTCCGCGAGTGGGTCGCCCGCAGGACTTTCTGATGCTCGAGCGGCTCGGCCTTGATCGTCCTGACCTTCGAGCCTGGGCTCTTTACGACTGGGCCAACTCCGCTTTTCAAACGACCATCGTCGCCGCCGTCTTCCCGATCTACTACCAGAAGGTCGCCGCGGAAGGGCTCCCGGCGTCGCAGGCGATTCAGTGGTTTTCGTGGGCCACGACGGTTGCCATTCTGATCGTGGCGATCGTGGCTCCGATCCTCGGAGCCATAGCCGACTTCGCGGCGTTGAAGAAGCCGATGCTGGCGGGCTTCGCAGGCATAGGCATCGTATCGACGGCCGCGATGTACTGGATCGGCCCTGGCGACTGGACGCTGGCGCTCTGGCTGTTCATCGCCGGCAACGTCGGCGTGGCGGGAAGCATCGTGTTCTACGAATCGCTCCTGCCCTATCTCGTTCCTGAGGGCGACGACAACGCACTCGACGTCGTTTCGTCGGCCGGCTATGCCGTCGGGTATCTCGGAGGCGGACTGCTGCTCGCCATCAACCTGCTGATGATCCAGCGGCCGGCACTCTTCGGTCTCCCCGATGCCGGGGTCGCCACCAGGCTGTCTTTCGTCAGCGTTGCAGTGTGGTGGGCCCTGTTCTCAATCCCAATCTTCGTGCGCGTGCCGGAACCGCGCGTCGATCCCGGCGACGGCCCAGCTGCGGCCACGAGACGACTCGACGTCGCATACCTGCTCCGCGTCGCGTTCGCCCGCCTCGGGACGACGTTCCGCGAGTTGCGGCGGTACCGCCAGGCGTTTCTGCTGCTCCTCGCCTTCCTGGTCTACAACGACGGCATCCAGACAATCATCCGCATGGCGACGACGTACGGGACCGAGATTGGGCTCGACAGCGGCGCGATGATCACGGCGCTTCTCATCACACAGTTCATCGGCGTGCCATGCGCGTTTCTCTTCGGCCGCCTCGCGGCGAGGATCAGCGCGAAGCGGGCGATCTTCATCGGCCTGGCCGTCTACGTGGGCATCACGCTGCTCGGCTACTACATGCGCACGGCCGCGCAGTTCTTCGCGCTTGCGCTTCTCGTCGGCGTCGTTCAAGGCGGTACGCAGGCGCTCAGCCGATCCCTTTTCGCGTCGATGATCCCGCGCTCGCGGTCCTCGGAGTTCTTTGCGTTCTTCGGGGTCTTCGAACGCTACGCAGGCGTGCTCGGCCCGCTCATTTTCGGCATCATGATCACGGCGACGGGCTCGAGCCGGAACGCGATCCTGTCGGTCGTCGGCTTCTTCATCATCGGCGCGGCGATCCTCGCTCGCGTCGATGTCGACGAGGGGCGCCGCGAGGCCTCGAGGGGATGAGGCTGGCGCGCTGGCTCGCCGGCGCCGCGACCTGGACCTATTACCGCGTGGAACGACAAGGGCCGCCGCTCCCTTCAGGTCCTGTCCTGCTCGTCGCCAACCACGCGAACGCGCTGCTCGATCCAGCCGTGATCTGGACGACGGCCGGACGCGACGTAAGGTTTCTCGCCAAAGCGCCGCTCTTCGACGTCCCGGTGTTCGGCGCGATCCTGCGCGCCGCCGGCGCGATACCGGTGTATCGCGCGATCGATGCCGCGGATACGTCGAAGAACGCCGACATGTTCGCCGCCGTCCGTGCGGCACTCGCCGCAGGGGATGCCGTCTGTCTGTTCCCCGAGGGCACCAGCCACTCGACCGGCCGGCTCGAGCCGATCCGGACGGGCGCGGCGCGCATAGCCATCGAGGCTCGCGACGCGGGGATCGACCTCGCGATCGTGCCGGTCGGCCTCAACTTCGACCGGAAGTCGGCGTTCCGATCGCGCGCGACCGTCGCGTTCGGACGACCGCTCGACGACGGTACGATGCCGCCGAAGAGCGACAGAGACGACGTTCGGACGCTGACCGGGCAGATCGCGCATGCCATGCGGATGGTGCTCGTCGAAGTCGACCCTGTCGCGGATGCGGCCCTGGTAGACCGAATCGAGCGACTGTATCTGTCCGCGAGGCCCGAGGCGCGCGACCGGGATCGTGTCGAACGGCGCCGGCTGATCGCCGCGGGACTCACCCGCCTGCGCGCGGATAACCCAGGCTGGTATTCGCAGATTGCCGAGCGTGTCCGAACCTACGACGCCAGGCTCGCACGCTTCGGCCTGCGCGATCGCGACCTCGATGGATCGATTCGCCGGTCGACCGCCGTGCGATTCGCGATGAGCGAAGGCCTGATTTCGATTGCGCTCAGCCCGCTGATGCTGGCCGGCTTCGCGCTGTTCCTCATTCCGTACCACGTCACCGATTGGATCGCCGGCCGCGCGCGGTACCTCGACGAAGCTGCGACCATCAAGGTCTTCGCAGGTGGCGCAGTCTACCTGTTCTGGGTTGCCGCGATCGCGCTGGTGGCGTGGTGGGCGATCGGTGCGGCGGGCGCGCTGCTGACCGTCGCGCTGCTGCCGGTAGTGGCGTTCGCGTCGCTGGCGGCGATCGAGCGGGAGTCGGCCGTTCTGGCAGCGGTTCGCGGATACCTGGCGGCGCGCCGGGCATCGGCACGTGCGCGGGCCGCGCTTGGACGCCGGCGAAACGAGATCGTCGACGTGCTGGACGAAGTCGGGCGGTGGGTTTCGGGCGAACTCAGCGGCCGGCCGCCAGATACTGCCGCGCGAGCGGGCGCGAGTAGGCCGAGTTGATCGTGTGCGCACCGGAGGCCATGACCTTCGTGTAGTATTCGCGCGCCTTGGCCGCGTTCCCGAGCTTCTCTTCCGCTTGAGCGATCAGCCCGAGGATGAACGGATCCTGCTGATCCGCGCCCGCGAGATTGGCGATCGCTCCCCGATGGTCCCCGGCGTGAAACTTGAGATATCCCTCGAGATACGGAAGCTGCGACGCCTGATCGGGATTGGTGCCCTTGTCGAGGACCATCCTGGCGGCCGCCGCGTGCGACCGCGCCTCGTCGTGCCGGCCGCGCCGCGCGGCGATCCGGGCCTGTGCGTGATACCACCGGAAGTCCCATAGATCGCGCTGATCGGCCGTCAGCTTTTCGATCTGTTTGGCGGTTTCGTAGCCGGTGCGGTACCACAGCTCCGCCTTCTCGAGAACGCCCGCTTCGAGATAGACACGCGCCAGCGCGTTAGCCGTTCCCGCCGCCGCGTCGAGCGACTTGGCCGCCATCTGCGCGTCGAAGGTGCGCTGAAACCAGACGGCCGCCTGCTCCGGTTTGCCTTCGAACACCCACGACACGCCGATGGCCGTCCACACCTGCGGCTTCTGCGCCTCTTCCGCGGAGGCGAGCGCGTAATCGAGGTGCTCGCGCGCTTCGACGTAGCGCCCGTTCAGATCGAGCAGCCGCCCGAGCGCGTAGTTGACGTCGTAAAGACTCGGGTTGAGGGCGAACGCCTTGCGGAAGAGGACTTCGGCACCTTCGACATCCCCCGCCTGGAGCTTTTTCTGCCCTTCCTTGACGAGAGAGATCGCGTCGGCAGGGGCCGGCGTCTCCGACGGCGTTTGTGCGGCTGAGAGCTGAAGCGACAGGAAGACCGCGAGCATCACCATACGCGCAATTATAGAATCGCGCCGCACATCTGTCGAAGCGCTGCGGTAGCCATCAGTTCAGCAGGAATTCCTTCGCGAACGCGACCCACGTGTAAAGCACGAAGTCGACGTTTGTGCGCCGAGTGAACGCGTGTCCCTCGTCTTCGAACACCAGATACCAGACCGGCACGCCGTTCTTGCGGACCGCCTCGACAATCTGCCGGCTCTCGGCGACCGGTACTTGCACGTCGTTCTTGCCGTGGACGACCAGCAGCGGCATCTTGATGTCCTGCGCGTGCGGGAGCGGCGAAACGTCGATCAGAAACTTCCGCATCTCCGGATCGCGCTCGTCGCCGTATTCGCGCCGGCGCAGGTCGACGCGGTCCGCCGGCTGGTTCTCGAGCCACGTCGCGATGTTCGACATGCCCTGCCCGACGAACACGCAGCGGATCCGATCGCCGTACTTCGTCGCCGCCGCAAGCGCGAGGTATCCGCCGTAGCTATTGCCGATCAGCCACACGCGTTTGGCATCGAGGTCCGGACGCTTGCTAATCCAGTCGAGCAGTGCCCCTAAGTCCTTTACCGCGTCGCCGCGCAGCCGTCCGTCGTCGAGCTTTTGAAACGTTTTGCCGAATCCGGTGGAGCCGCGTACGTTGGGCTGGATGATCGCGACGCCGACCTCGTTCAGGAAGTAGTTGCTTCGTCCCCAGAACAGCGTCCGCGCCTGCTCTTCCGGACCTCCGTGAATGTTGACGAGGACGGGCCGACGGCCGGTGAAGCGTGTGGCGGGGCGATGAAGGATGCCGGAGATCTGCCGGCCGTCGAAACTCGGCCAGCGCACGAGCTCGAACTCGCGCATTTCTTCGGGCTTGACGGCGCCGGTCTCACTGGAAGTCCAGCGCGTCGCCGCGTTTTTCGTCGGGTGGTAGGAGAACACATCTGAAGGAATACGCGCCGACTGGATCTGGAAACCGAGCTCGCCGGAGGAGTGCCATCGGAGCCCTGACGTGTCCCCCTTCGGAACTTTCAAGCCGGGCCGCGGCTTGCGCGTCGCGGCGTTGAGTACATGGAGCGTCCGGACGCCCTGATTTGCCGTGAGGGCCATCCACCTGCCGTCCGGAGAAAGCGCGAGCTCCTCGACGTCCCCCCGAATGCCGGCCGCGATCGGCGTGACCGTCCGCGCGGCGGGATCGAGCCGCGCGAGTTGAAGGAACTCGGAATTCCGATCCGTGACGACGAAAACGGACTTCCCGTCTCGAGCGAAGACCGCCGCTGTGTACGAGACTTGTTCCGGATCATCCGGAGAGACCTGCCGCCTGTTCGCGGTCGCCGGGTCGACGATCCACAACCGGCTGTGCGCCGCCGAGAGAAACTCGCGCGCGAGGATCGATTCGCCGTCCGGTGTCCAGCTCAGGACCTGCCAGAACCCTTTCACCGCCGAGACGAGCCGGACGCTCGACGGATCCTCCGGCGCCATCACGTAGAGATCGAAATCCGGCTGGCTGCGCGAGTTCCACGTAAACGCGAAGCGATCGCCTTTCGGCGACCACATGCCTGGTGTAGCGCGGCCCGCACCGCTCGTCAGCCTGACGGTCTCTTTCGTCTCGGGGTCGTAGTGGAAATACTGGTGAACCAGCTTGCCGCCGGTGTCGCGCAGGTAGATGATGTGTTCCGAGCCGGGCTCGAACCACGCGCGCGCCTCGGTTCCGATCGGCGCCACGCCGGCTTCGTCGGAGGTGACCTGCGTCCGCTCGCCGCCCGGTGTCGCCACGCGGTGAAACTGGAAGGTGTTGGCGAAGCGTGTGGCGATGAGCATCTCGCGGCGCTTCGGATGCCAGGCCGCCAGGTGCGCCGTACGGTAATCGGCGAAGCGGTTCATGCCGTCGGCGATCGTCCTCGAGATCGGCGGCACTGATTCCAGTACCGCGCTCGAGGGCGGCTCGACGGCGCCATTTTCCTGAAGGCACAGCGCGACCGCGAAAAGCGGCCCGAGGGCACGCCGCATGACACCTCTTTCGACCGGGAAGCAGTCCGATTATAGCCCCGGGCCGACACGCGCCCCGGTTCGTGAGCAAACTCCAAGGCGGGATTGACCGTCCAATACGGGGGGTGTGCAGATGACAGGGCGGGAGGAGTGATGAAAGCAGTGATTGCGGGCGGCAGCGGTTTCCTGGGCCGGCCGCTCGCGGAGCTCTACGCCGAAGACGGTCATCAGGTCACCATCCTCACTCGCCGGCTCGCGCCGGCCGTGTCCGAGTACGAAGCGGGCATGGGACTTCCCGGCATCACCCACGTCGGCTGGAAGCCGGATGGATCGACAGGGCCCTGGGCCGCCGTCATCGACGGCGCCGATCTCGTCGTCAACTTGAGCGGTGAATCAATTGGCGGCGCACGCTGGACGCTGGAGCACAAAGCCCGCGTCCGCGACAGCCGGCTCTCGGCAACGGCCAGCCTGGCGGCAGCCATTCGCGCCGCCGCCCGGCCGCCGGCGACGTTCATCAGCGGTTCGGCAAAGGACTATTACGGGCCGCGCGGCGACGAGCCAGTCAGCGAAGAGGAGCCTCAAGGGCGCGGGTTCCTCGCCGACGTGACCGGCGCCTGGGAACGGGAAGCTCTCGCCGTCTCACCGACCGGCGCGCGCGTCGCAATCCTGCGAACCGGCCTCGTGATCGAACGATCGGGCGGCGCGCTGCCGCGCATGATGACGCCGGTTCGTCTCTTTGCCGGCGGCCCGCTTGGATCGGGACGGCAGTACGTCTCCTGGATTCACCGCGCCGACTGGCTCGAAATGGTGCGGTGGATCGCACGGACGCCGCAGGCGAAAGGAGCGTTCAACGTGACCGCGCCGGAGCCGGTTCCAAACGCGGTCTTCATGAGAGCGCTCGCACGCGCCCTTCATCGGCCGAGCTGGCTCCCGGCGCCCGCGTTTGGTCTTCGCATCATGCTCGGCGAGATGGCAGACGAGCTGCTCCTGACGGGTCAGCGCGCGATTCCCTCGAAAGCACTCTCGATGGGCTTCCGGTTTCACCTGCCGCAGATCGATCGGGCGATGAAAGCGATCTTTAGTGAGTAGGCGTACCGATCAAATACTTCTCGCCGGTCGGCGCCGGCACGCCGCCGGCAGGCTCGATCGTGACCGCCATCGCCACCGGCGTCGCGAGATCCTGAGGCGTCTCGACCGTAAGTGATGCGCGGCCGCCGGGATCGGGCCGGAGGAGTCCGGCACTCACCGGCGCCTCGGCTGTCACGACCCACAGCTGATAGACCTTCCCGGCCGGTAGCGGCGGCAGATCGCTGGCGGTGAACATCAACCCGCGCGAGCGGCTCCAGTAGGCGCGCGCGCTGGCGCGCGGCGCGGGCGTCTGTCCCGTGAGATCGACGCGCGCCACGTCTGGCGCCGACAGGATCGCGACGCGCATCTGCGCTTCGTTCGCAGTCTCTCGGGCCGCGACGAGTGCGGTGCCTGTGGAGGCGGCGCGCGCTTCCGCCTGGCGAAGCCCCTCTTCCAACCTCACGATGCGGTCCTGCAGGACCTGCACGTAAACACCCAGTGCGACCGCCGCTACCGCCGCGGCGGCGGCCGCGAGCCATGCCGGCCACGCGCCCATACGCTTCGCGGCAACCGGACGGTCGTAAACCGACGGCAGCCTCTGTCCAGCACCGTACACCGAATCGAGGACGCGGCGTTTGAGTGCCGCGGGAGGATCCTGCTGCGGCACGATTCTGCCGAGCGCATCCGCTACGGGCATGAGCGCGCGTACTTCGGCCGAGCACGCGTCGCACTCGGCGAGGTGTGCCTCGACCGATCGCCGCTCGTCGCGCGTGAGCGCACCGAGCGCGTACGATCCGGTCAGCTCGCGCAGCTCCTCGTGGGTCATGCCTGGCCCAGCGCCTCCCGCAACCGGAGCATCCCCAGCCGGATTCTGGTCTTGACGGTGCCTAGCGGCTCACCCAGACGCTCGGCGATCTCCGTGTGCGTCAATCCTTCGTAGTACGCAAGCTCGATGGCCCGCCGTTTTTCGGGGGGCAGCGCCTCGAGCGCGTTGCGCACGCGTCCGGCCTGCTCCGCGCTGATCGCTTCAAGATCCTGGCGCGGCGCGGGGTCCACCACTGCGTCGAATTGATGGTCGTCGAACGCCGCGGCGTTGTCGGGCCTGACACGCCGGCTGCGCAGCCGATCGATCGCACGGCTGCGCGCCATCATCAAGAGCCAGCCCGCCACCGGCGCGCGCTCGTGATCGTAGCGCCGTGCCTGGAACCAGGCCTGTGAAAAGACGTCCTGGACGATGTCCTCGGCCTCGGCGCGGTCTTCGACGATCCTGAGCGCCAGCGAGTACACCGCACGGGCATGCCGGTCGTAGAGGCGAGACAATCCCTCGGGATCTCCGGCCGACATGCGGACGACGGCTTCGCGATCGAATGTCTGGTCGTCGATAACCGCGCGGTTCCACATGCGGCTTCTACAGTCCTACGGCCGGGAGCGTGCGCCGGATTCGCGGCGGGAGTCTACCACCGTGATACAAATACCGCCATGTCGCACATACCGCTGTACTTCCGGGTCACTCTCCTGGCGCTGCCCCTCGCGCTCTCGGCCGCGGGGTCGGCGCCCGCACAGAGCGCGCGGCGGCCGATTCAGCTCGACGATTGGTACGGCCTCAAGGACGTCGGCGGCCTGACGTGTCGCCCGACGGACGTGCCGCTGCCTTCACGGTAAGTGAAATCGATCGCGCGAAAGACCGGAGGACATCGAGCCTGTGGCGGGTGCCGGTCGGTCGCCGGCGGCCAGCCGGAGCGGCTGACACAGACAGGCTCGGCCAGCTCGCCCCGTTTCTCCCCCGACGGACGATACCTCGCCTTCGTGAGCGACCGCTACATCGCCGGCGGACCCGTGCTCGAGAAGGTCGCGGAGAAGGGACAGGTTTTCCTGCTGCCGTTGACGGGCGGCGAGGCGTACCCCGTCACCGCGCTTCCCGAAGGCGTGGACACGCTTCAGTGGGCGCCCGACAGCAAGCGTCTCGGTGTCGTGTCCCGCGATGCGCGCGAAGAGGCGGACGACACGGCCAAGCCGGAGAGCGAACGCGAGGCGGCGCCGCCGATCGTGCTCACGCGCCTGCAACACAAGCGCGACGGTTCGGGCTGGCTCGACCTCCGCCGGCGCCACCTTTACATCATCCAGCTCGACAACGCACTCGAGGTTCCGGGCCGTGCCATCGCGGTCTCGAAAACGCTGACGAGCGGACCCTATGACGACGGGGATCCGGCGTGGGCGCCTGACGGTCGCTCGATTGCGTTCAGCTCGAACCGCAGCAAGGAGCCCGACGAGAACGACAACACCGACATCTGGGTCGTCGATGCGCAGGGCGGCGAGCCTCGACGCATCACGAATGATCCGGGCTCCGACGACAACCCAGTGTTCTCACCTGACGGGCAGCGTATCGCGTGCGTCCACATGCCGGAGAACCCGCCGATCTACGCGACGCCACGCGTCCGGGTCATACCGGTGTCTTCGGGCTCGCCCGGCGGCGCGTCTCGAGACATCACCGGAAAACTCGACCGTCACGTGAGCGGCGCACCGCGCTGGGCGAGCGATGGCAAGTCTGTCTACACCGCGCTCGTAGACTCCGGCCGCAATCCGCTCGTGCAGGTCACGCTCGACGGTGCCCGCACGACCATTCACGACGGCGACGTTGATGACTTCGAGATCGCAGGCGATCACGCGGTCCTGGCGGCGTCGACGCCTACACGGCCAACCGAGGTCCTCGCGGTGCCGCTGACCGGCGGGTCCCAGGCCGCACGCACGCTCACGCGCGTCAACGAAGACGTCCTGTCGAAGCTCGACTTCAAACCGGCCGAAGAAGTGCATTTCAAGAGTGCTGACGGCACGCCGATCGAAGGCTGGGTGATCAAGCCCCCCGGGTTCGAGGGTCGTCCCACCAAAACCGATCCCCTCATCCTGCGCATTCATGGCGGGCCGGTGAGCCAGTACACCGACAGCTTCTATTTCGAGCACCAGTACCTCGCCTCGCTCGGCTACGTGGTCCTCATCACGAACCCGCGCGGCAGCAATGGCTACGGCGAGGCGTTCTGTCGCGCGATCTTCGCCGACTGGGGCAACAAGGACTACCAGGACGTGATGGCCGGCGTCGATCACATGCTCACGACCGGATACATCGACGCGAAGAAGGTCGGCGTGGGCGGCTGGAGCTACGGCGGGATCATGACGAACTACACCATCACGAAGACGACGCGATTCGCCGCGGCGACGTCCGGCGCCGGCGCTGTGGACATGTTCAGCAACTTCGGAACGGATGATCTGCGGCTGTGGTGGATTCGCGAGCTCGGTCTCCCGTGGCGCAATCTCGACCTCTATCGCAGGCTGTCGCCGCTGATGTCGATCGAGAAAGTGACGACGCCGACGCTCATCATGGTGGGCGATCGCGACTACCGCGTTCCGCTGCCACAGTCCGAGCAGCTTTACGTCGCGCTCCGATCGCTCGGAAAGCCCGCCGCCCTCGTCGTCTATCCGGGACAGAGCCACGGCATCTCGCGGCCGTCATACCAGATCGATCGCTTTAGGCGATACGGCCTCTGGTACGACAAGTACATCCTCGGAAAGGATGTCGATCCGACTTACGAGACGTGGAAAGACGGGAAGAAGACGGGGACGCAGCCTTGAGCTCTGAGCTGTGAGCTATGAGCTCTGAGCTATGAGCTCTGAGCTGTGAGCTCTGAGCTCAGAGCTTCCCGAACGACAGCAGGTTGGCCAGCAGCTGATATGCTCCGGGCGTCCCCGCCGGGAGCTGACGCCAGAGGCCGAGGCCAACGTAGATCCAGCGTCCGCGGCCGACGACTGCTTCGACGAGCGCACCGCGTTTGGGACCCGCGTTGTACTCGAACGGATCGGTCAGTTCCACGAGATCGCGATAGCCGGGATCGCGATCGCCGAGAAAGTAGAGGCCGCGCTCCTGAACCCAGCCCTCCCACGTGCGTTCGTCGATCCTGTTCGGAAACCGAAACACAGGATGTGACGGGTCCAGAACGGTGACAGGGGCCCGTTCGTCCGTTATGCGGTTGCCGCTGACCTTCGCCGGCAGTGGCGCGTAGGCCGCCTCGTTGAATTCGAACTTGTTGTACTGAACCAGGACCACACCGCCCTGCCTGGCGTACTCGATCAACCTGTGATTATTCGCGCGGAGATCCGCACGCCGCTCGTAGGCGCGCACTCCCGTCACGATGACGTCGAAGCGGGACAGATCGCCCCACGCGAGATCGTCGGCGGCGATCATCTCGACCGTCGCTCCGAGCTGCTCGATCGCCTGCGGCACCTGATCGCCGACCCCCATGATGTAGCCCACGCGAAGGTTCGGCGCGATGCGAACATCGAGCGCCTTGACGACGCCGGCTGCCGCCTGAAGGAGGTGACGCCGCTGGATGTGCGGGTACTCGACCGCCTGGAAACCGGTGGCCGACTTGCCGTCGACCGTCACGCCCACTCTGTAGTCATTCGCTGTCACACCGGCGGGCGGCCGAACAGTGAACCGAATCGTCCGCGCTTCGTCCTGGCGCGAGAACGACACGCGCGCGGTCGGAGGATCGGCTCGCCAGCCATCCGGCATCTGCAGCGCCAACTCGGTCGACGCGATCGTTCCTGCACCGCTCGTCGCCGTCACCCGTATTTCACGAGACGGCGCTTTTCGGGACAAGTCGCTGGACCCGCGTGCCAAGATGGCGATCTCGGGCGAGATGGACACGCCAACGGCCGGCACGACCTTGAGCTCCATCCGCTTTTCGCCGCTGAAGATGCTTCCCTCGTACCTATACACGACCGGCCGGTCGAGCGAGACGTCGAGTCCACCCATCTTGAGAGAAACCCTTGCGCGAAACGGCGTCGGCGCGAACGGAGCGCCGAACGGCACGTCCGGATCGAGGTCGTAGCGATCCGCGTCCGTCCGACGCTTCCAGTGGACGCCGGTCGGCTTCGCGTCGGCGGGAATGCGTGCCTCGACCGTGCAGGTGTAGACAGCTCCGGGCGCGCTCTTTCCACCGGGGCAGGCGGGTCCACCCTCAAAGCCCTCGAAGATCAGGCCGCTGACCTCGACCGCCCGATCCAATCGGCCTGCGACAATCGCGTTGAGCTTGATCGGCTGACCGGCCACGACAATCCCGTCATCTGCGAGCAGCTCGATACGAACGCCGTGCGCGAGGAGCAGCGCCTCCTCGAGCTGCGACTCCTTCAACGTCAGCGTGTCCGGCGTGCCTGGGTCGCCATTCCCGCGGCTCCCATCGCTCTGAGCGCGCAGCGAGCGCACTTTCGCGAGCCCAGCCAGAAGCGCCTCTGAAACGCCGGCCTCATCAGATCGATCGAAGGCGCGCTGCGCGCCTTCGACAGCCTCTTGTGCGGGGTTCGGCCGTGTCTCGATACCATCGAAGAGCGACGTCTCGGTCTTTTCCAATTGACCCGGTATCACCGTGTCGACGAGTTCGTACCTGGCGGCGGCGCGGCCCGGCAGCGCGAGCAGCTGGCCGAACCCCTGACACTTGTGCATCGCACGAGCCTGGCTCCCGATCTCGGCGTACGTACGGCCGAGAAGCGGATCGTACTTTTCGAGATCGATCGCCACGAACTTCTGCGAGGGATCGGGCGGCTTCTCGTTGCGGAAGCCGAACGGGCCCATGAAATAGAACTTGGCCGCCTGCCACGGTTGAAGGCCGTCGCGCAGTTGATCGGGAAAGCGCGCCGGATCGGCCGCGGCGCGGAATGCCTCGCGCGCGAGCTGCGCCGATGCCTGGTGGTGCTGCCCTCCGCCCGTCCCGTCCGGTCGGAGTCCGACGATCACTTCGGGTCTCGTCATCCGGATGAGGCGGACGAAATCGCCGAGAATCTCCTCGCGCCCCCACCGCTCGAACGTCTCCCCGACGCTGAACGAGTAGCCGAAATCGACCGCGCGCGTGAAAAACTGCTCGGCACCGTCGAAGCGGTGAGCAGCGAGCAATTCCTCCGTCCGGAGCGCAGCCAGCGCATCGAAGAGCTCCGGGCCGATCTCGTTCTGACCGCCGTCGCCTCGCGTCGCCGTCGCCAGCACAGTACGAACGCCGAGCCCACGGCTCATCATCGCGAGCAGCGCATTGTTCTCGTCGTCCGGATGCGCCGTCGCCATCATGAACGTACCGGTCGCGGCCAGTCGGCGAAGCGCCAGACCCAGGCCGACGCGGCCGGTCTCGAGGTCCGCTCCTGGCTGAAGCGAAAAGAGAGGAACGGCAGAGAGCAGGAGAAGCGAGAGCGCCGCCGCCCTGACGCGCATGCGCCCTAATGTACTGCATGCAACCCTGCCGACCGTCGGCGCTGTTAGAATGTGCCCTCGTGCCGCGCCTGGTTCAGCACTCGCTGATAGCTCTCGCCGTAGCCATCCTGTCGTTCCGTGCCGACGGCCGGGCGCAGGGACGGCCGCTCAAAGTCTTCATCTCAGCCGACATGGAAGGGATTGCCGGCGTGGTCCAGCCGTCGCAGCTCGGGCCGACCGGCTTCGAGTACGGCAAGGCGCGAGAGTGGATGACCGGAGAGGTCAAGACCGCCGTCGCCGCCGCGAAAGAAGCTGGCGCCGTCGAGGTCGTCGTCGCCGACTCGCACGGGAACGCCCAGAACCTGCTCATCGACGACTTGCCGGCCGACGTGCGCGTGGTGAGAGGGTTCCCGCGGCCGCTCTCGATGATGCAGGGCATCGGTCCTGACGTCGGCGCCGTCATCTTCATCGGCTACCACGCAAGCGAGTACGGCCGCGATGCGGTGCGAGGCCACACGTTCTCCAGCGCCAGGCTGCTGCACGTCAAGTTGAACGGCACAGAGGTCTCGGAAGGCATCTTCAACGCGGCGCTCGCCGGACATTTCGGAGTGCCCGTTGCGTTCGTCTCGGGCGATCGCGAGGCCGTCGCCCAGCTCAAAGCCGCGATTCCGTCGATCGAGGGCGTCGTCGTCAAGGATGGACTCGGTTATCACGCGGCCGAGACCACGACGCCCGCGCGTTCGCGGGAGATGATCCAGCAGGGCGTGACCGCGGCGTTGAAGCGGTTGCCCTCGCATCAGCCGTACCGCGTGAAGACGCCGATCGATCTCGAAGTCGGTTTCAAGCTGACGCTCGACGCCGAACGTGCGTCGTACGTTCCCGGCCTCTCGCGCGTGGATGCTCACGCGGTCCGCGGAACGCTGCCCGACATGGTCCAGGTCACGCGGCTGATTCAGGTCCTGACGAGCCTCGAACCGCCGCCATGAAAACGCGTCCGGTTTCTTACTGGCTCGATCGATTCCCCGACTCGCGACGCCCGTCCTGGCCGCGCTACCGCGGCACGACAAACACATCGATCGCGATCGTCGGCGGAGGACTGACCGGCTGCTGCGCCGCGTACACATTCGCGATGGCCGGCGTGCCCGTGATCCTCGTCGAGGCAGAGCGCGTGGGACAGGGCGACGGCACCGCAGGCGGGCTGGGCGTTCTGCGGCAGGAGCTCGATGTCGATTTTCATCAGGTCGCGTCGATCTACGGACGTCGTGCGGCGCGTGCGCTCTGGCAGGGAGCACGGCGCGCGGCGCTCGACTTCGCCGCGGCACTGCGCCGCCTCGGCGTCGGAGCGGAGCTGACGACGGTCGATTCAATCACGTTCGCGAGGATGAAAGAGGACGAGCGGCGGCTGAAGCGCGAGCTCCAGGCTCGCAAGGAGGCTGGCGTCGAAGCGGCCTGGCTGAGCGCCGCGGCGCTGCGGCGCGAGACCGCGATCGACGGCGTCGGCGGAATCAAGGCTCATGGCAACGGCCAGATCGATCCGTATCGCGCGTGTCTCGGCCTGATTCGAGCGGCCGAAGGGCGCGGCGCCGTCATCTACGAGCGTTCCGAAGCCTTGCGGGTTCGCGCAGGCCGAAAGGGGGTCGAGGTCCGCACGGCCGGCGGCACAATCACGGCAGATCGTGTGGTGCTCGCGACCGGCTATCCGACGAACGACCTGCGCGCGCTCAGGCGCCACATGCGGCGCATCAGCTCGTACGCCGTGCTGACTGAAACGATGCCCGCTGCCGTGCGCCGCGAAGTTGGCCGGCGGAGCGCGATGCTGCGCGACACCGAACAGCCCGCGCATGCGCTCAGATGGATGCGCGACGATCGAGTCCTGTTCGGCGGCGGCGATCAGCCTGAGCTCAAGGGCCGCGCGCGCGACAAGGCGATCATCCAGCGAACGGGCCAGTTGATGTACGAGCTGTCGCTTCTCTATCCGGCGATTTCGGGTCTCCAGCCGACCCACGGCTGGGACGCGACCACGATCCAGTCCGTGGACGGGCTGCCCTATCTCGGCCCCCACCGCAACTTCCCGCGCCACCTCTTCGCCTACGCGCTGGGGCGCGACGGCCTCGCGTTTTCCTGGCTGGCCGCGCGCCTTTTTCTCCGCCACTACGCCAACGAGCCGGACCGGCACGACCACCTCTTCGGGTTCGGACGAATTCTGAGTTAGTCGGCGGCGGGGTACGGGAATTGCGATGGATCGTCGCATGGAAAATGCGACCGACCTCTCAGCCTTGATCGACCGCCTGGCGCGGCTGGATCCTGGGCAGTTTCCGTTCGTAAGCCTGTACTTGAACACGCAGCCCGACGATCGCGGACGCGATCACCATCAAGCCTTCACACGCTCTGAGCTGGGCGAGCGCGCCGAGTTGTACGTGGATGATGCAGCGGGCCGCGAAAGCCTGAGGCAAGACCTCGACCGTATTCAGAAGTGGCTCGACACGGAGCTTCGCCCGTCTGCCAACGGCGCGGCGATCTTCGCCTGCTCGGGCGCCGGCCTGTTCGAGCCTGTTCAGGTCGCGGCGCCAATCGATCGGCACATGCTGTTCGTGAGCGACAGGCCGCACCTCTATCCGCTCGCGCGCCTTGATGCACGCTACCCGCGCTACGCGGCGCTCGTCTCGGACACGAACCGCGCGCGGGTTTTCGTCTTCGCGACGGGGACGACGGAGAGGGTCGACGAGGTGACGGGGCAGAAGACGCGAAGCCACGACATGGGCGGCTGGTCGCAGGCGCGGTTTCAACGGCGCACGGCGAACCTGCAGAAGACGCACGTGCAGGAAGCCGTGGAGGCGCTCGAGCGGATCGTCCGCGCCGAGGATATTCCTCTGGTCATCGTAACGGGCAACGAGGTGTCGCTGCCTCTCATCGAGGATCGCCTCTCGACGTTCTTGCGGGGACGTCTGGTCGATGCGTTCCGGCTCGAGACCAAGGCGCCGGAACATGAAGTGCTGGAGAAGACGCTCGAGGCGCTCTGGCGCAAGGATGCGGAGACCGACAAGGAAAAGGTCGACGCCGTCATCGGAGCCTACCGGGCCGGCGGCCTCGCGGTCGTTGGACCGGAGCCCGCGCGGCGCGCGCTCGAGAACGGTCAGGTCGACGAGCTCATCGTGAGCGCGGCGCTGGTTCAGCCGGAAGGAACGGGCGCCGACGGGATCGACCAGGTGCTGCGCGCCGACGATCTCGTCGCGAAGGCGCGCCAGACGGATGCCGCGGTTACTTTCATCGAAGATCCGGCCCTCCTCGAGCCAGTCGGCGGCGTCGGCGCCACTCTTCGGTACATGGTCGAGCCCCGCTGAAACAACACGAGGGATCAATGAGCAGAAAGATCAACGTCAACCCCGATCACTACAAGGTCGCGGGACGGGAGCGGCAGGGCGAGAACATCATCCAGGAACGCCAGAAGCAGGAGTTCTCGCGCGCCGCAGGGCCGAGGAATCGATCGAAGAAAAGAGGACGCCAGCGCGCCGGGCGGTGACTGTCAAGTGGTAGCGTCAGTTCTTCCAGTCCGCGATAAAAATGTTCGTCTCTCCCTGGGTCTTCGCGTCGCGATTCGACGAGAACGCGAGGCGCTTCCCGTCGGGAGAAAACATCGGAAAGCCATCGAACGTCGGATTGAACGTCACCTGCTCGAGGCCCGTCCCGTCGAGGTTGACGAGGAACAGGTCGAAGTTGCGGCCCTTCGGGTTGTGATGGTTGGACGAGAAGATGATGCGGCGTCCATCCGGATGCCATGACGGCGCGAAGTTCGCGCCGCCGAGCCGCGTGACCTGGCGAACGTTCCGGCCGTCGCGGTCCATGACGAAGATCTCGAGCTGGGTGGGTCGCCAGAGACCCTCCTTGAGCAGCGCGACGTAGTCGTCGCGCTCGGGTCCCGCGGCGAGCTCCCGGCCGCGAAAGGCGATCTGCTTGCCGTCGAACGAGAAGAACGGCCCTCCGTCCGGCCCCGGTCGTTGCGTGAGCCGCCGGACGTCCGAACCGTCGGCGTTCATCGTGTAGATCTCCATGTCGCCGTCGCGCGTACTGGTGAACGCGATCCGCCCGTCAGGCGCGATAGTCGCTTCCGCGTCGTACCCGTCCGCCTTCGTCAGCGGGACGAGCTCGCTGCCATCGGCACGCGCCCGATAGATTTCATACGACGGATAGACGGGCCAGACGTATCCGCGCTCGTACCCGGGTCTGGGAGGGCACTCCGGCGAGGCTCCATGCGTGGACGCGAACAGGATCGTCTCGCCGTCCGGATAGAAGTACCCGCACGTCGTCCGGCCCTTGCCCGTGCTGACGCGTGTCCGCGCCGATCCATCGACGTTGATTGTGTAGATCTGGTCGCAGCCGCCGCCGCCCGGCGTCGTCTGAAAGATCAACCGGCGGCCATCCGGCGAAAAGTAGGCCTCGGCGTTCTCTCCGCCGCTCGAAAGCTGTCGGATCTGACTCAGCCGGGCTTCCGGCTGAAAAAGCGCCGAGGAGGGCTCGCCGCCCCGTATCATCGACGATACTGCAAGCGCCGCGGCGAGCGTTGCTCCCTTCACGTTCATCGGGGGATCATATATCGATGAGATTTTCAGCCGCCGTTCTCTCGGTTCTTACAATGACGATTCCGCCAGACACGAGTTCGAAGCAGGACGAGATCGCCCGGCAATACGTGCAGCTCGTGCTCGCTCTCGGGCAGCACGATCCCGACTATGTCGATGCTTACTACGGCCCGCCGGAGTGGCGCGCAGCCGCCGAACAGGCGAAGGCGCCGCCCGAAGAGATCGAGCGCCGGACGCGCGACGTGCGCTCGGCGCTCGCGGCGGTGACGAAACCCACGGGCGAGATGGAGCGGCTCCGGCACGACTACCTGGATCGTCAGCTCGCGGCGCTCGACGTTCGGCTCACCATGCTCCGGGGCAAACGCCTCAGCTTCGACGAGGAATCGCGCGGGTTGTACGACGCGACCGCGCCGGTCCACACCGAATCGTATTTCGCGAAGCTCGTCGCCGATCTCGACCGCCGCTTTCCCGGACCGGGACCGCTCGCCGAGCGCTACGACAAGTTCCGAAGCGCATTCGTCATTCCGGGTGACAAGCTGGACGCCGTCTTCACCGCGGCCATCGCGGAGTGCCGCGTCCGCACGAAGAAGCACATTCCGCTGCCGCCGGACGAAGAGTTCACGATCGAGTACGTGGAGGGAAAAACCTGGAGCGCCTATAACTGGTACAAGGGAAGCTTTCGCAGCGTGATCCAGGTCAACACCGACCTGCCAGTCTACGTCGATCGAGCGATAGACCTCGCGTGTCATGAGGGCTATCCGGGGCATCACGTCTACAACGCGTTGCTCGAGAAGCACCTCGTCAAAGATCGCGGCTGGGTGGAGTTCTCCGTCTACGCCTTGTTCTCGCCGCAATCGCTCATCGCGGAGGGCACGGCCAACTTCGGTATCGACGTCGCCTTCCCGGGACGTGACCGGCTCGCGTTCGAGCGCGATCGGCTTTTCCCGCTCGCCGGCCTGGACCCGACGAAAGCCGAGGCATATTTCGAGGCCTACCAACTCGCCGAGCGGCTCTCCTATGCCGTCAACGAAGCCGCGCGCCGGTACCTGAATGGAGAGTTCACCGCGCCGCAGGCGGCAGGCTGGCTGGAGCGCTACGGATTGATGACGCGCGCGCGTGCAGAACAGCGCGTCCGCTTCATCGACCAGTATCGAAGCTATGTCATCAACTACAACCTCGGCGAAGATCTCGTTCGCCAGTACATCGAGGACCGCGGCGGAACGGCGGATCAGCCGGCGAAGCGCTGGCAGGAATTCGCGGCGCTCCTCTCATCACCGCGGCTGCCGTCCGGCCTGTGACCATGACCGCCATAGAGATCGAGCGGCCCGGGGATCCTGACGTGCTGCGGCCCGTGTCGAGGCCGGTCCCAAAACCAGGGCCGGGCGAGCTTCTGGTACAAGTCGCGGCCGCGGGTGTCAATCGCCCCGACTTGGCACAAAGGCAGGGAAAATATCCTCCGCCGCCGGGCGCGCCTGACATTCCCGGCCTTGAAGTTGCCGGAACGGTCGTCGATTCCGGTCCGCTCAGCGGCTCATCGATCGAATCAGGTCAGCAGATCTGCGCGCTGGTCGCCGGCGGCGGCTACGCCGAGTACTGCGTCGTCCCCGCGCCGCAGGCGCTGCCGATTCCCGAAGGCCTCACGCTCGTCGAGGCGGCCGCCGTGCCGGAGACGTACTTTACGGTGTGGACCAACATCTTCGAGCGCGGAGGGCTCAAGCAGGGCGAGTGGATGCTCGTGCACGGCGGCGCGAGCGGGATCGGCACGACGGCGATTCAGCTCGGCCGGGCGTTCGGCGCCCGCGTGATCGCGACGGTGGGCAGCGAGGAAAAGGGCGACGCATGTCTCCGCCTGGGCGCGAACGCCACGGTGAACTACAAGGAACAGGACTTCGTCGAGACGGTTCGTGACGTCACCGGCGGGCGTGGCGCGGACGTGATCCTCGACATCGTCGGCAGCGACTACTTCGAGCGGAATCTCAATGCGCTCGCGCTTGGGGGGCGTCTCGTCCAGATTGGCCTGATGAGTGGCGCCAAAGCACAGATCAATCTCGCGACTGTGCTTCAGCGCCGACTCACCATCACCGGCTCGCTGCTCCGCCCGCGCACTGTCGAAGAGAAGGGCGCGATCGCGAAGGCGCTGGAGGCACGCGTGTGGCCGCTGCTCAGCCGCGGCCTGGTGAAGCCGGTGATCCACGCGACGTTTCCTCTCACGCGCGCGGCCGACGCGCACCGCGCGCTCGAGCGCGGCGATCACATCGGAAAGATCGTACTTACTACTTAAACAGCCCGCGCACGCGGGACGATCGCCACAGGTACAAGAGCCACGCGCCGTGGTGCGCGACGAGCACAGCCGAATAAAGCAGATCGTCCGACGGCACCCGGTTCGAAGGCAGGATCCGTGTGTTCAAGAGGATCAGGCCCATTGCGCCGCTCGATAGCAGCGCCGCCGTCGCGAGGGTGCGGCCATGCGGACGCAGATCCCGCAGCGCGAGACCGGCGGCTACGCTGAGGCCGGCAACGAGGATGCGCACCACGACAGCCGCGATCACGAGCGGCCCGCGGATCGCAATCATCGGCAGAAGTGTGGACAGCGAGAGAGCCAGGACGAGAGGTTCGTAGACGAGGAGAATGCGGCTGAGAAGCATCAGCCAGCCGCTGGCAGTCACTACACGTCGAGCTCCTGGGCGTCTTCGGCCCGCTCCATGATGAACTTGAACCGCGCCGAAGCGTCCTTGCCCATCAGCTCGTTGATGACTCGATCGGTCACGATGTGGTCGGCGATCGCGACGCGCAGGAGCCGGCGCGTTCGCGGGTTGAGCGTGGTCTCCCAGAGCACCTTCGGCATCATCTCGCCGAGCCCCTTGAACCGCGTGATCTCGGCGTTCGCCCGGCCGTTGCCGTGCTGCTTCAGCAGACGATCCTTGTGAGGATCGTCGAGCGCCCAGAACGTCTCCTTGCCGATATCGATCCGGTAGAGGGGCGGCTGGGCGAGAAATACTTTGCCGCTGGTGATGAGCTGCGGCATGTGCCGGTAGATGAACGTCAGGAGCAGCGTCGCGATGTGATGGCCGTCGGAATCGGCGTCGGCGAGGATGATGACCCTTCCGTATCGCAGCCTCGACGCATCGCAGTTCTTGCCGATGCCGCATCCGAGAGCCGTAACCAGATCCGACAGCTCGCGGTTCTCGAGGACCTTCGCGATCGATGCGCTCTCGGCGTTCAGCACTTTGCCGCGAAGCGGCAGGATCGCCTGCTTCGAGCGGTCGCGCCCCTGCTTGGCCGAGCCGCCCGCCGAGTCTCCCTCGACGATGAAGATCTCGCTGTCGTCGCGGCCGCTAGACGTGCAGTCGCTCAACTTGCCGGGCAGCGTCAGACGACCCGTCGTGGCGCCCCGACGCGTCACCTCGGCCTGCGCCGCGCGGCTCGCTTCACGCGCGCGCGCCGCGAGGATGATGCGCGCCACGATTGATTCCGCAACGCTGATATTGTGGTTCAGCCAGTGCTCGAAGGCCGGGCGCACGGTCGAGTCGAGCACGGATGTGATCTCGGGATTGTTCAGGCGGTCTTTCGTCTGTCCCTGGAACTGCGGATCCTGGAGGAACACGCTGAGCACGCCGATGAGTCCTTCACGGATGTCCTCCGCGGTGATCGAGACGCCCTTCGGCGAAAGATTGTGCGTCTCGATGAAGTTCCGCATCGCCTTGCCCAGCCCGGCGCGGAACCCATTCTCGTGCGTGCCGCCGGAACCGGTCGGAATCCCGTTCACGTAGCTGCGGAGGTGCTCGTCTGTCGACTGGGTCCACTGGAGCACGAAATCGAGCCGGACACCGCCCGCCTCGCTCTTCTCGAGCGCGAACGGCGCGTCGTGCACCGGCGCCGCGTTCCGCTCCTTGACGATCTTCTTCAGGTAGTCGAGCAGCCCTTCGCTGTGCTCGAATGCTTCGCGCTTCTTCGACGTTTCGTCGTCGAAGACGAACCTGACGCCCTTGTGCAGATAGCTCGCGGTCTCGAGGCGCTCGCGGATGACGGCCGGGTCGAACTCGACCTTGGGGAAGATCGCCGGATCGGGCCTGAAGTACACCGTCGTGCCCGTACCGCGCGCCGGGCCCAGCTTTTTCACCGCTGTTGTCGGCTTGCCCTGCCTGAACCGCTGTTCGTACTGCGCGCCGTCGCGCTTGACGGTGGCCACCAGGTCCTTCGACAGGGCGTTGACGACGCTGGCGCCGACGCCGTGGAGGCCGCCAGCGGTCTTGTAGATGCCTTGCTCGAACTTCCCGCCGGCATGCAGCATCGTGAAGATGACCTCGAGGGCGCTCTTCTTCGTCTGCATGTGCTTGTCGATCGGGATGCCACGCCCGTCGTCCGTGACGGTGACCGACGCGCCGTCGGCATGCAGCGTCACGGCGACGTTCGACGCGTGGCCGTTCATCCCTTCGTCGACGGCGTTGTCGAGGATCTCCCAAACCAGATGGTGCAGACCGGCGGACCCGACGCCGCCGATGTACATGCCCGGACGCTTCCGGACGGGCTCGAGTCCTTCGAGGACCGTGATGTGCTTCGCTGTGTAATCGCTCAAGGTGCTACAGGCCGAGCGCCTTCTTCAAGATGGCTATCTGTCCAGCATGATACACGTCATGCTGCGCGACGCCATGCAAAGTGACGTAGTGCGTCGCGCCCGTGCCAAGTTCGCGGTTGCGCGGATCGGTGACGGGCGCGTGCAGCCGCGAGGGCGATAACTGACCGACGGCGCTCAGCAGCGCGATCTGCGCCTGTTGAAGCCGTTCGAGCGCCTCGGCCCAGCGCGCCTCGGTCGCCTGGCCATCAGATGGTGCTTCCGGCCAGTCTCCTTCAGGCGGCTCGCCGGCCGGACGGCCCTCCATCCGAGAGGCGACCTCGCGCTTCCAGGCGGTCATGTGCAGCACGAGCTCCCAGATCGAGTGTGCATGCGGGACCGGACGGGCCGCCGCCTGCCCGGCAGTGACGTTCCTGAGGATGTCCTTGAGCGACGAGCCGTACCACGCGTCGCCGCCGTACTCGCGTTGAAGCTGATCGACGATCCCGTCCAGTTCAGTCATTTTTCTCTTTTGTCGTGGGGCCCCACCCCCAGCTACTACGACTCGATGAGCAGCGTTCCCGGATCCTCCACGAGCTCCTTGACGCGGACCAGGAAACGCACCGCCTCGGCGCCGTCCACGATGCGGTGATCGTAGGACAGCGCCACGTACATCATCGGCCGGATCTCGACGTTTCCCTGAACCGCGATCGGCCGATCCTCGATCTTGTGCAGCCCGAGGATGCCGACCTGCGGCGGGTTCAGGATCGGCGTGCTCATCAGCGATCCGAACACGCCTCCGTTGGTGATCGTGAACGTCCCGCCGCGCAGATCCTCAAGCGTGAGCGTACCGTCGGCCGCGCGTTTTGCGAAATCGCGGATGCCGATCTCGATCTCGGCAAACGACATGCGATCGGCGTTGCGCAGCACGGGGACGACGAGCCCTTCCTCGGCGCCTACCGCGACCCCGATGTCGTAGTAGCGCTTGATGATCATCTCGTCCCCCTCGATTTCCGCGTTGAGCCGGGGGAAGTCGCGCAGCGCGCCGATGGCCGCCTTCACGAAAAACGATGCGATGCCGAGCGAGACGCCGTGTTTCTCCTTGAACGCCTGCTTGCGCCGCTCGCGGAGCGTCATCACGCCCGTCATGTCGACCTCGTTGAAGGTCGTGAGCATGGCCGCGGTCCGCTGGGCCTCGACCAGCCGCTTCGCGATGGTGGCGCGGCGCTTGGACATCCGGACGCGTTCTTCAGGACGTACCCCTGGTGCACTGGGTGCACTGGGTGCATTCGGTGCAGTGGGTGCACTCGGTGCTGGTGCACTCAGTGCACCCGTCGCACCCGCACCCGATGCACCCGATGCACCCGATGCACCTGATGCACCTGATGCCCCCGATGCACCCACCGCACCTTCGACATCTCTCCGCATGACCCGCCCGCCGTCGCCGGTTCCTTTGACGGTGCCGAGCTTCACGTCGTGCTCGTCGGCCACGCGCCGCGCGGAAGGGGTCGAGCGAGGCTGGCGCGTCTCGACCGGCTGCCTCTCAAGCGGCGCCGTTTCAGCGGACTTGTCCGTCGGCTTGTCCGCCGGAGCCTTGGCGGCGGCGGACGCCTGCTCCCTGGCCCCTTCCTCTTCGATGACGCCGAGCACCTCGCCGATCTTCACGTCCTCGCCGTCGCGGCGGTCGATGCGCGCGAGCACTCCGGCGCGCGGCGCGCCGACTTCGAGGTCGATCTTGTCGGTCTCGAGCTCGACGAGCGGGTCGCCGGCCGACACGCGCTCCCCTTCTTTCTTCAGCCAGCGCGACACGCGCGCGTCGACGATCGATTCCCCGAGCTCGGGCACGACGACATTCGATGACATTGTCCTTGGACCTTTGACTGCGCGGTCTGTTACGTCTCGCCCCGGTTCTCGGTTACGTGCGTGGCTTCTTCGCGGGGCGATCCCTGCGGATTGAGCGCCCGGCGGATGAGCAGCTGCTGGTTCCGGGCGTGCCGCGCGGCGGATCCTTCCGCCGGACTCGACGACCGCGGCCGCGCGAGCACGGCGAGCCTTCGCTGGCCGACGAGCGCCTCGAGGTGCGGCCGGACGAATTCCCATGCGCCCATATTCTCCGGCTCTTCCTGGACCCACACCACGTCGGTGGCCGCCGGATAGCTCGCGATCGCCGCCTGCACGTCGTCGACCGGAAAGGGATACAACTGCTCGACGCGCACGATCGCCGCTTCGCGGGCGCTCTGTCGATCGTCGCTGGTGAAGAGGTCGACGGCGATCTTGCCGCTGCACAGCAGCAGGCGCTTCACCTGATCTTTCGCAACGGTTTCGTCGTCCAGCACGGGACGCCAGCGGCCCTCCGACAGCTCGCGCGCCGCGGACGCGACGAACGGATGGCGCAGCAGGCTCTTCGGCGTCAAGACGATGAGCGGCAGCGGATCGTCGACGAGGAGCGCTGCCTGGCGCCTCAATAGATGAAAGTACTGTGCGGCCGTCGTGCAGTTCGCCACGCGAATGTTGACGTCGGCTGCGAGCTGCAGAAACCGCTCCGGACGCGCGCTCGCGTGATCGGGTCCCTGGCCCTCGTGGCCGTGCGGGAGCAGCAGGACGAGCGACGGCTCCTGGCCCCATTTCGCACGCGCCGAGACCAGGAACTCGTCCACGACGACCTGCGCGCCGTTGATGAAGTCGCCGTACTGCGCTTCCCAGATGACGAGCCGCGATGGCGACTGGATGCTGTATCCGTACTCGAATCCGAGCACGGCGTTCTCCGAGAGCGGACTGTTGTGGATCTCGAACGCCGCTTTCGCGTGCGGGATGCCCTGGAGCGGCGTGTACTTCGCGCCGGTTTTCACGTCGTGAAAGACCGCGTGACGCTGGCTGAACGTCCCGCGCTGAACATCCTCGCCCGTCATCCGGATTGCGACGCCGTCTTCGAGGATCGAACCGAGCGCGAGCTCCTCGGCCGTCGACCACTCGATCGTCCGCGCGTCCGGGTCGTCCAGCACCTGCCGGCGGCGCTCGCGAGCCTTCTCGAGCTTGCGGTGGATTGAAAAATCGTCCGGCAGCTTCAGCAGCGCGTTGTTGAGGGCGCGAAGCCGATCAAGCGGCACGGCCGTGCGCGCGCGCCTCGCGGCACCGGCAGGCGCGAGCTCCGGTTGCGGCTCGACGAGCGCCTCTTCCGGCCGGAGCGCGTCGAGCGTCCTCTGCAACGCGTCCATCCGCTCCCGGACGAGCGCGTCGGGCAGAGCCTCGTCGACGACGCCGCGCTCCTGGAGTGCTCGAGCCCAGATCTCGCGGACGGTCGGATGCGATGCGATCCGCTGATACATGAGCGGCTGGGTGAAGGCAGGCTCGTCGCCCTCGTTGTGACCGTAGCGACGGTAGCCGACGAGATCGATCAGCACGTCGCGGCGGAAGCGCGCGCGATACTCGAATGCCAGGCGCGCGGCCGCCACGCAGGCCTCGGCGTCGTCCGCGTTGACGTGCAGGATCGGGATCTTGAAGCCGCGTGCGAGCCCGCTCGCATACGAAGTGCTGTACGCCTCTTCGGGCAGCGTGGTGAACCCGAGCTGGTTGTTCGCGATGATGTGAATCGTGCCGCCCGTCTGATACCCGGGCAGCCGATACAGATTCAGCGTCTCGGCTACGACCCCCTGGCCCGGGAATGCCGCGTCGCCGTGAATCAGGACCGGAAGCGATACCGTGGGGTCGAAGCTCGGGGCGCCGGCCTGATCGGCTCGCGTACCGGCCGCACGCGCCATACCGACCACGATTGGATCGACGGCCTCGAGGTGACTCGGGTTGGGCGGCATCGTCACGACGAGCCGCGACTCCTCGTCTGCTATGGAGCGGGACGCGCCGGCGTGATACTTCACGTCGCCGCTCCAGGCCATGTCCTCCCGGAAGCTGCGCGACTGGAGCGGATCCTTGAACTCCGCGAGGATCTGCTCGTACGGCTTGCCCAGAACGTGCGCCATCACGTTCAGCCGCCCGCGATGGGCCATCCCGATGATCACGTTGCCGATTCCCGCGTCGGCCGCGCCGGCGATGGCGGTGTCGAGCACGGGCACGAGCATGTCGAGCCCTTCGATCGAGAACCGCGTTTTTCCGGGAAAGCTGCGGTGGACGAACCGCTCGAGAACCTCGACGTCGGTCAGCCGTTCGAGCAGGGCGCGTTCGTCGACTGGCGCGGCAGGCGGACGGAAGCGGCCTCGCTCGACGGACTCGCGCAGCCACTCGCGCTCCTCCGGTACGAAGATATGCGCGAGATCGTAGCCGGTCGTCGAACAGTACACCCTGCGAAGCGCGGCGATCGCTTCAGCAGCGTCGGCCGCCTCGGTGGCGATCGGGCCGCCGATGATGGCGGCCGGCAGACGCTTCAGATCTTCCTCGGTAACACCGTGCGTGCGCTCGAGGAGAAGCGGATCTCCAGGGGGCCGGCTTCCCAGCGGATCGATTCGAGCCGCAAGATGGCCGTAGCGCCTGATCGACTGCGCAAGCGCGACCGCTCCGACGATCGCGGCAGTACGCTCGGACCGGCGCTCCTCCTGCGGCCGGGCCGCAGATACAGGTTCATCCGCCGGGGGGGACCATCGCTCGAAATACCGCCTCGTATCGTCGTCGACAGAAGAGGGATCGTGGCGATACCGTTCGTAGAGCTCGAGCACGTATCCACGATTGATCCCGGAGAAGTCTTCCCACCCGGCCATGAACCTCTAATGCTACCGCACGCCCCTATTCATATCGCAACGCCTCCGAGGGCGGGACGCGCGCCGCGCGCCGCGCTGGCAGATACCCCGCGGCGAGCCCGACCAGGGCCAGAAGCGCAGTAACCGCTGCGAGCGTGCCCGGATCCCTGGGCGTCACCCCGACGAGAAGCGTCGTCAGCGCCCGGCCGGCCAGCAGCGCGAGCGCCAGGCCAGCGCCGAGTCCGAGCCCGACGAGCGTAAAGGCCTGCCGCACGATCATCCGGATAACGGCCGCCGCATCGGCGCCGAGCGCCATACGGATGCCGATCTCCTGCGTCCTCGCGGCGACGCCATGCGAGATGACTCCGTAAACACCGACCGCGGCGAGCACGAGCGCGACCACTGCGAAGAGCCCGATAAGCGCGAGCGACACACGCTGCGGAAAGACTGCCCGGCGGAGCGAGTCCTCCAGCGTAGCGATCGCGTAGACCGGCTGCTCATTGTCGAGCGCAAGGATCTCCCGGCGCACCGCCGGGAGCAGCGCCGCCGCGTCGCCGCGCGCGCGAACGAGCAGGAACAACTGGTTCCACATCGTCTGCTGGTTGACCGGCAGGAAGACTTCCGGCTCGATCGGGGCGGCGGCCCCGCGGTTACGCGTGTCGCCCACGACGCCGACGATCTCCACCCATTGACGATCCGGCCCGGAATCGCCAAGGCGCAATCGCCGGCCGATCGGGCGCTCACCGCGAAGCACGCGGGCCGCGAACGCCTCGTTGACGATCGCGACGAGCGGCGCGCGAACCGTGTCCCTGTCGGTGAACGCCCGGCCGGACTTCAGCGGCACGCCGAGCGTGGCAAAGTATCCGGGGCTCGCGAACGTGAAGAAGGCGTTCGGCCTGACGGCGGCGGCAGCCTCCGCGCCTTCGATGTCGACGGCGGTGTCGAACGCTCCCATCGGTGGATACTGCGACGCCGCGGCGGCTCGCTCAACAGCCGCAAGCGCGCCAATGCGCTCCACTGCCTGGTTGAAAAACAGGTTCACCGCTTCACCCTTGTACTTTTCACGCGGCAGCGTGAGCCTCATGGTCAGGACGCGCGCCGGATCGAATCCGAGATCGGTCGCCTGCATGCGAATGAAGCTCCGGACCAGCAGGCCGGCGCCGACGAGCAACGCCACGGCGAGCGCCACCTCGGTGACGATGAACGCGTGCCGGAAGCGAAGGAGGGCGCGGCCGGAGGTGGCGCGATGCCCTTCGAGCTTGAGCCATTCCCGCGGCGCCGTGCGCCAGGCCCGGAGAATGGGGACGAGGCCGACGATCACGGCCGACATCACCGCGAGGCCGATGCCGAAACCCACGACCCTCACGCTGAGGCCGACGTCCGCGCCCATCTCAGTAAACTCCATCGGCAGGAACTCTGGCGCGATCGTGAGACCGGCTGCTGCGAACGCAAGCCCGGCCGCGCAGCCGGCGATCGAGAGTACCAGACTCTCGGCGAGGAGCTCGCGCGCCACGCGCCAGCGCGCCGCTCCGAGCGCGAGACGAACGGCGACGTCGCGCTGCTGCGAGGCCGCGCGCGCCAGCAGCAGGTTCGCCACGTTCGCACACGCGATGAGCAGCACGAGAATGACCGCGCCGAGCATCACCAGCGCGGGTTGCCGAAGCTCGCCCGTCACCGCCGCCGCCCACGGACGCGCTTCGAGTCGCCAGCCTTCGTACTCGCGGAACTGGCCCCGGAACTCACGGTCGATGCGGCCGGCAATCGCAGTCATCTCGGCGTTGGCGCTGGCGAGACTTGCACCTTGCGCGAGCCGGCCGAGCACGGTGAACTGACGGACGTTCCGGGGCATCCGCGTCTGGTCGCCGCCCCACGGGATCCACAGGTCGGTTCCCAGCAGCAGCAGCCCCGGCGGCATGACGCCGACGACAGCGGCCGACTGCCCACCGATGCGAATAGCTCGCCCGAGGATGGCGGAATCGCCACCGAAGCGGCTCTGCCACACTCGATGGCTGATGATGGCGACCGGCGGGCCGTTCGGTGCGAGCTCGTGCGGCAGGAAGCCACGGCCGAGAGCGGGCCGCATGCCGATGACGCTGAATGGATCGTCGAGCAGGAGTGCGGTGAACAGCCGCTCCGGCGTATCGCCGCCAACGAGATTCCGGTTCCCGAGATCGAAGGCCGTCGTCCGGGCGAAGCTGCGACCCGCGCGGATGTCGCCGTACTCGGCCGGCGACAGGACCTCGATGAACCGTCGTGCGCCGCTCGATCCGGGGGCCCCTGCCCCCGCGGTGCCCTGCCGCGGAAAAGCGACGCCGACCGCCACGAGACGATCCGCTTCCGGATACGGAAACGGCCGGAGCACCAGCGCGTCGACGAGGCCGTAAATGAGGCTGCTGCCGCCGATGCCCAGCGCGAGCGAGAGGACCGCGGCAGTAGCAAACCCCGGCTGACGAAAGACGACGCGCAGCGCGTGACGGAAGTCATGAAGCATGAGGTCCACCTTGCCGCCGCCTGTCTGTGGGCGGCGAGATTCGTGGGAGATTCGCGAGGCGGCCAACGCTGCCTGTCGTATCCGTTGACGTGCGACCGACACCGACAGGTCGCGAAGCATATCGAACCAGAAGAGCCACTCACCCCCGCGTCGCGAGTACCGCGGTTCCTCACGCGAGAGCATGAACGTCGCCTCGAGCTCCGCGCCGTAACTCCGCCTGAACGACCGCGAATAGAGGCGCGACAGCACTCGATACACGCGCAGGCGGCCGCCCATCACGCACCTCCGCCCGAGGTCCGATCGATCAGCTCGGGTGCGATCGTTCGCGCGTGCGCGAGCACCGTGTCGTACCGGCGAAGCTCGACGCGCAGCGCCGCTCGTCCCGCGCGTGTCAGGCGATACACACGGCGGCCGGACTGATCCGCCGACGCGGGCGCCTCTTCGATCAGGCCGTCCTCTTCGAGGCGTTGGATCGCCTCGTAGAGTGTTCCGGGACCCAGACGGATGTCGCCGCCGGTGCGGCGCTCGACGTCCTGTTTGATCGCGTAACCGTGGCGCTGGCCGCCGCTGAGGGCGAGCAACATGTGGACGACGGCAAGTGAGGGTGGCCTCATGGTGATGGCGGAGTATATCGGAATCCGATATACGAAGGTGAGTGCGGCGTGGCTCAACCCGCGCTTGAGACCCCGGTCGTCGACTAATTAGAACAAGAGTTCTTGTTCTATAATTCGCGCGTGCCGCTCCAACGGCCGCGCCAGCATCGCAGCCGGCAGACCTTCGACCGCATCACCGGCACAGCGCGGAAACTCTTACAAAAGAAGCACTTCGAGGAACTGTCCATCCGGGAGGTGGTCCGCGAGGCGAAAACCTCCATCGGAGTCTTCTACAGCCGCTTTTCCGACAAACGTGCCCTCCTCGACTACCTCGACGTCCAGCAGACGGCCGCCGCCATCACGCTCTGGACGGCGTTCTTCGACCGCCCGCGCTGGCGTACCGCCTCCCCGGGCGAAGTCGTACGCAGCTTCGTCGCGGCGGCTGTCCGGGCGCACCGACAGAATGCCGGCCTCCTCCGTGCGGTGTTTTTCGATCTCCGCGCCGAAAATGACGAGGATTTTCGGGCCCGCGCGCGACGCGTCGATCAGGTCGTGCGCCGCCGGCTGACGGCGCTTCTCCTCGACAAGCGGGCGCGCCTGGCGCACCCGTCGCCGGAGCAGGCGATCCCCTTTGCGCTCCTCGTCACGGCCGCGACGATCCGCGAGGCCATCCTCTTCGAGGACCTTCGCCTCAACCCGGCGGAGCTGAACGACGAGCGCCTGGTTGACGAACTCTCGGCTCTCTTTTGCAGCTACATCGGCTGTAACCTGAATGGTGCTGGACCTGTCGAACGAGCATGAGGCGACCTCTGTCGGTTCTCGCAGCTCTCGGCATCGCGGCGCTGCCCGCATTCGCGCGGCAGCACCAGCATCACGAGCCGCCGACGCCGCCGCCCGCCAAAACGCCGGCGGCGTCTCCCAGTCTTGCCAGCCAGATCGAGGAAGTGCGGCTGGCCACGGCACGCTATCGGGATCATGGCGTCGCGCGCGACGATGGCTACAGGCTGTTCGGGAGCGAGGGCCCGCTCATGGGCGAACACTGGTACCGGTCCGATCTCGTTCGTAAGCCACTGGCCCTCGATCACCCGTCGACGCTTCAGTACGCAACGATCGCGAACGAGCGCCGGCTCGTTGGAGTGGCCTACACCACGTATCGCCGGCCGACCGACCCCATGCCCGAAGGCTTCGCGGGGTCCGACGATCACTGGCACGTTCACGACGTCGTCAAGCTGGCGCGTGCCATCAGCGAGGGACGACCGCTGCTCCGGTTTCTCACCGAGAACAAGATCACCCGGGGCAAACTGGGCGGAGGCGACGGTCGCACGCACCTGACGATGGTGCACGCCTGGATCTGGCTCGAGAACCCCGACGGTATGTTCGCAAACGATCATCCCGTGCTGCCCTACCTGAGAGCCGGGCTTCCGGAATCGTGGGTCGGGAAGGGACGGCTCGAGGCGGCGCGCGGTCTCGCGCTCGCGGCCAAGAACGGCTGCGCGTCGGAGATCAAGCGCATCGATGCCCTCGCGCAGCTCGAACGCGCGCAGCGACGGGCGATGGAAGAGCGCTGCGACGCCGCGGCCAGCGAGGTTCGCGCCGCGCTCGCGCGGCCGGGGCGCACCGCTGCAGCGGTCAACCAGGCCTCCGAGCGCGCGTGGCGCGGGTTCGTGGAAGCCAAGGATGGCCTCCTCACGCCCGACCAGAAACGACGCCTCGCCTCCATCGTCGAGCACGATCCTTCGCATTCCGATCATTGAGAGGCCTGAGATGATCCCACGCAGGCGCCTTCTCGCGGCACCACTTGTCGTCCTTTTCGCTGGCACGGCCGCCCTTACGGAACCGCCGCCGACACGGAAAGAGGCGACCGTCGACCGCGTGCATGGCGTGGACATTCTTGATCCGTATCGCTGGCTCGAAGATCAGGACGCACCTGACACGCGAGCATGGATCGAGGCGCAGAACAAGTACACCGATGCCGTGATCGGGCCGCTGCCGGGAGAGGCGCGCATCGAGAAACGTCTCACGGAGCTGATGAAGATCGAGACGATCGGGGTACCGGTCGTCCGCGGCGGCCGCTACTTCTACACGAAGCGACGGGCAGATCAGGACCTGTCGGTCATCTATCTGCGGTCAAATCGCGAGTCTGCCGAAGAGATCCTCGTCGATCCGCATCCATTGAGCGCCGACCATTCGACGTCGGTCGGCATCATGAATGTCTCGCCGGACGGGAGCGCGCTGGTGTACGGCGTTCGTGCCGGCGGTGAAGACGAGGTCACGGTTCGGGTCATGGACGTCGAGACCCGCAAAGAGCTGCCGGACGCGCTGCCCCGCGCGCGCTACTCCGGCGTCTCGATCACTCGAGACAGACAGCTCCTCTACTATTCGCGGCAGACGCCCGCCGGGCCGCGGGTCTTCGTGCACCGGATGGGCGCCGACCCGGCCTCCGACAAGGAAATCTTCGGCGAGGGTTACGGGCGCGAAAAGATCATCCGCGCAGCGCTCTCGGATGATGGCCGGTTCCTGATCGTGACGGTGCTGCACGGCTCCGCGGCGTCGAAGACGGAGGTCTACGTGGCGGATATGGACAAACGTGGCCCGCTCGTTCCGATCGTGACCGACATCGACGCCACGTTCGACCCGACGATTGCCGGTCGAACACTCTATCTGCGCACGAACTGGAACGCGCCGAAGCAGCGCGTCATGGCCGTCGAGCTCGACCGGCCGGCCCGGCCGTACTGGCGCGAGGCGATCCCGCAGGCTAGCGCCGTCATCACGGACTTGAGCGCCGTGGGGGGACGCCTCTTCGCGAGCTACCTGGAGAACGTGCAGACGCGAATCAGATCATTCGCGCCCGACGGTACGGCGGCCGGGGAGCTGACGACGCCCGGCGTGGGCGTCACCGGCAACGTTTCCGGTGAGTGGGAGCGCGACGAGGGCTTCTTCACGTTCAGCTCGCTCTCAACGCCGCAGACGATCTACCGCTACATCGTCTCGAGCGGCGGGCGCGACGTGTGGGCGCGGCAGCAGGTCCCGGTGAGCGGCGATTCGGTCGAGATCAAGCAGTTCTGGTTCGCGTCGAAGGACCGGACGAAGGTGCCGATGTTCGTGGCGCACCGGAAGGGGCTGAAGCTCGACGGCTCCAACCCGGCGCTGCTCACGGGCTACGGCGGGTTCAACGTCAGCCAGACGCCGGGCTTCTCGGCGCGTGCCGCTTTCTGGATCGAGAACGGCGGCGTGTTCGCGCTGCCGAGCCTCCGGGGCGGCGGCGAGTTCGGCGAAGAGTGGCATCGCGCGGGAATGCTCGATCGAAAGCAGACGGTGTTCGACGACTTCGTCGGCGCGGCCGAGTGGCTGGTGAAGAACGGGTATACGTCGCCCGCACGGCTCGCAATCTCGGGCGGGTCGAACGGCGGACTGCTGGTCGGCGCCGCTCTCACGCAACGGCCAGAACTCTTCCAGGCCGTCGTCTGCAGCTACCCGCTCCTCGACATGGTGCGGTATCACAAATTCCTCGTCGCGGGCTACTGGGTTCCCGAGTACGGATCCGCTGACGACCCGGATCAGTTCAAATACCTGTTCGCGTACTCGCCGTATCACCGGGTCACGAAGGGTGTGAAGTATCCGGCGGTGCTGTTCATCACCGGCGACGCCGACACGCGCGTCGCGCCGCTTCATGCGCGCAAGATGACGGCGCTCCTCCAGGATCAGACCGGCTCTCCGCAAGCGGAGCGTCCGATCCTGCTCAAGTACGACACGAAGGCGGGCCATTCCGGCGGCATCCCACTCGGGAGGCTGATCGAAAGACTGACCGACGAGATGAGATTCCTCTTCTGGCAGCTGGGGATCGTCGAGAAGGGAACCGAGTCAGCGGGGGACGGCCGCGATCTCGGCGCGCATCCCGGCGGCTTTGTCCGGCTGCCTCAGCGCGTCGTAGACGGCCACTAGATCTTCCCTCGCCGAGACCTGCCAGCTCACCGACGAGGCCGTCTGCTTCTTCAGGATTTCGTAGCCTCCAGCCAGCTCCGTCTCCGCCTCGGCGTGGCGGCCCTGACGAAGGAGCGACCGTCCGAGCTTGACCCTGGCGATGCCGGTGTTCAGATGTTCGTCGGAAAGCGTCTCGCGATAGATCTTGATCGCGTCGCGAAACAGCCGTTCCGCCTCCGCGTACTCCTTACGTGCCAGATACACGCTCGCCAGGTTCGACACGGCGATCCCCACGAGGTAGTGGCCTTTCGGGTACGTCTTACGGTAGATACCCGCCATCCGCCTGAACGCCGCTTCTGCGTCGTCGAACGCATCTCGTTGCAGCGCGACGGCCCCCAGATCGTTGACGGCTGACGCCACACGCGGGTGGTCCGGACCGAAGACCCGCTCCTGGATCGCGAGAGCCTGTTCGAGAAGAGCGTCCGCCTCGTCGAACCGCTGTTGCCTGACCAGGTTTCGGCCGAGCATCGTGAGGCTCGATCCGGTCCGATGGTGATCGGGGCCGAACCAGGAGCGAATGATCGTCAGCGCGTCGCGATAGTAGCGCTCCGCTTCCTTGTACCGTCCCTGCTCGTGCTGAATCGCCCCGAGGTTGACGAGGTCGTCTGCGACGTGCGGATGCCGCGCACCGTAGATCGTCTGGTGCATCGCGAGCACGCGCTTCGTGAGCGATTCGGCGTCGGCCCAGTGCCCCTGATAGAAGTGTGCGTTCGACAGCTCGTAAAGAGCGTCGGCCAGCTCCGGTGAGGTCGATTGCCGAGCCGAGTAGAGGCGCACGGCTTCGTCGAGCACAACGGTCGCCTGTGCGTACGTGCCGCGCTCCACCAGCACATGGCCGACGGCGGCCGTCGCCGCCGCGACCTCGGGATGATCGGGCGGCAAGAGACGCTTCGCCTGCTCGAGGCCGCTCCGCGCGAGCCGTTCGGCATCGTCGTATTTGGCCTGGTCGGCGCGCAGCAGGCCGAGCGCGACGAGACTTGCGGCGACGTCGGGATGATCCCCGCCGTAGAGGACGCGGCGCTGGTCGAGCGCGGTCTGGAGCAGCGTGTCCGCCTGCGTGAAGTTTCCGAGCCGCTGAGAGATCTCGCCGAGAGCGCCGTACAGCTCCGCCTGCACGCCCGGCTCCGCTGACAGACCTCGCGCCTCCTGCACGCCGCGATCGATCAGCGTGGCAACCCGCAAGTCCTCGGACGGTCCGGCCGATGCGTCGCCTCCTTCGAACAGGCTCAGCATGAAACGCTGGATGCGCTGCGCCCGCTCGGCCTCGGCGACGGCCAGGTTGCGAACCGTCGTCAGGCGAACGGTATAGAAGACGACGAGGCCGACGGCGATCGTCAGTGCCGCCGCCGCCGCGATCACCGGCGAGCGGTGACGCCGGACGAACTTGCCCATGCGGTAGCGGAGGCTGTCGGGCCGCGCCTCGAGCGGTTCACCGGCGAAGTAATGATTGATGTCGCGTATGAGCGCCTCGACCGTCTGGTAGCGCCTCTGAGGATCCTTCCGCATGGCCGTCAGACAGAGCACGTCGAGATCGGCCCATGCCGTTCGGCCATTGGCGCGTGCTCGAGGAATGGCCTGATCTCCGGCCGCCGCGCGGCGTGCCACGGCCGACGGACGCTCCGGTTCCGCGTCGGCGACGATCGACAACGCCTCGGACGGCGTCCGGTTCGACAAGTCGAAGGGAAGACGGTTCGTCAGCAGCTCGTACAGGATTACACCGAGCGCGTAGGTGTCCGTGTGGATCCCGACGCGCTCGCCGCGAATCTGCTCGGGCGCCGCGTAAGCAGGCGTCATGAGACGCAGGTTCGTCCTCGTCTGGTCCACGGTCGCGTCAACGCTCTCGAGCTGCTTGGCGATCCCGAAGTCGAGCAGCTTCACCGTCCCGTCGTTCCTGACGAGGATGTTCGACGGCTTGAGGTCGCGGTGGATGACGGCGTGGCCATGCGCGTGCTGGACCGCTTCGCAGACGGCGCGAAAGAGCTCGAGCCGTCCCTCGATCGACGTGCCGTGCGTTCTGCAGTACTCCGTGAGCGGGACGCCCTCGACGTACTCCATGACGAACCACGGGGTTCCGTCGGCGAGCGTGTCGGCGTGGTGGAGCAGCGCGATGGACGGATGGTTCAGGTGTGCGAGAAGGCGCTGCTCGGCCGCGAAGCGGTCGCGCCGCGCCGGCGACAGCCACGCATCACGCAGAATTTTAATCGCCGCGAGGCTGCCGATGCCGGAATGTTCGGCGAGATAGACGACCCCCATCCCGCCTTCGCCGAGCACGTGCTTGATCCGGTAGAGTCCAAATGCGTTTTGAGGAAACCCTGACGCGTCGATTTCGGTGAAGATACCGGCCGCGGCCTGCCCGACGCCCTTGTCGAGCCACGGCGCGCCGGCGCCGTCGGCGTCGATCAGCGCGAGTACGTCGGCGACGAGCTGCTCGTCGCCGTCGCAGGATGCGCGAAGCAGATCGGCGCGCTCCTCCGGCGGTCGATCGAGAGCGGTATGGAATAGCGCCTGCACCCGGCTCCAACGCATCTCGTCCATCTGCGTCTCACGAAATCCCCCGCAGCTCGCGCGCGAGCCATGCTCTCGCCGCTCGCCAGTCGCGCAGGACCGTGGCCTCCGACACATTGAGTAACTCGGCGGTCTCGGCCGTCTCGAGGCCGCCGAAGAACCGGCTTTCGACGATCGCCGCCTGACGGACGCTGAGTCGTTCCAGCCTGTGGAGTGCTGCATCGAGTGCGAGCAGGTGCTCCGGATCGCCGGACGCCGGCTCCGCCACGTCCTCGAGCACAACGGTTGGGGCACCGTCGCCGCGCTTCCGTGCGCGCCGGCGGCGCGCCGCTTCGACCAGCACCTGCCGCATCGCACGCGCCGCGATCCGCTTGAAGTGAAGACGGGATACAGACCCGGCGGGCGGCGATCCCGCCAGCTTCAACCACGCCTCGTTGACCAGGAGGGTCGGATTGATCGTCGCGTGCCGATCCATCCGCGATACGGCGGCCGCCAGCCGGCGGAGCTCCGCGTAGGTCGCGCTGAACAGGTCGTCCAGGGCCTGCCGGCTGTTTCGTTCGACCGCGAAACGTTCGACCTCGCCGTCGTTCGCCATCCCTGCCTGAGAGCTATAGATGAGCTTGTGAGGCTATCACCGGCCCGGCCCCGGGGCAATCCCGGGCAAGCCCATGACGGTCGGAGCCCCTTTTTTGCGCAAGGGGGGGTGGAGGTGACCGATGCAGACAATGCAAATCGAGCGAAGCCCCTTCCTCAAGTTGGACAGACAGAGCGTCATCGGATATCTGAAGGCGACCCAATCGAAGGACCCGGACGTGCTCCACACGCAAAAGGCCCACCTGGTCTCCGTGGCGAAGTTCCCGAAATACGTCGGAGTCTATCTGATGGTGCTCGGGGCTCTCATGACCGTCCTGATCATTACGGCTATCATCGGCATCCCGCTGATCGGGCTCGGCTGGTGGATGCGCCGCCGCGGCGTACAGAACCTCGAGGTGGTGGAAGCCGCGTACGGCGAGTACGCGGGCGTGGCCGCGTAGCGCGCGATCAGGTGGGGGATCTCCGCGCGGTCTTGTCGTTGAACGCCGAAGACTGGCCGCGCGGAATGCTCAGCGACTCCCAGGCATCCGACTTGAGGTGCTTGGCGAGAAACACGATCTGTCCCACGTGATACGCGGTGTGCTGGAGCGAACGGTTCACCGCCTTCACCACCGAGTGTGCCTCGCCGCGGATGTGGACGGTATTCAGGAGGTCGTCTGCCTTCAGCGAGCCGAGGTTGTCGAAGAGCGCTCGCCATCCGCCCTCCCACACCGCCATGAGGCCGGCACGATCGGCCGGCTGCTCGAACTCGGTGTCCCGGTTCCGATCCGGCTTCTCGCCGTCGCTCGTCAGGAAAGCGGTCCATCGCGACCGCAGGTTCCCGCCGACGTGCCGCATGATCACGGCGACGCTGTTCGATTCTCCATCGAGCGCGTGAAACAGCTCGCGGTCGTCCAGACGCGCGATCGCTTTCTCGGCAAGCTTCTTCAGGAATTGAAACTGCGCCACGATGTCTTCGATGTAGGCGGTTCCCAGATCCATCATGACGTTATCTCCGGAATCTTCGGCTCCTGAGGGACGACGCGCGTGAACTGACCACGCTGCAGCAGCTCGCGCCCCTTTCCGCCGCGAGACGTGACGCTGTACTTTGCCGTGCTGATCGTCTGCTCCGCTCCACGAGTCGTCTCGACCCGCATCAGGTCTCTGTCGTCTGTCGAAGCGATGAACCCGAGAACGCTGTCCTCGCCTTTCGCCAGCTTGATGAGCAGCACCCCCTTACCGGGGCCCGACAGGAAATTGACCTCTTCCGCCTTGCACAGCATCGCCCGCGCCTGCTGAGTGGCGGCGATGATGGTCTCGTCGCCCTTGATCACCTCTACGCCAACCACTATTGCGCCCTGCGCCGGCCGCGCGAACCGCCGTCCTGCACGGGTGCTCGGTTCGACGAAGGGCTCCAGTGAGAAGCGCAGGCTGTAGCCGTCGCTCGTCACCGCCAGCGCATGCGTGCGAGGCACGTCTGCTTCCTTCTTTGCCTTGATGCCGGGCGTCGCGCGAGGGTCGAGGCTGACGGCCGCCACCACGCGCTCGCCGTCCTTGAACTTGAACAGCCGCTGGATAGGCTCGCCGTAGCCCGTTGACGCGGGGACGTCGATCAGCCGGCAGGTATACGCCGCGCCGAAGTTGGTGAGGAACACCACCGTCGCCCGCGTGCTCCCCGCGACGACTGCCAGCGCCGCGTCCCCTTCCCGCAGCCTCGTCGTCGAGAGATCTTTGACTTCCTTCTGCCGTTTCACCCACCCGTCGCGCGACACGATGACGACGTTGTCTTCCTCGACGATGAAGTCCTGCTCGGTGAATTCAATTTCTTCTTCTGCCTCGATCTTCGTGCGACGCGGATCGTTCTTCGCGCCGTAAGTCTGCTGTATCTCTTCGATCTCCTGCCGCACGATCGTCCAGCGGCTGTCCTCGTCCTTCAACAGCGCGTTGATCTGACGCGCCCGCTTGCGTTTCTCCTCCAGCTCGCGCTGGATCACGAGGATCTCCAGGCGGGCCAGGCGATAGATCTTCAGCTCGAGGATGGCATCGGTCTGTTCGGCGTCGAGACGGAAGCGCTTGATGATCTGCTCCGCGGCGTCGGCCTTCCCGTCCGACTTGCGCACGATCCGGAGGATCTCGTCGAGCGCGTCGAAGACTGTCTCGAAGCCCTCGAGGATGTGAATGCGTTTCTTCAGTGCGGCAAGCTCGTGCTCCAGCCGCTTCGTGACGACGTCGAGACGGAAGTGCAGGAAATGCCAGAGGATTTCCTTGAGCGCCAGCCGTTCGGGCCGGCCGACCTCGGGGTTCTCGGTCGGCACGAGGCAGGTCAGGTTCACCGGCACGGTCGTCTGCAGCGGCGTGTGCTTGTAGAGGTACGCCATGACCATCTTCTCGTCGGCGTCCGCCTTCAGCGTCAGCGCGATGCGCACGTCGTCCGTCGAGAGATCCTTGACGTCCACGACCTGCGGCAGCTTGCGTGAGAGGACGACCTCGCCGATCCGCTCGACGAGCTGCGCCTTGTTGGTCGTGTAGGGGATGCTCTCGATGTAGATCGTCTTGGTCGTCCGCGCCTCCGGCCCGATGTCCCAGCTGCCGCGCAGCCGAATGGTGCCGGAGCCGGTCTTGTACAGCTCCTTCAGCTCCTCGGGCGTGTTCAGGATCTGGCCGCCCGTCGGAAAATCGGGTCCCTTGATATAGCGGCACAGCTGGGCGTTGCCGATCTCGTCGTTCTCGAGCAGCTTGATGAGCGCCGTGCAAACCTCTCCCAGATTGTGAGGGGGGATGCTCGTCGCCATGCCGACGGCGATCCCGGTCGCGCCATTGACGAGCAGATTTGGAATTCGACCCGGCAGGACGACCGGCTCGGTACGGGTTCCGTCGTAGTTCGGGCGGAAGTGGACGGTCGCCTGGTCGATCTCGCGGAGCATCTCGTCGCTGAGGCGCGTCAGGCGGCACTCGGTATAGCGCATGGCCGCGGCGCTGTCGCCGTCGAGCGATCCGAAGTTGCCGGCGCCGTCGATGAGCGGGTTGCGCAGCGAGAAGGGCTGCGCCATGCGGACGAGCGTGTCGTAGATCGCGGCGTCGCCGTGCGGATGGTAGCTGCCCATGACGTCGCCGACGACCTTCGCGCACTTGCGGTGCTTCGTGTCGGCGGTCAGGCTCTGCTGCCACATCGTGTAGAGAATCCGCCGTTGCACGGGCTTGAGGCCGTCACGGACGTCGGGCAGCGCCCGCGACGTGATCACCGACAGGGCGTAGTTCAGGTACCTGGACTGCGCCGCCTCGTGAAGCGCGACGACATCACCCTCACCCGGTGTTCCGGTCCGGTCGAGCACACCCGCGCCGCCGCCATCCATCTGATCGAACAAGGACGGGGCCTTCCTCCCTCTTCGCTTTGCCAACCTTGCCTCCTGGAACCTCGCTCGGCCGTCAGGATAACATCCGAGTTGTGATCAGTTACGCTGATTTCGACAAGGTGGACGTCCGCGTCGGCCGAATCGTTCAGGTCGACGACTTTCCCGAGGCGCGCAAGCCCGCCTACAGGCTGCTCATCGACTTCGGCAGTGAGGTCGGCGTAAGAAAGTCGTCGGCGCAGGCGACGGCGCTCTACACGAAGGACGCGTTGCTCGGACGGCTCGTTCTGGCGGTCGTCAACTTTCCACCAAAGCAGATCGGACCGATGATGTCTGAAGTGCTTACGCTCGGCGTGCCGGACGGAAGCGGAAACGTCATCCTGGTCGTGCCCGAGCGCGAGGCGCCGATAGGGGGACGACTCTTCTGATGCGCGACTATCAGTACCTTCATCTCGACGTTTTTACTGACACGCCGTTCGAAGGGAACCAGCTCGCCGTCTTCCCGGACGGCCGCGGCCTCGAACCGACGACGATGCAGTCGATCGCGAGGGAGATGAACTACTCGGAATCGACCTTCATCCTCCCGGCTGAGAACCGCGGCGACGTCCGCATGCGGATCTTCACGCCGTACTCCGAGCTGCCGATGGCGGGACATCCAACCGTCGGCAGCACGTTCGCGCTCGCGCACACCGGGAAGATTGCGCGAGGCCGTGACGAGTTCGTGTTCGAGCTCGGAGTTGGACCGACACCCGTGGAGCTCGAATGGGACGGGCCTGTCTTGTCGTTCGCGTGGATGACGCAGCAGCGGCCGCAGTTCGGCCGATCGCCGTCGGACCTCGCCGCCCTGGCGGGCGCGCTCGGCGTCGAGGCGTCAGACCTGGCGGACGGTCCGCCTCCGCAGGAAGTCTCGTGCGGTGTGCCGTTCTTCTTCGCCCGCCTCGCCACGCGGCGCGCGGTAGATGCCGCCGAAGCGGATCGCCGGCGACTCATCTCGTTTTTCGAGCGCCACGGGCTTCCGGAGCTGCCGACCTTCATCTTCACGACGGAGGCGGGCACTCCGGAGGCGACGTGCTACAGCCGGATGTTCGCCGGCGGGTTCGGCATTACCGAAGATCCTGCGACCGGCGGCGCGAGCGGCCCGCTCGGCTGCTATCTCGTGCATCACGGCGTGCTGACGCCGGAGCAAGGCAGGAGTCTCGTCAGCCTGCAGGGGCGCAAGATGGGGCGACCGAGCTGGATCCACATCGAGATCGGGACGACGGCCGGCGCAATCAATCGGGTGCGCGTCGGCGGCCGATCGGTCCTCGTCGGCGAAGGGACGCTGCGTGTCCCGTAGACTGGCTGCGGCCTGCGGCCTCGCACTGCTGGCCGCCTGCTCTGACGGTAACGACTCCCCTACCGATCCAGCCCCGATTCCCGACCCTGCCACACCGATCGTCTACGCAGCCGTGGGCGCCTCGGACGCGCTCGGCATCGGGTCGAGCATGCCGTGCCTGCCGCTCACCGAGTGCACGAACGGTACGGGCTACGTTCCGACGATCGCGCGGACGCTGCGAGCCACGCGCACCGTCTCGGTGACGAACCTCGGGATCCCGGCCGGCGTGCTGAGCCCGCGCATCCAGAACCTCGGCCGGCAGTACGGCCGCACGATCGTCGGCAACTTCATCGAAGGCGCCATGCCGTTCGTGCCGCGCGACTCCAACGTCGTCACGATCCTCGCGGGTCCGAACGACGTGAACGCGGTTGGCGAAGCGTTCGAGCGGGGAGCCGCAGGCGCGAACCAGGCGGCCTACTTCGACGACCAGGTCCGGCAGTTCGGCGTCGAATATCGCGAGCTCATCGCCGGCATCCGCGCCCGCGCGGGTCAGCCGCGGATCGTCGCCGCGAACCTACCGAACTTCGCCGGCATCCCGTACGCGTCCGGCTACTCTTCCATGCGGCGACAGGGTCTTCAGACCCTCTCGGTGCGTTTCACGCGCGAAGCGATCAACACGCTGGTGGGTGAAGGCGTCGCCGTGGTGGATCTGATGTGCGACGCACGCTCGTACGAGGCAGGGCGCTATTCGAGCGACGGCTATCACCCGAACGACGCCGGTTATGCGCTGATTGCGGAAATGATGGTGCGGGCAATCACCGACGCGAGCTTTTCAGCCCCGCGCGACGATTGCCCGCAGATGAGACTCTTACCTTGATGATCTCAGCGGTTCGGGGTGCAAGGTGCACGGTTCAAGGGTGGTTCAGGGTTCGAGGGATTGGTTCTTGGGTCAAGGTTCAGGTCGTTCGAGTCTGAGCGAACCTCGAACCACGACCCAAGAACCTATACCTAGAACCTCCCTTGAACCCTGCACCTCGCACGCTGAACCATTGTGTTCGTGCCTTTTCTGGTCTTATCGTCTATTTAATGAACAGCATCTCCCGGTACGTCGGCAGCGGCCAGATCGCGTGCGGGACGACGGTTTCGAGCTTGTCCCCGGCCTCGCGGAGCTCGACCATGGCCGGGACGACGTGGTCGCGGAAGTGCTTCGCATGCGACTCGGTCGAGCCGTCGCTCTCGTGTTCGACGAGCTTCGTCAGCTTGTCGGTCCGGGCGCGGAACTCGTCGATGAGCTTCACGAGATCCTCGAGGACCTGCAACGTGCTCTTCGACGCGACGCCTGCCGCCTTCACCGCCGCGGCGCTTTCGGCGACCTGCTTCTGATACTCGAACGCGGCCGGCAGGATGTACCTGTTCGCCATGAGGATCATGAGCTGCGCCTCGACGTTGATCGTCTTGATGTACTGCTCGTAGTTGATCTCGCTTCGCGCATGCAGCTCGCGCCCGTTGAGGATCTTGTACTTCTCGAACGCCGCGACCACGTCCGGCTTGAGCAGCTCGGCGAAGGCGTCGACCGACGTGCGGTGGTTGAGCAGGCCGCGGCGCGCCGCCTCCTGCTGCCACTCCTCCGAGTAGTTGTTTCCGTTGAAGATGATCCGCTTGTACTGGTTGATCATCGACGTCAGGAGCGCGCGAACCGCATCCTCGAGCTTCTGTCCCTTCTCGACCGCGGTCTCGAGCTCGGTGGCCACGTGGTCGATCGCCTCCGTGGCCGCGACGTTCAGCGCGATGTTCGGGAAGGCGATGCTCTGGCTCGCCGACACCGCCCGGAACTCGAACTTGTTCCCGGTGAACGCGAACGGGCTCGTCCGGTTCCGGTCGCCCGCGTCGCGCGGCAGCTTCGGCAGCACCGACACGCCGGAGTCGAGGATGCCGCCGCTCTTGGTCGACTTCGCCGAGCCCTTCTCGATCTGCTCGAAGATGTCGGTCAGCATGTCGCCGAGAAACACCGAGATGATCGCCGGCGGCGCTTCGTTCGCGCCCAGCCGGTGGTCGTTGCCGGCGCTCGCGACGCTCATCCGCAGCAGGCCCTGGAACTTGTCCACGGCTCGCAGCATGGCGCTGCAGAACACCAGGAACTGGATGTTGTCGTGCGGCGTGTCCCCGGGGTTGAGCAGGTTGTTCCCGAGGTCGTCGCTCATGCTCCAGTTCAGGTGTTTCCCGGAGCCGTTCACGCCCGCGAACGGCTTCTCGTGCAGCAGGCACGCCAGCCCGTACTTCGGCGCAATCCGCTTCAGCGTCTCCATCGTCATCATCTGATGATCGGTGGCGACGTTGGCGTTCTCGAAGACCGGCGCGACCTCGTACTGGCTCGGCGCGACCTCGTTGTGCCGCGTCTTGACCGGCACGCCGACCTTGTACAGCTCGCGCTCCGCTTCGTGCATGAACGCCAGCACACGCTCGGGAATCGCGCCGAAGTACTGATCCTCGAGCTCCTGCCCCTTCGGCGGCTTGGCGCCGAAGAGCGTCCGGCCCGCATTGATAAGGTCAGGACGATTGAAATAGAAGTTCCGATCGATCAGGAAGTACTCCTGCTCGGGACCGCAGGTCGTGACGACGCGCTGCGCGCGGGAGCCGAACAGCTTGAGGATGCGAAGCGCCTGCTTGGAGAGCGCCTCCATCGAGCGGAGGAGCGGCGTCTTCTTGTCGAGCGCCTCGCCGGTCCAGCTCACGAACGCCGTCGGGATGACCAGCGTGCAGCCGTTCGTCGTCTTCAGGAGCCACGGCGGGCTCGTCGGATCCCACGCGGTGTAGCCGCGCGCTTCGAAGGTCGACCGCATTCCGCCAGACGGGAAGCTCGAGGCGTCGGGCTCGCCCCTGATCAACTCCTTGCCGGCGAACTCGGCGACGGCGCGGCCTTCGGCCGCCGGCGCGAGAAACGAATCGTGCTTCTCCGCGGTGATGCCGGTCATCGGCTGGAACCAGTGCGTGTAGTGCGTCGCGCCGTGCTCGACCGCCCAGTCTTTGAGCGCCGCGGCGATGATGTCGGCCGTGGACGCGTCGATTGGCTCGCCGATCGTCATCGTTCGCTTGAGCGCGCGATAGACCTCTTTGGGAAGCCGGGCCTGCTGGATACGATCATTGAAGGTGAGGCTGCCGAAGATGTCGGCGGCGTGGGCGGTTTCCTCGGTCGGCCGCCCGTTGGTGACTTCGGCGGGTCCGTTGGCCGGATACGCCCGGCCGACGCCCCAATCAGTGATGCTCTTGATCGCCTCGCCTAGTGCTGCAGATCCCATTGCCGTCCCTTCCTTACGCTGTGCGGTGACTTTAGGGGTGGGCGGGCGACGCTCCCGCCATCAGTGATGGAATTGCATTATCTTTCACCTGACTGCACGCGGGCAAGTGACAAAATCCGGCACCGCTCAGGCAATCCGTCTGGATTCTGAAGTCTCTCTCCTGGATTCTCGATCCGACCGCGAGTCAGGATCGGGCACGTACTCGCGTTCCCGCCGTCTGATCTGCTTGTAGCGCCGGAAGACGTCGCGCTCGCTCTCGAGGCCGAGGGCCGATCGCCACGTGCTGCCGCGGAAAGTGTGGCCGAACATCCGGCGCGCGTACCGCGCGACAAACACCGGATCGTGCCGCAGCGCCGCGGGGAAATGCCGGAGCTTCATCCAGCGCTCCGCTCGCCAGCGCATGAACTCCACGTCTTCGGCATCCAGGTGCTTCGTCCGCACGACGGCGGTCGTCCCGTCGTACTCTTCGAAGTTCTCGTTGACGATGAGCCCCTGGTCGCGGAAGTCCTTCGTCATCGGCGTCCGCGGATACGGCGTCGGGTGTTGAATGTACGGCCAGTCGATGTATTTGCGCGCAAAGGTCAGGTTCGCCTCGATCGACTCGCGCGTGTCGTCCGGATTCCCCACGATCAGGCCGCCGACGACGTACATGCCGTGGCGGTGGAGGATGTCGACGGCGCGCGCGGAGGCGTTGCCAACGGTGCGGCCATGCTCGCGCTCCGCGTTCTTCGAACGCGCCTTCAGAAACTCGAGGTCGCCGTCCAGGATGTTCTCGATGCCGAGAAACACGTAGCGGAAGCCCGCGCGGCGCATGAGCGGCGCCAGCGTCTCGCCATGATTCGCGATCGACGACGTCATGCCCTGGACGATGTAGTCGATGTCGTTGACGCCGGCGTCGATCATCGCGCGGCAGAGCGCCTCGAAACGCGCGACGTTCAGCGTGATGTTGTCGTCGACGAGAAAGATCGCGCGCGCGCCTCGCGCCTTCGCGTCCGAGATGTCCGCGAGCACGCGATCGAACGTCCAGGTGTGAAAGTTTCTCCCGCGCATCTCGATGATCGAGCAGAAACTGCAGTCGTAGGTGCACCCGCGTGACGTCTCGACGACGTCGATCTGACGGCCGAGGAAGGTGTACCCTTTCAGGACGCGCGCGGCGCGATTCGGCAGCCGCACGGCATCGCCGTCGAGCGAACTGACCGGCCGCTCGGCGTTGTGGGCGAACCGCTCGCCGCGGCGCCACGACAGGCCGGGAATGTGCGCGACGTCGCAACGGTTCACTTCGAGCGATCTGATCAAATCCCGAAACGTGAGATCGCCCTCACCGCGGACGATGAAGTCAACGCCGAGCGATGGATCCTCGTACGCGTCGGACGCCAGGCTGGGATCGTAGCCGCCAAGGGCGATCGTGGCTTCGGGCCTGAGCGCCTTGATGATGCGCAGCAGCCGGTGCGCGGTCCGGCGCTGAAACGTCATCACCGAGAGGCCGACGATCTCGGGCTGGTGCTCGGCGACGAGACGCTCGACGGTCTCTCTCACGCGATCCTGGACGAGCACGAGATCGGCGATCGCGACCTCGTGATGCCGATCGACGTTGCCCGCAATCGACGCCAGCGCGCCGTTCGGCATCCGCATCGTCAGGGAAGGGGTGTGCTCGAACGAGTCGGGCATCGACAATAAAAGGACACGCATACTAGTACGCTAACGGGCACCAGAACCGGACCCAGAACCGGTACGGTTCGAGGTTCTGGGTGCAGGGTTCAAGGGAGGTTCTGGGTTCGAGGTGCGTGGTTCGGGGTTCAGGGTTCTTTGTCACGGGTGACCTTCGAGCTGTGACCAGCAGGATAGCCCACGCCGCGACGTTCCCGTAAGTACTTCTGCAAGCCAGTGTTGGCGCCTATCGCGCGCGACGAGAGATGGATGAGCCGGTCGAAGTCCTCCCTGGACAAATACTTCCGTGACAGTGCTGCCGCAAGGTGACTCTGCGTCTCGGTAAGCGAGCCGCGGGCGATCACTAGAAATCGGCGGAACTCCGCCGGATAGTACCGACCGAAGCCCTCAGCCGTAATTCGCGCAAGCCGAGTCGACGGAACCGCGGATTTGATCGCAGAATTTGACATCCCTTCTCACCCGCGGCACGGCAATAATTATCTCGATCTCTCGACGCAACTCGTCGCAGAGCTGCCAGGCTTCAAGTTCCCAGAATGTCTTCACCACATGCAAGCAGCACACATGCCATGAACCCTGAACCCCAACCCAGAACCTTGAACCTAGAACCTCCCTTGAACCCTGCACCTTGAACCCAGAACCGCTGCGAAGGATCGTTCATATCGACATGGACGCCTTTTACGCCTCCGTCGAGCAGCGCGATGACCCTTCGTTGCGAGGGCGGCCGATCGCCGTGGGCGGCTCGCCGCAGGGACGCGGCGTGGTTGCGGCGGCGAGCTACGAGGCGCGCGCGTTTGGCGTGCGATCCGCGATTCCGATGGCTCGCGCGGTCCGGTTGTGTCCCTCGCTCGTGATCGTCCCGCCCGATTTCGCAAAGTATCGCGCGGTGTCGCGGCAGGTGTTCGAGATTTTTCGGACGCTGACGCCGCTCGTCGAGCCGCTCTCGCTCGACGAGGCGTATCTCGACGTCACGACGAACGCGTGGCAGGAACCCTCGGGCACGCGCGTCGCGCAGCGGCTGAAGGCGCTCATCCGCGAGACGACGTCGCTGACGGCGTCCGCCGGGGTTGCACCAAACAAGTTTCTCGCGAAGATCGCGTCCGCCTGGCAGAAACCGGACGGGCTGACCGTGATCCCGCCGGATCGAATCGAGAGCTTTCTCCAGAAGCTGCCGGTCGACGCGCTGTGGGGAGTCGGCCCGGTGACCGCGGCAAAGCTGCGCGGGATCGGCGTGGAGCGGCTCGTCGACGTGAGGACGATCGATGCCGCCCGCCTCCGGCAGGTGGTGGGAAGCCAGGCGGACTGGCTCCGTCAGCTCGCTTCCGGCAACGACGATCGCGGCGTCGTTCCGGATCGCGCGGCAAAATCCTGCGGTACCGAAACGACTTTCACGAGAGACCTCACCGACGTTCGCGAGATTCGAGACGCGATCGCGGACATGGCGCGTGACAACGCCGCGTGGCTCGTGCGCAAGGCACTCTACGCGCGAACCGTGACGATCAAGGTCAGATACGACGACTTCACGACGATCACGCGCAGCCAGTCGTCGGCGCCATCCCGCGACGCCGATGCGCTCGCGGCCCGCGCCGTGGCCCTCGTCGACCGGACGGACGCGGGCCGGCGGCCGGTGCGGCTCCTCGGCGTGAGCGTTCACGGGCTGTCGGGCGACGACGGTTTGCTGCTCTTCACCTCATCGGGCGATGGATGATCGGAACAGCAAGCCAAGTGATCGGGACATCGGAAGATCGGCTATCGGGGTATCTGACGTCACAACGGCGATATCGCGCGGTTACCGATCGATATCGATCGTTAACGATCGTTAGCGAGCGATATCCGATAGCGCGATCAGATACGCCGATAGACGATACCCAGATGGCCCGATTACTTGGCACGATAACTCGATCACATTTGACCCGATCGTGCTATCAGAACGCCCACTCGAGGCCGACGAGCGGCGTCACGCGATCGGTGAGGCCCCCGTCGGTCATGGCGAACTTCAAGTTGACCTCGATCAGCAGCCGCGTCGCGACGTTCGCCTTGAAGCCGAGCGCCGCGTTCGCGGTCCAGTACGAGGCGCTCTCGAGGAAGATGTCCGGCAGGTTTACGCTCCCGCCGGGTCCCGACAGCGACAGCGTGCGAGTGAAGAGCCGCGGCGAATCGAGCACGCGCTGGCCGATGACGTCGAAGATGACGCTGAACTGGTCGGTGACACCGAAGTCCGTGCCCACGGCGTACGCGAAGTTGTCGGGCAGGCCGCCCTCCTGCCCGAGCGCCACGTCGCCGCCGAGGATGCTCTCGCCGTTCCACTGATACCAGAGGTTGGCGTGCGGCGCGAAGCGTCCCATCGACGCCGAGAAGGCCGCGAAGGGCCGGACCCCGGCCGCGCCCGCGCCGAGCAGGTTCTGCTCGTCGCCGGTCGGCATCCGGATGTCGATGCCCGCAGCGAACGCGCGCGTCGCCTCGCGCATGAGCGTCCCCTTGAGCCGCACCAGCATGTCGCCGAGCCCCGTCGCCGATGCCTCGGAGAAGTACTGGTGGGTCGAGCCGTACCCGCCGATCGCGGCGTCGTCGCGGAAATAGTGGACGGTGTTGTTCGTCCCGGTCCCGATCCTGTGAACCGTCGCGTTCGAGATGAGCGACAGCTCCGTGCGGACGACCGGCACCGCCAGCGCGACGTCGATTCGGTCGGTGATCCCGTAGGTGACCGCGCCGGTGAACTGGCTGACGGACGCGCCGATGACGTTCTCGGTCCCGATGACGTCGAGGCGGCCGCCGCCCAGGTCGAAGTTGTCGTGTCGGAACACCGCCGGCACCTGCACGAGCGGAACGCCATCCAGGTGATCGAACGTGAAGGCCTGGTAACTGAAGCCGAAGGCGACGCGGCCGCGGCCGATCGTCTCGCCGCGATCGGTGAGGATCGGACCGAAGCTCTGCGTGGAGCGCACGAACGTGCCCGTTGCATCGTCGAAGCGATAGGTGAAGCCCGAGGCGGGCGACGGGAGTGGTATGGACGCGAGCTGCGTGGCGAGCGCGATGTTGACCAGCCTGAAGTCCGACTGAAACGCGCTGTTGAAATGCGCCGCGTGCGTCGTCCCATCGAGCTGCACGTCGTCGCTGCTCACGACGAGCCCGTTCGGTCCATAGATGTCTTCGAAAAGGGTGGCGAGCGTCGCGGGCCGGGTCTGCGCGATCGCCTGCGCCGACCCCACCAGCCACACCGCTGCGAGAGTCACGACAAGTCTCTGCATCTTCACAATCCTCAGTTCTGCTGTCTGATCAGCCACGCCGGGGGGCGTCGAACCGGATCGCCTCGATGACCCAGCCACCGTTTGAGCGATGGAGTGTCATCGTGGTTCGTGTGTCGTTGTTCAGCCGCTGTCCATCTACCGTAACGAGTTCGTAGCGGCGGATGAACGCCACCGTCGCCGAGGTGCCCGACACCGCGATTCGGGGGTCGACGATATCGACCTCGATGCGGCTCGCGTGGCTGAACTCGTTCTGGATCGCCGCCTGCTGCGCGCCTGCCAGGCCAGGCCACAGGCGCTTGAGCGCGTCGAGGCTCCGGGCTTCGAGCGCCGCCTTGTACCGATCGAGCAGGTCGCGAATCGCCTCTTCCGCGGCAGGCGTTCGCGGCGGTTCAGCCTGCGGTGCAGGCGCCGGGGGGGCCGGCGGTGCGGGTGGTGCTGGTGGCGGCAGCGTACCGGGCGACGAGGCCGGTGGCAGCGCCGGCAGAGGGGTACCCGTGGAGACCGGAGGCGAGGCTGGCGCGGATGCCGGGGCCTGCTCCGCAGGTTGTGCACGGCGTTCTCGCTCTTGTTCGCGCTCGCGTTCCGCCGCGATCTGCGCCTGGCGCCTGCGCTCCGCTTCCGCCGCCGCGTTGCTCTCGGCAGCGATCTCGGCGCTCCGGAAGAGCCCGCTTGCTTCGTAGAACTTCGCCGTCGCGTCGGCGAGACGGCCGGCCTGGAACAGGCGCTGGGCCTCCCGCTCGGCGTCGCTCGCGGCACGGTAGGACCCGACGGCGAGCGCCGGCGCGTTGGCGGCGCGCGCGCTCGAGCGTGCCCGGATCATTCGCGAGCGAGCTTGGTCGGCGCCGTCACCCCGCGAACGCGACGCGCCCTCTTCCATGATGCGCCGGGCTTCCTCGTTGGTGGGCGCGACGCTGAGCACCTCGCCGGCCGCCCGCGACGCTTCTGCAAACCGGCCCGATTCAACATGAGTTCTCGCCTGATTCAAGCCGCGTTCGACCGCCGCCGCGGCCTCGCGCGCCTTTGTCTGGACGCGTCGCGCCTCGGCGTGGTCCGGCACGGCGGCGAGAACCTCTCCTGTAGACCGATCGGCCGCCTGAAAATCGCCTTTCTGGAACGCGTCGAGCGCACGCTGGAGCGCGGCTGAGACGTCCGGCGCGGCCGACGCCCCCGGCGCAGTCGGCGCCGCCGGCTCCGGACCGGATGGCGCGCGCTCCGGACGGGCAAACAGCAGCCAGGCGCCAACGAAAAGCGTCGCGAAGAGCGCGGCCGCGATCGTTCCCTGCAGGACGCGCGAGGTTCGCGGCGCCGCCGACGGCGCGGGCGTCGGCATGGGCGTGACGAGCGGCGCGGGCGCCGGGGTTCCAGGACGATCGGCCTGCGACTGGCCGCTCGGCCGGCTCCAGGGATCCGACGACGGACGGTGGCCGCCGGATCCCGGCCGGCCAACCGCCGACGAATCAACCAGCCCGAGCTGCTGACGGCAGACGGTCAGATCGCGCAGCAGCTCGCCCATGTTCTGATACCGCTCGTCGCGCGGCTTCGCAAGCGCACGCTCCACGACGGCGACGAGCTCGAGCGGTAGGCTCGCGTCGATGTTCGGCAGCGCCTCCGGAACCTCGTTCAGGATCTTGAAGAGGGTCGATGCGAACGAATCGCCGGCGAACGCCTTCCGCCCGCTGAGCAGCTCGTAAAAGACGACGCCGACGGAAAAGATGTCGGCGCGGTGATCCGCGCGCTCGCCGCGGATCTGCTCGGGCGCCATGTAGTTCACCGTGCCCATCAGCATGTGACTGCTGGTGAGCTCGGACGTCAACAGCCTGGCGAGCCCGAAGTCGAGGATCTTCACCGCGCCGCTGTCGGTGATGTAGATGTTTGCCGGCTTGATGTCGCGGTGGATGACGCCGCGCGCATGCGCGTAATCGAGCCCGTAGCAGATGTTCATTGCCAGCTCGACCTTGCGCCCTAGGCTCATTCTGTCGGGACGGCCCATGCGCGTCTGAAGGTCTTCGCCCTCGAGGAACTCCATCGCGAGATACGGCTGACCCTCGTGCTCGCCGAGGTCGTGAATCGTGATGATGTTCGGGTGCGAGAGCTGGCCGGCGGCGCGGGCCTCGCGGATGAACCGCTCGCGAGCCTCGGGATTCCCTTCAATCGGCGCGGAGATGATCTTCAGCGCCACAACGCGCTCGATGAGCGTGTCGAAGGCGCGATACACCACCCCCATGCCGCCCTGGCCGAGCTTCTCGAGAATCTGGTAGCGGCCGATCGTCGTCATGCAACCTGGGAAGACGGCCGTCGTCTGGGGGGGCCGGACGAGCGGCGGGGGCCGGCGGAACGGTAGATCATATCACGCGTTACTCGTCACTCTGCCGCAAGTCGACGCCCACCCGACCTCCCGCGATCGAAACCCGCACCTCGATAGGCTGGCAGCAGACCGAGCAGTCTTCGATGTAGTGCTGCTCGCGGCCGGCGCTCTCGTCGATCTCGAGGTCTATCGGCTCGCCGCAGTAAGGACATCTCGCGCCAACGTCCATCACACGACAGCGTATACCGGCGCCGCGCTGCACGGCGTTTCCTGTTGACAATCTACAAGAGCGAACTTTATGCTCCTGTAGACCGTCTATAAGAACGCGTTCGACATCCAGACATCTGAGAGGAACACGAATGTCCGTGCCGAAAAGCGACCTGCTGCAGGGAACGCTCGACCTCATCATCCTGCGGACCCTTGCCCTCGGCCCCATGCACGGCTGGGGGATCTCGCTCCGCATCCAGCAGATTTCCGAAGACGTGCTGCGCGTCAACCAGGGGTCGCTCTATCCCGCTCTGCATCGTCTCGAGCAGCAGGGCTGGATCCAGGCCGAGTGGGGCGTGTCGGAGAACAACCGCCAGGCCAGGTTCTACTCGCTGACGAAAAAGGGGCGCCGGCAGCTCGAGGACGAGACGGCCAACTGGACGCGGTTCGCTGGCGCCGTCGCGCGGATTCTGGAACAGGCGTAGAGGCCGATCATGATCTTCAGACGGTTGCGGTCGCTCGTTCGCAAAGAGCAGATGGAACGCCAGCTCGACACCGAGCTGCAGTTCCACATCGACATGCAGACCAACGAGAACGTGCGGCGCGGCATGTCGCGCGAGGACGCGCGCCGCGCGGCGATCCGTTCGTTCGGCAGCGTCGATCAGGTGAAGGACGGCGTCCGCGACACATGGCTCGTCCGCATGGTCGAAACGATCCTGCAGGACGTTCGATACGGAGCCCGCACGCTGCGGAAGAACCCTGGCTTCACGCTCGTCATCGTTCTCACGATGGCGCTCGGCATCGGAGCGAACACCGCGATCTTCAGCGTCGTGAACGGCGTGCTGCTGAAGCCGCTGCCGTATGAGCGCGGCGATGAGCTCGTGATCGTCAGGCAGCCGCAGACGCGCACGGACGTCCAGGACATCGGATTCTCGCCGAAGGAGATGGACGACTATCGAGTGCAGGGGAGCACGCTGGCCGGGCTCGTCGAGTTCCACAGCATGTGGTTCATCCTGCTGGGCCGCCCCGAGCCCGAACGGGTGCAGACCGGCGTCGTGTCGGCGAACTTCTTCGACGTGCTCGGCGTGAAGCCGATTCTCGGACGCCGGTTCCGTTCCGAAGACGAAAAGCATGGCGCGCCCGCGGTCCTCATCCTCAGCTATCCGTACTGGCAGCGCAGCTTCGGCGGCGACGCGAACGTCGTCGGACAGACGTTCCGCATGAACGACCGGCCGCACACGGTCGTCGGCGTCCTTCCTCCCATACCGCAGTTCCCCGCGGAGATGGACGTCTACATGCCGACGACGGCATGTCCATTCCGATCCAACCCGCGCGCGATCGAGAACCGGCAGTTCCGGCTGATGAGCGCGTTCGCCAGGACGAAGTCCGGCGTCACGCCGGAGCAGGCGGCCGCCGACCTCAACGTCGTGTCGAACCGGCTGCAGAAGGCCTATCCCGATGCCTATCCGGCCGCCAACGGTTTCGGCATCACCGTCTCGGCGCTCCGCGAGGAGCTGACGCAGGACTTCCGCCCGACGCTCGTCGTACTGCTGGCGACGGCTGGCTTCGTCCTCCTCATCGTCTGCGCGAGCGTCGCCAACCTGCTCGTCGCGCGGCTCGTCCGGCGCAGCCGCGAGCTCGCGGTTCGAAGCGCGCTCGGCGCGGGACGCGTCCGCCTTCTTCGTCAGCTCCTGACGGAAAGCACGATGCTGGCCGCCGCGGGAGGCGCGGTGGGCCTGCTGCTTGCGGTGTTCGGCCTCGACCTGCTCGTCACCTTCGCGGAGCGGTTCACGGCGCGCGCTGCCGAGATCACGATCGACACGCGCGTCCTGCTCTTCACGCTCGTGATGTCCATCGTCACCGGCGTCGTGTTCGGGGCGATTCCGGCGCTCAGCGAGCGGCAGGACGTCCTCACGACGCTTCGTGACGGCGGCTCGCGCGCCACGAGCGGCCGTCATGCGGTGCGGGCCACGCTCGTCGTGGCCCAGATAGCCATCTCGTTCATGCTGCTCGTCGGCGCTGGCCTGATGCTGCGAAGCCTGCTGAACCTGCAACGCGTCAATCCCGGCTTTACCGTCGACAACGTGCTGACGATGCGAATCGACCTGAACTTTTCCAAGTATCAGACGGTCGCAACGCGCGCGGGCGTCATTCAGCGGCTTCTCGAGCGCCTCGAAGCCGAGCCGGGCGTCGTCAGCGCGGCCGCGTCGGCAAGCTTTCCCCTGAATGACGATGGCGGTGGATTCAGCGGAACGTTCCAGATCGAAGGCAAGCCCGTGCCCGAAGGGCAGCCTCAACCGCGAGCCGCGCTCAACCTGGCGAGCCCCGATTATTTCAAGACGATCGGCATTCCGCTTCTGCGCGGCCGGCTGTTCACGAAGCAGGATCATGTCGAATCCCCGCGGGTCGTCATCGTGACGGAACGTCTCGCGCGGACGTATTGGAAGGACGAGGATCCGATCAACCGCCGCATCACCTTCAACAACGGCCAGCAGTGGGCGACGATCGTCGGCGTGGTTGGTGACGCGCGGACCGTGCTGACCGAGGAAGCCGAAGCAACGATGTACGGGCCGATCCTCCAGACGGGACAGCTCTCGACGACGTGGCTGCTGCGTACGACGGTCGATCAACCGGCGATGGAGCGTCAGGTGCGGGCCGCGCTGCGCGAAGTCGACGCCGAGCAGCCCGTGGATCGATTCCGCACTCTGGAGCAGGTGCGGGGCGCGGCGCTTGCCCCGCCCCGGCTCACCACGACGCTCGTCGGCATCTTCGCCACGCTGGCGCTCACGATCACTGCGATTGGAATCGGCGGCGTGATTGCGTTCTCGGTCAGCGAGCGCGTTCAGGAGTTCGGCGTCAGGATGGCGCTCGGCGCCCAGCGGGGCGAAGTGCTCGGCATGGTCCTGCGCCAGGGGCTCACGCTCGTCGCCATCGGGCTCGTGATCGGCATCGCCGGCGCGCTCGCCCTGACGCGCCTGATGTCGAGGCTTCTCTTCGCGATCGAGCCGACGGACGCGGCTACGTTCATCGCCGTCTCCGCCGTGCTCGCAATCGTCGCGCTCCTCGCGTGCTTCCTGCCAGCCCGGCGGGCGGCTTCGGTCGACCCGCTGGTGGCTCTCAGGGCGGCCTAAGGTGCTCAGCGTGCTGAGGGTAGTGCTTGGCGCGGTCGTGCTGGCGCAGGAGCCGCCCGCGACGCCGGAGGCCATCGAGGGGCTCGACCCGGTCCTGCTCACACAGGGGAAGGAAGTCCCCGGCAAGGATGCCCTGTCGGTGGTTCATGGCGGCCTGAAGTACTTCTTCTCGACCGCCGACACGAAGGGGGCGTTCGAGACGAATCCCGAGCAGTACGCCGTGCAGCTCGACGGCACCTGCGCGCGCATGGGGTCCGCGGTCGGCGGCAATCCCAACACCTACTCCGTCCACGACGGGCGAATCTATCTGTTCGGATCGGATAACTGCAAAGCGCTGTTCGACGCAGCACCCGAGAAGTATCTCGAGGCGCCTCCGGCGGCGATGGAAGCGACGTCAGCCGAGCGCGCGGCCGGCCGCGCGGCGCTCGACAAGGTCGCGGCCGCGATGGGAGCCGTCGACAGGATCACCGCGTTCGAAGAGCACGGGTCGAGATCGGCGCCGGTGGGCGGAGGCATGCCCGGCCAGGACACGAAGGTCGCGCTCTTCTGGTCGGTTCCCGATCGCCTGAGGCTGGAGACGACGTTCGCGCAGTTCGGAACCGTGGCGAACATCCTCACGTCGTCGGACGAGTTCACCGCGCTGCCGAAAAGCGTCAGGCAGCTCCACCGACGGCAGGCAACCGAGTTGCGGCGGCAGGCGTTCCGTCATCCGGTC
>DATAFJ010000079.1:0-24931 GCA_036257535.1 Vicinamibacterales bacterium | reverse complement strand
AACCGGCACGCTTTTGGCTGAACACCCGGACGTCCTTTACCTCAATGAGCCACGCCACATCTGGCGAGCCAGCGATCCCCGGACAGATATCTGGCATCCCAACGTGCGCAGTCGGGCAGCACAAATGGCCATGGACGAAAGTGATTTCGACCCCACCTTGGCCCGCCGGTGCCGACGTGCGTTCTACGCCCGTCAACTCGTCTCACGACGCGCGACCTTGATCGAAAAACTGCCCGTCAACAACTTCAGGATCGGATACATGCGATTGAGTTTTCCAAAAGCTCGGTATGTTCACATCGTAAGACATGGTCTTGAAGTAGCGCACTCTATGGCCAGAATTCCCAATTGGTTCGATGCCAACGAAGGTTTCAGATGGGAGTCCCTGGTGACCATGGCGCAGGCATCAGGTATTGATTCCGAGTTTCTAGCCGCATGCCATCATCCCATCGAACGCGGTCTCATCGAATGGACCCTCAGCGTTGAAACCGCGCTTGAGGACCTGTCGGGTTTGGATCAGAATGACGTCTTCACCATGCGGTATGAGGATCTCATCTCCAATCCGCTTGCCTCCCTTCAGCAGCTCCATTCCCACCTCCGACTATCGCCCGATCCTAACTCCGTGGCACGCGCCGGGATGCGAGTCAAGCGCGTTCACCCCGATGCCAGCGACCTGAAGCTGCCGGCAACTGTGCATGAGCGAACGACGCAATTGCTGACGCGCCTCGGCTACAAGGCCTAAATAGATTCAGCACATCGGCGCAAATGAGGACTAGCCGTGCCGCCTTCGCAGGATTCAGCGTCTGACCTCCATTTCCAGGAGCTTCGCCGCATCGTCGGTCACGACGAGCAGGAGTGAGGGTGACGCGAAATCGAGACCTTCAGGCTTCTCGTCTCTTCCGAGCGCTAGATCATGGCTTGCGGACACGGTCAGCTGCTTTCCAGCGATCCGCGCCAGCACGACGCGCTGGCTCCGGTCGGAGAGAAGCAGCAACTGGCCCGTTACGGGATCGACCGTCACGTCGGAGAGATCCTTCAACAGTTCCTTCGCCTCGTCCGGCAGGGTCAGGTCGTGCGTCTGCTCGAGGTCGGGCAGGACGAACACGCCCACGCTGCGCGGCTTGTCTTCGTGGACGGCCACAAGCGAGGCACGACCGGACGGTGAGAAACGGGCCGGCAGGAACGCCAGGCCCTCGAACCCCTTGTTTTTCATCGTGCCCGGGCGTGGCAGGTGTCCAATGATGGTCGGCCGCGGCGATTTCGTGTCGAGCGAGATGGCGAAGACCGCGCCATCCTCTTCAGACAACGCCCAGAGCATTGTCTGCTTCTCATCGACGGCCAGTCCCTCGAGATCGCCGAGCGCGGGATGTAGATCGCGGCTGGCCCACAACGGGGCGCGCCGCTCCGTGACCCTGTAGATGCCTTGATCGTCCTCGACGACGAACAACGCGCCGTCCACGGCCGCCACGGCGCTGGCGCCACGCATCGGCAGATGCCGTTCGCGCTTCAGCGTGAGCTTCAGATCGGACGCCACGGCCGCAGTGTAGCCCATCCCACCGGGCTCATCATCCCGCCTGGTGATAACGATCGTCGGCTGTAGCACGTCTATCAGATGCGGCGGCTGAGGCACACGAAAACGGAGGCGCCAGATGGACCGAAGGCTTGCGGATCGTTGGTAGCGGCGGCGCTGCTGGTGACTACGCCGCCGATCTTCGCCGGCGGGTGGGCGGTGATCACGATGGACTCGCTGCCCGAACGTATTCGCGCAGGCGAGCCGTTCACCCTTGGATACGCGGTGCGGTAGCACGGTGCCAGGCTGGTTGACCGCCTGAGCAGCCGAATCGAGGCCATCGCGGGCTCACGCCGGGTCTGGAGCCCACGGCGCGGCCGTCCGTGGAGACGTCATCTGCCCGAGGCCACCAGCTTTTTTATTCCGGATGCCGAGCCTTCACTCGATCGGCCGGAGGTTGAGGCCCTGGTCGCGTTCATCAACGCCGGCTAGTCGACAGCCACGCTGCCGCTCGTCTCGTGCGTGCGTCCCGCTCCGCTTCGCAACCGAACCGCGACGAATATCGTCCCCGACGACGCCGTGGCGCAGCCGAATCGAAACGCGAACGCGAACCCGCGGCTCCGGTGATCGCGCAGGCCCACCGACCCGAAGCGCCCGGCCAGAACGGTTCGATCGAATACCGTCGACGGGCCGGCAATCCCGTGGCTATCAACGAACCGGACGACGACCTCGTCGAGCTCGAAGTCCTTGTCACCCTCCCCGAATCGGACCACAAAGGTACCGGACCATGGCGGCAGCAGGGGACAACTGAATCCCGGATGCGGAGTGGGTAACAGATGGGTCGGACTGAGTATCAGCGGTGGCGGAGTGAGCACCGCGCTTGGACCGACGCCTACGATGACGAGGCATGCCGAGGATATGGCGATGCTCGCCGAGAGCGCCAGACTGCTGATAAATCGCGCCATGCGCGCACCCGCGCATTCGAGCGCACAGTATAGCGCCTGCGGAATGCGATTTGCCTGCCCGAGCGGGCGGAGGTGACCGTGGACGAGGTTAAGAAGCGTCCCGCGGATCAAGACGACCCGGAAGAGCTCGTCGAGAAGCTCCGCAACTGCGAGGAGGTCCTGGAGCGCCTCGAAGACGACAACTACTTGCTCCGTGAGTCGAGCAAGACGTTTGGCGACCTCGCCGAGCGGCTTCGGGAGAAGCTCAGCGGCGAGTCGCACTGACGGCCGACGCCCCCAGCCCGGCCACCTACTTCACGTCGAACGCTATCGTCACCGAGTCCACCTGCGCGGGAGTCGCCTTGCCGCCACGCGTTTCCCGGTTTCCGGCGAGATCTTCGAGGGACGTGAGGACGAGGAGGCCGTACCTCCCGGCCGCCCACTTCTCACGCGGGGTGAACAGCCAGCACCGCTCCTCGTCGTCCGTGCTGATGTCTCCCCCGATCGGCCTGCCCGCCTGCGACACGCCCATCGCGCTTCGCAGCATTCGGTGATCCAGCGGCTCGGGAAAGAAGACGCGAAGGGGCTCGCGCGTCGTGGACGCCGGGGCCTCGATGTGCCAGTCTGCGGGATCGATGGCGCTGTCGTCAGCCGGACCGACATTCAACTCGCGCTGGTAATCGGCGGCGAGCTGCCGCCCGTGCGCGTCGCGCCACGTTTCGGTCGACGATGAGCGTATAGCGCCGGCCCGGCTTGAGCGGACGGCCCATCTGCACGTTCGGCAGGATGCCGCGCTTGACGCGTCCAGGATCGAAGAGAAGCGTAATTCGCGTTCGATCGGGGCTCCAGAGCTCCGTGTCGAGCGGCAGGAACGGGTCGTCGAGCGCCCTTCCCTGTTCATCGAGAATTCGTACGTGCTCGGCTCCGCCGTGCCCCATCGGAGCCGAGAACTGGATGTAGATGCGGAGCCGGTTCGCGGGGAGGATGGACGCTCCCGGGTAGACTGCCGCGACCGTTGCCAACGGTGGCAGGCTCGCCGCCGGCCGCGCCACGATCGTTGTTGTCGGCGCTCCGCGCTCCACCGTGGAACCCGGCAGCAACGATGGGTCGAAGGTGACGTGATAACGGCGGCCGGGATCGAACGGAAAGCGCGGCGTGAACCGGACTCCGTCGCGCGAAACGGTGTAGTTCCCGAGGACGGCGGGCTTTCCGGGGTTGACCGCGACGCGCAGCAGGCACCCGGTTTCGCGGTTCTGTCAAGAGTGACGTAATCTTGTGCGGATAAATGAGCTGCGCTCTCCGGCCTCGCGGTCCCTGGCTGCTCGTTGCCGCTCTGTTGACGTCTTTTGATGTGGCTGCGGCGGCGCAAACGACTCAAACCCCGGTCGCTCCAGTTCAACCGCTGCCCGAGCAGGTTCCCCCGCCAGCCGCAGGGCGCGTCGTGGCCACGATCACGGTGCTCGAGGGCAAGGTACAGATGCCCGGCGTGGAGGTCGAGCTCCGCGCGGCCGCCGACGAGACCGTCCTCGCGAGGACCGTGACCGACGGCTCGGGCCAGGTCAATTTCCCCGACGTGCCCGCCGGCCGGTACATCGTCCGCGCCACGCGGCCCGGCTTCGTGTCGCAGGATTCGCCGGCGTTCGACGTCCGGCCGGGCCTGGTCAACCAGATCCTCCTCGACATTCGGTTGACATTCAGCGTCGAACCGGTCGTAGTTCGCGGGCAGTCGCCGGAGGAACGGCCGACGCTGCCGGCAAACCCGTCGCCGACGGAAAGCGTTCAGCCGGTATCGACGAGCGACATGCTTTCAGGATCCATCCTCGATGTCGCGCCCATCGAGGGTGATGATTTCCAGAGCCTCCTCCCGCTCCTCCCCGGCGTCGTCCGCGGGGCGGATGGCCGCCTGCGCGTAAAAGGTGGACAACCAACGCAGGGCGCGCTGCAGATCAGCAGCGCGAGCCTCGTCGATCCGTCCTCGGGCGACTTCGATCTCGATCTGCCCGGACAGAGCCTCGAGTCCGTCGAAGTGCTCTCCAATCCGTTCGCGGCCGAATATGGCCGATTCTCGACGAGCGTCACGCAGATTCGGACGCGCCGGGGAACGAACGACTGGGAGATCAAGCCGGGCAACCTGATTCCGCGGTTCCGCGGAGGATTTGTTGGCATCCGCGCCTTCGAGCCGCGCTTCTCGATACGTGGGCCTCTGAAGCGCGACCGTCTGTTCGTCTCCCAGGACTTTCAGTTCCGGTACGTGCTGACGCCGGTGAAGAGTCTTCCGGAGGAGCCGGAGATCAAGCTCAGAAGCTTCGACTCGTTCACACGGGTCGACGGCGTCGTCTCCACGCGTCACACCCTCGGCGGCGGAATCATCCTGTTCCCTCGAGAAATCGACCGCGCGACGATGAACACGTTCCGGCCGCCGGAGACGACGCTGGAATTCCACCAGAGCGGGATGGCCGCCGGTCTCGTCGATCGGTTCGCGATCGCGCCTGACGTCGTGCTCGAATCGACGTTCAGCGGCCGGTGGTTCGAGATCAGCACCAACAACGACACACCGGGACCGATGATCTACGCTCCCGAGACGCAGAGCGGAAGCTTCTTCAACGACCAGGACCGCGACGTTCACAGCCTTCAGCTCGTCGAATCGGTGAGCGTCTCGCGCGACTGGCGTGGCGAGCATGTATTCAAGGTCGGAATCGATCTCCAGGTCTCCGGTTACGACGGGACGAGCTTGAGCCGTCCAATCGAGGTCAGACGCCTCGACGGCTCGCTCGCCGAGTTGACGGAGTTCGGGACGCCCTCGATAGAAGTCGTCAACGGAACCGAACTCGCCGTATTCGTCCAGGATCGCTGGCGGATCGGCTCGCGTCTGACGATGGAGCTCGGAATCCGGAGCGACCGTGACGGTATCACGGAGAGCGTGAACTGGTCGCCGCGCGCGGGCGTGGCGCTCGGGGTGCTGCCCGAGGGCCGCGGCATCCTTCGCGGAGGTATCGGCAAGTTCGCGCAGCGCACACCGCTCAACGTGGGCGCGTTCGAGTCGTTCGAGTCCAGGATGCTGACGCGCTTCGATCCGTCAGGTTCTCAGCTCGGACCTACGGTCGTGCTCGAAAACCTTTCGGACGCCGGCTTGAGAACGCCGGAAGCGACCGTCGGCAACGTCGAGTGGGACCAGCGCTTCGGCCGCCGGGTGCTGTTCAAGGTCAACTACCTCCGGCGGCACGGGTCGCACGAGTACATTCTTCAGCCCGATCCGTCGGCTGGGCTCGTGCGGCTCTCGAGCAGCGGCACGTCGCGGTATTGGGAGGTCGAAGCGACGGCACGATATCTGGGTAGCGGCCGCCGGGACTTGACGATCTCGTACGTGCGGTCGCGGGCCACCGGGGATCTCAACAACTACGATCAGTTCTACGGCAATCTGCGCAACCCGATTCTGCGCGCCAACGAAAACAACCTGCAGCCAACCGACGTCCCCCATCGGCTGCTGCTTCGCGGAACGATCGGGCTTCCCTGGGAATTGGATTTCTCTCCGGTCCTCGAAATTCGTTCAGGGTTCCCGTGGTCCGCCGTGGACGAATTCCAGGATTTCGTCGAACCTCGGAACCGCACGGGACGACTTCCGACTGTGCGGACGCTGGATTTCTCGCTGGTGCGGCCGTGGCGGTTCAAGAAGTACAGGTTCCGCGCGGGGCTGAGGATATACAACGTGTTCGGCTCCTCCGCGGACCGCGACGTGCAGAACAATCTCACGTCACCGAATTACGGGAACTTCTACAACCCCATCGAGCGCTCGATCGGGTTCACCATCGGAAGCGCGAAGTAGCGCCTACTTCCTGTCCCGCCTCGTAAACACGATCCGCTTGTTCGGATAGTCGAACGTCACCTGCTTGAACGTGCAGAGCAGATCCTCGCCAAGCAGGCCGTCGATCGGGCCGTCGAAGACACGCCGTACTTCGGTGAGGTTCATGACCGCTACCGGATGGTCGTGCCACTGTTCCTCGCCGAGCCGGACGGTCGTCCGCATCGTGATGGCCTCGCCCTTGAAGCCCGGACCGCCGCTCGAAAATCCACCCCTCAGATCTTCCGACGGCATGCCCGCAATTTCACGGCTGATGATGCTGTTCCGCGCGCCGGTGTCGAGCAGGAGCAGCGCGGGGCGGTTGTTGATTGTGGCGCGAATCATCAGGGCCTTCTGACGCGCGTTGTGCTCGAACGGGACCACGACCTGGTTCGTCGCGGTAAGTGACTGCACGTCAGCCGGCGCCTGCGCCCGCGGGGCTGCAAATGCAATCATCGGGACGATCGCGGCACCGACGGCGGCGCGGCGCATCGACCAGGACGGACGTGACATGGGGCCTCCTTGAAACCGTGATCCTGCTTCTTCATTGTGCCGCCCGTCGCGCCGGCGGGTCCAGCCCCGTCATCTGTTGGTACACCTGAAGCACCGACTCGAACGAGTCCGCATCCGCCGCAGTCTTGTCTGCGCGGTATCGCTTCACCCGCGCGAAACGCAGCGCGAGGCCGCCCGGATAGTGAGGACTCTCCTGGAGATCGTTGAAAGCGATCTCGACCACAAGCTCGGGACGGATGTAGACGGTGTAATCGTCGCGGCCAATCTCGCGAGCGAGGAACTCGCGTGTCTGCCAGGCGAGGATCTGGTCGGTGAGACCCTTGAACGTCTTCCCCAGCATGACGAATCCGCCGCGCTCCTCGTCTCTCGCGCCCAGATGCAGGTTGCTCAGCCAGCCGCGGCGCCTTCCGCTTCCCCACTCCGCCGCCAGGACGACGAGATCCAGCGTGCGCGCGCGCTTGACCTTCAGCCAGGCGGCGCCGCGACGGCCGGCTGCATACGGCGCGCCGAGCGTCTTCACCATGACGCCTTCGTGCCCCGCCGCGAGCGTCCTTTCGAGGAACGCAGCAGCATCGGCCGGAGCCGGCTGGACCAGGCGCGGGACGACGGCAGCCGCGTCGATCGACTCGGCCAGCGCGGCGGCACGGCGCGCGAGCGGCTCGTCGAGAAGCGCCGTGTCGTCAGCGAGCAGGCAGTCGAAGAAGAACGGCGTCAGCGGCAGTTCGGCTCGGAGTCGATCGACGTCGAGGCGCCGCCCGAACCGGCGCATCGTGACCTGGAAAGGATGCGGCGCCCCCGTGCGCTGCAGCGCGATGACCTCGCCGTCGAGGATCAGATTGCGCCCGGGTGACGCCTTCACGACGGCGACGACCTCCGGCACGGCCTCGGTGACCTCGTTGAGCGTTCGCGAGAACACCCGAACCTCGTCGCCAGCCTTGTGGACCTGAATGCGGGCGCCGTCGAGCTTCTGTTCGACCAGGAACTCGCCCGCCTCGCCGAGCGCTTCATCGAGATCGGCCGCCGACTCGGCGAGCATCGGCTGAACCGGTCTGAGAAGCTGAACGGCGAACGCCGCGAGCGCCGGCTCGCCCTCCGTGAGCGCCACGCGCGCCACCACCGCGAGATCGCCCGCCATCATCGCGGCGCGGCGCACGACGGCGGCGCGCACCCCCGCGGCCTTCGCGACCGCGTCGACCATCACGCCTTCGAGCGCACCCTGGCGAAGCTCCCCGAAGAGCAGCCGCGCGAGGAATTCCTGCTCGCCCCGCGTCGCACGCGCCAACAGACCGCGGAGAAGTCCCGCGCGTTCGCGACCGGACCCGGCGCCGCTCACCGCAGCGATCCGTTCGAAGGTCCGATCGACGTCTTCGAGCGTGAGCGAGGGATCGGATGCCGCGGGTATCTCGCGTGCGACCCGGATCGCGGCGAAGCCGAGGCCGATCCGGCCCTGTCGCATTCCGCCTGATAGGAACGTGACCGCGATCTCGATCTCGTCGCGAGACGCGCGGGTCAGGAGAGCGGCGAGCCGGGCGGTCTTGTCCAGACGGCCGGATACCGCCTGGACTGCCATCGACGTGTCGACGAGCTCGTGGAGCAACATGGAGGCAGACGTCCCATCCTAATGCTCTATCGAGCCAGCAGCCGTTACTCAGCCTTGAGTGCCGTCAGCGGCTCCGTTCGTGCCGCGCGGCGTCCTGGAAGCGCGCAGGCCGCCATCGCGATCACGACGATAAGGACCGGGACTGCTGCGAGCGTGACCGGATCGGCCGGCTCGACGCCGTACAACAGCCCGCGCATGACCCGGCCGAGGGCGATTCCGCCGGCGATCCCGATGACGGTCCCGACCGCCGCCAGCACGAGACCGTGCCGCAAGACGAGCGCAAAGAGCGACGCAGGCGTAGCGCCGAGCGCCAGGCGGACGCCGAGCTCGTGACCGCGCCGCGCAACGGCGTAGCTCATGACACCGTAAACTCCGATGCCCGCGAGGAGCGCCGCCGCAATTGCGAAGAGCCCGAGCAGGAGCGCGCCAAACCGCTGTCCGGAGATCGACTCGGCCGCGATCGCGCTCAGCGTATCGACCCGGGCTACCGCGATGTCGCGATCGATAGCGGCCACCTCGCGGCGCAGGAGATTCGCGAGCGCCGCCGGATTGCCGCGCGCCCGCACCGCAATCGTCAGCGTTCCCCAGCTGTTCTGGCGGTGCGGAACATAGACGAGCGATGTGTCTTCATCAGCCAACCCGCCGTACCGCACATCCGCCACGACGCCGACGACTTCGCGAAGAACGTTCTCGTCACGCCACGACCGGATACGCCGGCCCAGCGGATTCTCCTTCCCAAACACCCGCCGCGCCATGGTCTCGTTGATCACCATGACCGGTGGCGAGGTTTCCGTGTCGCGGGCGTTGAACGGCCGGCCTTTCAGGACGGGAATACCCAGCGTTCGAAAGTAGTCGGGCGTCACGACGTTCCACATGGCGGCATGGTCGGCCGTCGCCGGCGGCTCCGGTTGTCCCTCGAGTAGAAACGCGCGTCCGAGCCCAAATCCGCGGCCACCAGCCGGCAGGTACGACGTCGCCGCCGCCGATTCCACCTCGGGGTGAGACGCGAGCGCCGTCGTAAGACGATCGTAGAACTGTACTTTGGACGTTCCGGTCACGTACCGCGCTCCGGGAGCGGAAATGCGGCCCGCCAGAATCCGGTCCACGTCCACTCCCGGGTCGACCTCGAGCAGCCTGCTGAACGTCCGCAGCATCAGCCCGGCTCCGACGAGCAGGACAATCGCCAGTGCGATCTCTGCGACGACGAGAACGTCGCGGATACGCGCGCCACGGCGGCCGGTGGCGCCGCCGCGTCCGCCTTCCCGCAGGGTTTCCGACGGCTGGTGCCGAGCCGCCACGACCGCCGGCGCCAGGCCGGTCAGCACAGCGGTCCCAGCAGCCAGCGCCAACGCGACGCCAAGCGCGAGGCCATCGACACGAACACCTTCGAGCATGGTGAGCTCTCGTGGCGCCGCTGCTTTCAGACCCTGGAGCAGCCAGGCCGCAGCGAAACAGCCGGCGGCGCCTCCTATTCCCGCCATGAGGAGGCTCTCGGTCATGAGCTGACGAACGATCCGGCCCCTGCTGGCGCCGAGCGCGGACCGCAGCGCGACCTCGCGCGCCCTCACCGCGCCGCGCGCAAGCGTCACGTTTGCCAGGTTGACGCAGACGATAAGCAGAACGAGCCCGACGCCGCCCAGCAGGACCAGCATGCCAAGCTTGATCTCCGGCTCGACGAGATAGTCCTTCGCCGAGACGATGTCCGCCGACCATCCGCCCCGCGTTGCCGGCTCGTCACGCGCGACGCGCGCGGCTATCGCGGCGACTCGCGCACGAGCCTCGCCTTCGGACGTACCGTCCGCCAGGCGGGCGACTGCCTGAAAGATCATGTTGTCCCTGCGCGTCAGGTCCTCCGCTCCCATCGCTGGGATCGGCAAGGGCACCCACAGGTCGAGGCCGTCGGGCCAGATCGCCCGCGAGTCGACGACGCCGACGATCGTGGTGACGACGCCGGCAAGCCTGACCTCGCGTCCGATGACTGCCGGATCGGAGCCGAAGCGCCGCCGCCACAATCCGTCGCCGATCACAGCTACGGCCGGGGCGCCCGCGGCATGGTCGGCCGGTCCGAGAAGCCTTCCGGCCAGCGGCCGCGCCTGCATGACGGCGAAGAAGTCTTCAGTCACAGAGAGGCCGGGAATCCGCTCCGGTGTCCCTTCGCCCGCCAAGTCGAACGAGCTGTCCCAGTAAAGGGCGACGTGTTTGAAGAGGCGTCGGTCGGTGCGCCAGTCGGCGAAGTCGGCGTACGGCACGCTCCCGCGCTCGATGCCTTCCGATACGTTCACCCCGACGGGCACGACGAGCCGATCCGGTTCCGGAAGCGGCAACGGCCGATAGAGCGTTGTGTAAACGGCGGTAAAGATCGCGACGGTGGCGCCGATGCCGAGCGCCAGCGCCGCGATCGCCGTCAGCGTGTGGCCCGGGGCGCGGAAAAGAAGCCGGATCGCGTAGTGAAGGTCAGTCAAAGGACACCTCGGTCGGATGGCACTGACGGCTTGGACGGGCTGAACCGGGGGAGAGTTGGCTGCGGTAGGATGGACGGGCTCTCTCGCTGCGAACTATGGCCGATGAGTCCGACATCGATCGTCTCTATAAGCTTCCGCTCGACGAATTCACCGCAGCCAGAACGGAGCTCGCGAAGGAAGCCGACCGCGACGGCAAGGCGGCGATCAAGGCGCTTGCGAAACCGACTCTGCCTGCCTGGGCCGTCAACCAGCTGTACTGGACGTCGCGCAAGACGTGGGACGCCCTGGTGGAAGCCTCGAATCGTCTTCGCAGCGCGCACCGCGCGGCACTCTCAGGCAAGAAAGTGGACCTGCGGGACCCCGACGCCGCTCATCGGTCCGCGCTGAACGCGGCGCTCAAAGAAACGAACGGAATCCTCGCGCGCGCGGGCCATCCAACGACATCGTCCACGCTCGATGCCGTCTCGAGGACGCTGGCGGCGCTGCCGGCCGACGACATCGCGCCCGGACGGCTGACAAAGCCGCTCTCACCCGCCGGATTCGAGCTCTTCTCCGGCGTCAAGCCGGCCCCGCGCGGCGTCGTCTTACGGATGCCCGACCGGCGCCCGAAAGAACCGGAGCCGCGCAACAGTCCGCGCGCGATCGGTGCCGCGGAACAGGCGCTTCGCGAGGCCGAAAGCGCCGTCCAGAAGGCGGAGTCGCTCGCTTCTCGCCACGCACAGCGTGTCGAACGAGCGGAAGCGGCGCTCGACGAGGCGGAGAAAGAAGCGGCTGAAGCGCGGAAGGCGACCGACAAAGCCGCGGCGCGCGTCGACGCGGCTCGTACGGCGCTCGACGAAGTCAGGCGATCGGCCAGGCAGGCGGCGCGTGCACTCACCGACGCGACCGTGGCGCGCGACCGAGCGGAGCGTCGGCTCCAGGACATGGCCGAGTAGCCAGCGCCGCCGCTACCGCCCTATCCACTCGCCGTACAACTCCGGCCGTCGATGCTGAAGGAACAGGCGCCGTGCGTGCGAGCGGGCCGTTTCCGCAAGATCGAGATCGGCAAGCAGGACGTGATCCTCGAGCAGCGGGGCGCGCGCGATCACAACCCCGTCGGGGCCGCACGCGAAGGATTCGCCCGAAAAAATCAGCAGATCTTCCTTCCCGACGCGATTGCACAACGCGACGAAGTATCCATTCTGAAACGCCGCCACTCGCATCTCGGCCTCATACAGACCCTCGGGCCACTCGCCCACCGCCCCGGCCTGCGGAACGACGACAAGGTCGGCGCCTCCGACCGCGAGCGCGCGCATGTACTCCGGGTAGTGGCGGTCGTAGCAGATGGCCACGCCGATTCGGCCAACGCGCGTGGCGTATACCGGCGCGCCGGTGTCGCCAGGCGTGTAGTAGCCCTGCTCGTGGAAGCACGCGTACTCGGTAATGTGGACCATCCGCGTGCGTCCGAGCAGCCGCCCGTCGGCATCGATGACTGGCGAGCAGTCGTACGTGCGACCACCGGCGCGTTCGAAGAGGTTCAGGACGACGACGACTCCAAATTGACGGGCGGCGGACATGAAGGCGTCTACGGTCGGGCCTGGCACAGGCTCGGCCAGCGCCGTTACATCCGAAGCGGCCGGGCGTTGCGGATGAAAGGGCTCGAACGCCAGCTCCGCAAAACAGACGAGCGAAGCCCCTTCGCGCGCGGCCGCTTCGAGCGCTCGTAAGCCGCGCTCGACGTTCGCCGACTTGTCGGTCGTCGCGTGATGCTGGACGAGTGCGATTCGCATGTCGCGATCTAATCATGCGCAACGCGCGATCTCATATTGAATGTCGCAACGTTTTCGGTAAGGATACGGGGCCACCAGGGGGAGCAGCGTAATGGCGAAGAAGCGGAGTGCACGAGGTAAGAAAAAGGCCGGCAAGCGGAAGGGCGGACGCGGTCGCAAGTCGACAAAGGCGGCCCGCAAGACGAGGAAGACGGCGCGCAAGGCCTCCCGCAAGGCAAAAACCGGCGGCAGGAAGAAGAAGAGTGCCGCGAAGCGGGCACCCGCACGTCGCGCGGCCGCCGCAGCACCGGCTCGGCCCGAACCAGAAACCTTGGGATCTATCTCATCGACCGAGTTCGGCAGTCTCCCGCCGGACGACCCGTCTATTCCGTAGCCTGGCGGCTCGGGCGCCTGCCTGGTTCGACCACCGAGCGCCCAGCCAGGGGCGGCCTGTCGATCGCCGTTCGATCGGCAGCCGTCCCGACAGCCTGATCAATGAGGGTGGAGGGATATCTGCCGATTGCGGCGTACGCCGCGATCGGCGACGGCCGGACCGTCGCCCTGGTCGGTCTGGACGGTTCCATCGACTGGCTCTGCATACCCAACCTCGACTCGCCCAGCGTCTTCGGCGCGATCGTCGACCACGCGGGCGGCGGGGCGTTCGCTCTCGCGCCCGACGAAGAGTTTTCCGCCACCCGACGGTATCTCCCGGGCACGAACGTTCTCGAAACGACTTTCGAGACCGCCACCGGCCGCGTCCGCGTCACCGACGCCCTGACTCTTCCCGAGACCACGGTCCTCACTCCGTTTCGAGAGCTGGCGCGGCGGGTGGAGTGCCTCACCGGCCGGATTCGCCTGACCTGGCGCGTCGAGCCCCGATTCGGCCACTCGCTGGCGACATGGCGCGCGGAACGGCGAGGCAGCGTCGCTGTCGCCGTCTCTGGGCCCGACGCCGTGGCGGTTCACGTGTGGGATGGAAACCCGGCAGTGACTGACGCCGACGGCCTCTCCGGGCGACTGCAGCTTGGCGCCGGCGATCGCGCCATGCTCGCACTGACGATGGCGCATCAGGAGCCGCTCGTGTTTCCCCAGCGAGGCGACGTCGAGCGGCGGCTGGACGCGACCGCCGAGTTCTGGACGCGCTGGAGCTCCACACTCACATACTCCGGTCCGTGGCGGGAGGCCGTTGTCCGCAGCGCGCTTGCGATGAAGATGCTCGTGTTCGCGCCTTCGGGCGCCGTCGCGGCGGCGGCGACGACCTCGCTGCCGGAGGTCATCGGCGGGTCTCGCAATTGGGATTACCGTTACTGCTGGATCCGCGACTCGACGTTCACGATCGAAGCGCTGCTCCACCTGGGCTGCCTGGCCGAGGCTCGTGCGTTTTTCTGGTGGTTCATGCACGCCACCCGGTTGACGCGACCGCGGCTCCGCGTCTTTCATCGGCTGGACGGCGGCAGCCGTGCGCCCGAGCGTACTCTCCCGCTGGACGGCTATCGTGGCTCGCGGCCGGTGCGCGTCGGCAATGCCGCCCAAAGCCAGCGGCAGCTCGACGTATACGGCACTCTCCTCGATGCGGCATGGCTGTACGCCGGCGCCGCCGGGGAACTGGACCCGGACACGGGGCGCGCTCTTGCCGACGTCGCCGATCACGTCTGCGACGTCTGGCGGCAGCCGGACCATGGGATCTGGGAAGTTCGCATGGCGCCCACCCAATTCATCCATTCCAAGGTGATGTGCTGGGTTGCGCTGGATCGTGCGTTACGGTTGACGGACGCAGGCTATCTTTCTCGCCGGACGGCCGCGCGCTGGAGATACGAGGCAGATGCGATTCGCAGCTTTGTCGACACGCGCGGCTGGTCGAACGAGGCTCACAGCTACGTCGGGCGCGCAGGCGAGGGTCATCTCGACGCGGCACTCTTGATGCTTCCAATCGTCGGGTACCTCGAGCCGGACGACCCTCGTGCGAACGCGACGCTCGACGCGATCCGTCGCGAGCTCGGCCGCGGACCGTTCGTCTACCGGTACGCGTCGGAGGACGGCATCAAGGGCGAAGATGGAGCGTTTCTGACCTGTTCGTTCTGGCTCGTTCATGCGCTGGCGCTTGCCGGACGTCAGGATGAGGCAGCTTCATTGATGGACCAACTGCTCGGACACGCGAACGATGTCGGGCTGTACGCCGAGGAGATCGATCCCGCGACGGGCGAGCACCTCGGCAACTTTCCTCAAGCGCTCGTTCACCTGGCCCTGGTCAACGCTGCAGCCGCCTTCAACCCGCGCCCCGGCATCGTCCGCTCCGAACGGGCCGCCAGGCCGGCGTGACTGCGCAGGCGATCGTCGGCGGCGTTCTCGGGACGATAGCGATGACGACGGTCATCCGGGCCGCCAGCGAGCTCGGGTGGACCCGGATGGACATACCGTTCCTGCTGGGGACCGCCGTCACGTCCCGAAGGGATCGCGCCCAGGCGATTGGGTATGCCCTGCACTTCGTGATCGGCGTCATCTTCGCCCTGCTGTACCACATCGCTTTTGCCGCTACCGGCGGCGCAGGCTGGGTGCGTGGCGGGGCCATCGGCCTCCTCCACGGGATATTCGTCGGAACCGCGCTCGTCAACGTGATGCTCCCGCTCGTCCATCCCAGGATGGGAACACCGATGAGCGCATCGGACTCGACGCCGCTGCTCGAACCGCCCGGATTCCTGCTCCTCAATTACGGCCGTATGACACCGGTCGTCACTCTCGTGTCGCATGTGATCTTCGGGGCCGTTGTCGGGCTCGTAGCCGCCTCGGCGGAGTCGAACCGCACACTCACCAGCTGAGCCGGACCGTGAAGTGCAAGAAAAGTGCACTGACTGAATACAGCCGGAGAGCCACTCCAAGACAGATCTAGCGTTGTAGGGCTGCTCGCAGTCGTCGAGTGCTGCGTGGTCACGCCGTCGTCTGGCAGACCAACCTTGGCCCGAGAATCGCATTCGGAGCGTGGCCGGGAAGCAAAATGCCTCAACCATTTCCGTTGCCACTCGCGCTGGCGATGCAGGTCACCCGCGTCGCCGTACCCGAAGCGCTCGCCCTCCTTCGCATCGTCGCCGACGGTGTGGATGAGACCAAGCTCGACGAATTCACGGCTCTCGTGCCGACCATCGGCGAGATTCGACTGGAAGCAGACGGACGCGCTTCGTGGTCATGCGGGCGTGAGATCCCGGTCGGTCAGGCGGGTCGCGCGCTCGGCCTCATGCTGCAGCGCCTCGTAAGTGCGGCCGGACAATCGGGCGAGCGCGTGCCGGCCGTGTTGAAGTTCGCCCTGGCCCGGATTTCCGACGACCGGTGCCTCGTTCCGCTACAGACGCTGGCGGAGCTTCGAGGCGTGCTCGATCGCATCGCGCCGAGCGATGCTCAGGAAGTGGTTGCGAACCTCGCCCGGCGCGCCGGTGAATCGGCGACGAGGCTGCCGAGGCCGGCTTTGTCCACGGTTTCGGACCTTAGACGGGCGCGGCGAGCGCGCGGCGCGTCGCTGGCCGCGATCGGAGCTGACACCGGCATACCGGTGTCCCTCCTGCGCGAGCTCGAATGGGGCCTGTTCGATAACTGGTGGTCGAGCACCGGCGCGGAAAAACCGCTCCGCGCGTACGCCGACGCTGCAGGCCTCGACCCGGATGAGGTGTCCGCTCTGGTGGCCACCGTTCCCGGCAAGCGTGCTCAGCCGATCGGATCGACGCTGCAGGCGACGCAGTGGGTCATGGCGGGCGTCTTTACTCTTGCGCTTACGGTCGGGCTTCCCGCCCTGATCTCGTCACTCCCGCGCCACGAAACGCCGTCACGCAGCAACGCCGCGGCAATTGCGGCCGAGCGCACCTCGACCGTCGCCGTGATCGATGCGCCGGCCGTCGCGACGCCTGCGCCGGCGCCGACGCCGACGGTGACGACCGGCACCAGCGGCGTCGTCAAAGAGGCATCTGTCTCGAAGAACAGCGCCCGGCGGAAGAGCGCGCCGACGCAACGCCGGGCAAAGCCTGGCACCGAGAAGAAGTCCTTCTGGAAACGGCCGGTCTTGATACTGAAATTCGGTTCGGAGAAAAAGTAGCCTCAGCGTCCGCGATCCTTCTGCATTCTCTTGATCGCCTTCGACTGGATCTTCCCAAGGCGTTTTGCTTCCTGCAGCGCGCGCTCGTCCACACGCGCCTCCAGGCTTCGTCGCTCGTCCTGAAGCTTGAGGTAGTTTTCGAGCCGTCCGGCGTCGAGCTCTCCAGCGTCGATCGCGGCGCGCACGGCGCAGCCCGGCTCGGTTCGATGCTGGCAGTCGCGAAAGCGGCAGCCGGGCGCGAGCGCGGCGATGTCCTGAAAGACCTCCGAGATGCCTTCATCCACGTCCCAGAGCTGAATTTCGCGCATCCCCGGCGTGTCGATGACGAGGGCGCCGCCGGGCAGCACCACGAGCTGCCGATACGACGTCGTGTGCCGGCCGCGCGAGTCGGACTCTCGCACTTCGCTGATTTTCAGCAGATCATGGCCCGCGAGCCGATTGATGATCGACGACTTCCCTACGCCTGACGACCCCAGAAAGGCAAACGTCCTCCCGGGCTCGAGATGCTCCGACAGGGCGTCCAGTCCGGCGCCGCTCTTTGTGCTCGTGACGAGAACCGGCGTGCCGGCCGCGACTCGGGCCGTCTCCGCGATGCGGCGATCGAGATCGTCGGCAAGGTCCGCCTTGTTCAGGACGACCATCGGCTGCGCGCCGCTTTCCCAGACGAGGATCAGATAGCGCTCGATGCGCCGCACGTTGAAGTCGCCATCGAGGCCCGTCACGAGGAACACGGTGTCCACGTTGGCGGCAACGACCTGCTCCTCGGCGCGCCTGCCCGCGACTTTCCGGAGGAACTGGCTGGTCCGCGGCAGAACCGCGTGAATGGTGGGACCCGACGATCCGCTCTTGAGCGCCACCCAGTCGCCCACCGCAGGAAAGTCCTTGCGGCTGGCCGCTTCGTGCCGCAGCCGGCCCGCGACGCGTGCGAGCACGTCCTCCGACGGAGTGACCACGCGGTAGATGTGCGTGTGCTCGAGCGCCACACGACCGGGCTCGAGCCCGTCGGCGCGAAAAGGCGCGAACTGCTCCTCGCGCCGGCCGTCCCACCCGAGATTTTCGAGCGTCAAGCTAGTTGCGACCGCTCGAGGATCTCATTTCTCGCGCCACGAGGCCATCCGTCGGGTCGGGACCGGTCCTGACCAGGCATCGCAGCAGCTCGGCGACGCTCCACGCCTGCGCGATGCAGCCGCGAGGCGTAAACGGCGGCTCGGCGTCGAAGATCTCGCTCACGCTGCCGACGCACCCGTCGTCCAGATGGGCGAGGAGGCCCTCGAGCATGCGGCGCGCTTCTGGCACCGCCTTTGGATAGGTCTTGAGCCATGCGTCTATGAACGGTCCGATTAACCACGGCCAGACGGTACCCTGGTGGTAGGCGGCGTCACGCGTTCGAAGGTCACCGTAGTATCTCGGCTTGTAGTCAGGGTGACCCGGGGCCAGCGTGCGCAGCCCGACCGGCGTCAGCAACCGATCGCGAACCACGCCGACGACGGTGGCCCACTTCGAGGGATCGAGCACCGGATGCGTCAACGAGATTGACAAGATCTGATTCGGCCGGCACGCCGCATCCGAACCGCCTGATTCAGCGTCGACGACGTCGTAGAGGTAATTCCCCTGTTCGTACCAGAACCGGCGGTTGAACGACTCGCGCGTGCGTGCCGCCAGCGCGCGTAGATCGTGGGTGGTCGGAATCGACGCCTCGCGAGTCCACGCGTCGAGCAGTCTGAGAGCGTTGTACCAAAGCGCGTTGATCTCGACTGCCTTACCGCGACGAGGCGTGACCACCCAGCCGTCCACTTTTGCGTCCATCCACGTGAGCTGATAGCCCTCTGCGCCCTGGCGAAGCAGGCCGTCGCCGGGATCGACGCCGATGCCGAAGCGCGTGCTCGCGATATGGCTGTCCACGATGGCGATTAGCGCCGGCAGCAGGCGCCGGAGCGTGAACCGATCGCCGGTCGCGTCGAGATACCTGGCAACGGCCTGGAAGAACCACAAGCTGGCGTCCGCCGTGTGATACAGCCCCTCGTTGTCCCCCTCGGGAAACATGTTCGGGATGAGTCCGTCCCGGACGTGATGGGCGAACGTCCTGAGAACACACCCGGCTTCACGCAGCCGGCCGGTCACCATCGTCAACCCTTCGAGGCTGATCATCGTGTCGCGGCCCCAATCCGTGAACCAGTGATACCCGGCGATCACCGTTCGCACGTCGTCGCCTTCGGCTCGGGCGCGCGCCGCTTCCTCCAGCCGGCCAACGGGCGTGATGGTGAATTGATCCGCGGCCAGCACCAGCTCCGCCGCGGGTCCTTCGCGCGCCGGCTCGGGCGCCGTTTCGAGCAGGCGGCGCCGCCGCTCGCGCTCGGCGGCAATTGCGCGAGAAGGCGGCAGCGCGCGGATTCGATCCCAATCGTCGACCGAGGCCGTAAGGACGAACGCCCGCGCCGGCGTCAGCACCGCACGGAAGTAGCCGGGGCTCCACAACGCGCCGCGCGCTTCGTAACCGCGGCTTTCTTCCGTCGGGTACAGCACTTCGGGAAGCGTGCGCATCGCCAGCACGAACGCGCGGCGCCGGCCGTGGGCAACGAGCCTCAGCGTGGGCCAGTCGGTACCGTTTGTGACTTCGTATCGGCCGCGGTCGAGAGCCGTCAGAACGAAATCGCCGGACAGCGCCTGGCTGACCGAAGCCTCGTGCGGGCGGAAGTGGATCGCCGGCTGGATGAAAAGCTGGACCGGTTCAGTTCCCGCGACGATCGAATAGCGCACGTGCACGGTGTTGTGCCCGTAAGGCATCATCAGCCGCTTTTCGATCGCCACGCCTTCATCGAGGTCGAACCGCCAGACCGGGAGACCGAGCTCGAGCCGGAACTCGCTGAGGACCGCGGCCGGCCGGCGAGCCGTGGCGGGCGGATGGTGAGCCTCGCCGAGCATCTGTGTACGGCCGCGAGCGGGTCGCGCGCGCTCGAAGAGATGGTTCACCATCACGACGCGTCCGAGCGGCGCCGGCAGCGCCGCGATGAGCGCCCCGTGATACCGCCTGGTCACGATCCCCGACACGGTCCCGGACGCATACCCTCCTATGCCGTTCGTCACCAGCCATTCGCGCGTGATCCCGGCATCCGGATCGGCCCCGACGACGCTGGGCCACGCGAGGCGGCGCGTTACTTCCGCCATGGCAACAATGTCCTCCGGCGCTCGGCCGTGAGCGCGACCGCCGCCTGTCCCGGCACCATCCAGCCGGACCAGCGCTCGACATGCGGCGCGCCTTCGCCGCCGTACTTGGGATCGTCGCTCGACCACATCAGTCGCCACCGCTGATTCTCCGGCGGCGCAAGCAGCGGCTCGTTCACGATGTCGAGATTGAGCTGGCTTCCGAGATTGACGAGCAGCAGGCGATCGCCGTCGGGCCCGCCGAAAAATCGCAGGACCAGCGCTGACGCGCCAAGGGCTGCGCCGTCGATCTCGACGTCGTCGGCGCCGAAAACCGGATCGCCTCGCCTGAGCGTCAGCAGATCGCGGTGCATTGCGTAGGCAGCGGCGTTCCGCTCCCGCTCTGACAGATCGAGCCTGCAGCGCTCGAACGTGTGCGGATCTTCAGGCGGCGCCAGTGCGGCCTGCGCCGCTTCGGTCGCGATGCTCGGAAACTGCGCGAGGAACGCACGTCGTCCTTCGCGCACGGCGCGAGCGAGCTCGGGATGATGGTCGGCGAAAAACAGGAACGGCGCCGACGAGGCAAATTCCTGCCCCTGAAACAACAGTGGCGTGTTCGGCCCGAGCAGCAGCAGCGCCGTCATCGCGCGATACGTACCGGGCGCCGAGAGCTGATGCAGGCGCTCGCCGCGCGCCGAGTTCGCGACCTGGTCGTGGTTTTCGACAAAAGTAATGAACGCCGACCGCGGGATGCCGTCGGTCGGCTTCCCGCGGTGTTTCTTCTGCCACGAGTAGAGCTGTCCCTGATACAGGAAGCCGCGCTTCGCCATCGCTACGAACTCACCGGCAGTGCCCAGATAGTCCGTGTAGTACGCCTCCCGCCGGCCGGTCAGCGCCACGAGCGCGCTGTGCTGAAAGTCGTCGTTCCAGAGGCCGTCGAGGCCGCAGCCGCCGCGGTCGACCGGCCGCACGAGAGCCGCTTCCTGCGACTCGTTCTCGGCGACGACAATCGTGTCCCGTCCGGCTGCTCGCTCCCGGACCTGCCGGGCTACGTCCGTCACGATGTCCGGCGACGACCGGTCGTTGATTGCATGCGTGGCGTCGAGGCGGAGGCCGTCGAAGTGAAACTCATCGATCCAGTAGGCGGCGTTCTGAATGACGAACTCGCGGACACCTTCCGAACCTTCGCCGTCGAAGTTGATTGCGTCGCCCCAGTCTGTTCCCTTGCGCTTCGCGAAGAAGGTGTCGGTAAACCGCGTGAGGAAATTTCCGTCGGGGCCTAAGTGGTTGTAGACGACGTCGAGAATCACTCCCATGCCGATGGCATGGGCGCGATCGACCAGGCGACGGAGATCGTCCGGCCGCCCGTACAGCCTGGTCGGCGCAAAGAGACACACGCCGTCGTAGCCCCACCCGAAGCGTCCGGGAAAATCGGCGACCGGCATGACCTCGAGCACGGTGACGCCGAGCTCGGCAATCCGGGGCAGCTCGCGCGTCAGCGCGTCGAAGGTCCCATCGCGCGTGTACGTACCGACGTGGACCTCGTACATGACTTGCCCCGCGAGCTTCAGGCCGCGCCATCCCTGGTCGGTCCAGTGAAACTGCGATGGGTCGACGATCTCTGACGGTCCGCGAGGACCCTGAGGCTGGAAGCGCGATGCGGGATCCGGATAGCGCGTCTCGTCGTCATCGAGGCGGAACCAGTACAGGTCTCCCGCTCTTCCCTGTGGATGGAGGCCGGCAAAGTAGCCGCCCGGCTCGGACGCGAGCGCCACTGTGACCGACTCACCGGCTGGTGCATCCGGCCGCGCTGTTTCCACTGCGACCCGGCGGCACCGCGGCGCCCAGACGCGGAAATGAATCCCGCCCGCGGGCTGCACCTCCGCCCCGATGGGCATCGCTCGGGCCGGGGGCCCCTGCCCCCCGGTTCGTCGAACGCCAGCCGTCGCGTCAGGCGAGGTCGTCATCACAGTCGAGCTTCCACACCAGTCCGCGCAAGGCTTCGGCGGACAAGCGGGCAAGCGCCTTGCGTGGGTTGCCCGCAGTATGCGAAGCGCTGCTCACTTCATGAATCACGCCATACATCCGGCGCTGATTCCCTTCCCCTTCGCCTTTCTCTTCGGCGCCGCGGCGTTCAACCTTGCCGGCCGCCTGCTGAACGAGCCGGCATTGTGGACGACCGGCGGTCACCTCGCCGCGGCAGGCGCCGCAACCGCAGTGTTGGCGGCGATTCCAGGCCTTGTCGACTTCCTGTACACGGTGCCGCCGAAAAGCACCGCCAAGGCGAGGGCCGCTCGCCACGGCATGGCCAACGTGACGGCGCTCGGCTTGATCGCCGGCTCCCGCTGGCTGCGGGGCAGCGCCGACGCCGAGCCGACGATGATGACGCTTGCCCTCGACGTTGTCGGCGCGGCCATCCTCTGCTACGCGGGGTGGCTCGGCGGAACGCTGGTATCTCGCAACCTGATCAGTGTCGATCATCGCTACGCGAACGCGGGCAAGTGGAGCGAGGAACGCGTCGAACCCAGGAAGGGCGAAGCCGTTCGGGTGGCGACCGTCGACGAGCTCGAGGACGGCCAGATGAAGCTGATTCGGGCCGCCGGCAGGCGCATCGCGCTCGCCCGAACACCCGACGGATACGTTGCGTTCGACGATCGATGCACCCATCGAGGCGGGTCGCTCGCCGGTGGCGTGTTGATTGAAGGCGTCGTGCAGTGCCTGTGGCACGGCTCGCAGTTCGAGTGCGCGTCCGGAAAGGTCCGATGCGGTCCTGCAAGAAAGTCGGTGCGAACCTTCGACGTCGAGACCGAAGGCAAGAGCGTGAAGGTTCGGACGGGATCTGGCTAGGGGGACCCCAGCTTGGTCGTCAGCGCCTGGAAATATCCCTCAATCGTCGCGGTGTAGCCGAACACGTAGCGCGCGAAGAACCGGTAGAACGGATTGTAAATCTCCCCACGCTCGGTGATCGTCAGCCGCGTCCCTGACCCCTCGGGGCTCAGCTCGTAGGTCCAGGTTCCTCCGAAAGGAAGGCCCTCGCCGATGCGGGCGACCAGCCGCTTGGGAGGAGCCGCCTCGACCGTTTCCAGTGGAATCCTATCGCCGTTCGCGCCTACCTCGACCCACGACACCCCTGTCGGCCCGGCCGACACCTTCTCGACCGCCTTGACGTCGAGCCGCCACGTCGGGAAGGCACTGACATCCGTGATCGTCTTCCAGACGACGTCGGGGGCGGCGGGCAAGGCGGACGACAAGGTGGCGACGTGGGACTGCGGCAGGGAACTGCCGAGCACGTAGAGGCCGACGCCGGCGGCCGCGACGACCAGAACGAGCACGACCACCATCCGAATGAGCTTGCCGAGCAGGCGCAGCATGCGTGTCCTGAAGACCTTACCGCGAATTCTCTAAACCGAGCGCAGATCTTTTCCGTCCAATGTTTCCAGCAAACTCAGGCACCGGGCAACATGTGCCCGGATCCGGGACGGGGGATCCCGAGACCGGGCAACCGGCGGGGGAACCACAGCGGGCTGATTCGTGCAATTGATTGTTATTGAGACACTTGCGATGACGAACGCGGCTGGCAGTACTTTCGCACTCCCTGCACAGACGAGGTTTCTCTCAGATGGTTGATATTGCGCGGGGACCAGAAGTAAAGCGCCGGAAGCGCATTCGGCAGTCCGTCTACGCGGTGAGCGCACTGACGGTCATTATTCTCATCACCATCGGCGTCTCACGGCTGAAGCCTGCGGCACCGACCGTCGATCGCCAGACGGTGTGGATCGACAAGGTGCAGCGGGGGCCGATGCTCCGCCAGGTCCGAGGCTCGGGGACGCTGGTCCCGGAAGAGATCCGCTGGATTCCGGCCACGACCCAGGGGCGCGTCGAGCGGATCATCCTCCGATCGGGCGCACAGGTAACGCCGACCACCATCATTCTCGAGCTCAGCAATCCGGAGCTCGAGCAGTCAGTGCTGGGCGAACAGCTCGCGTATAAGTCCGCGCAGGCGCAGTTCGAGAGCCGCAAGGCCGAACTCGAAAGCGAGCTGCTGAACCAGCGTGCCGGCACTGCGCGCGTGGAGGCCGAATTCCGGCAAGCGGCGCTCCAGCTCGAGGCCAACGAGACGCTCTGGAAAGACCAGCTCATTTCCGAAATCCAGCTCAAGCAGTCGCGGTCGCAGGCGCAGGAGCTCAAGAACCGATTCGAGATCGAACAGAAGCGGCTCGAAATCGCTTCGCAGAACATCAACGCGCAGCTCGCTCCGCAGCAGGCCGAGGTCGATCGTCTTCGCACGCTCTACGAGCTCCGCCGGCGTCAGCTCGACGAGCTGAAGGTGCGGGCGGGCATTGCCGGCACGCTGCAGGTGGTCCCCGTCGAAGTCGGCCAGCAGGTTCAGGCCGGAACGAACGTGGCTCGCGTCGCGAATCCGAAGTCGCTCAAGGCGGAGCTCCGCATCGCCGAGACCCAGACCAAGGACATCGCCATCGGCCAGGTCGCGTCGATCGACACGCGTAACGGGATCGTCGAGGGCAAGGTATCGCGAATCGACGCCAACGCCACGAACGGCACTGTTGGCGTCGACGTCACGCTCAGCGGCGAGCTGCCGTCGGGTGCGCGTCCCGATCTGAGCGTCGACGGCACGGTGGAGCTCGAGCGGCTCACCAACGTCGTCTTCGTAGGCCGGCCCGCCTTCGGCCAGGAACAGAGCACCGTCGGACTCTTCAAGCTCCTCGAAGGGGGCGAAGCGGTCCGCGTGAACGTCAAGCTCGGACGGAGCTCGGTCAACACGATCGAGATTCTCGAAGGGCTCCGGCCGGGCGACCAGGTGATTCTGTCCGACATGTCGCAGTTCGACTCGTTCGATAGGGTTCGTTTGAATTGAGGAGTGAAGGAGACCCGATGAACACTGCCGCACAACCGCTCATCCGCCTCGACGGCGTCACGAAGGTGTTCTTCACCGATGAAGTGGAGACCCACGCGCTCGCCGGGATCCATCTGGAGATTCAGAAGGGCGAGTACATCGCCATCGCGGGGCCGTCGGGCTGCGGCAAGTCGACGCTGCTCTCGATACTCGGCCTGCTGGACTCGCCGACCGAGGGCAAGTAC